>NZ_CP014342.1:3116284-3474426 GCF_001618685.1 Geobacillus subterraneus | reverse complement strand
ATATCATCAAATCCAACAACCGAAATATCATCAGGCACACGCAACCCCTTGGATTTTATTGCTTTTATCGCCCGATAGCCATTTCGTCGTTAGAAGCGAAAACGGCTGTCGGAGGCTGGTCAAGTGCTAAAAATTTCATCATCATGTTATAACCGCTTTCAAAAGAAAAATCGCCCTCTTGCACTAAAAATGATTCTACTGGAATACCATGTTGCGCCATAGCTTGCCGAAATCCTTTTAATCGATCGCGGCTCAATATAACATTTAGAGGTCCGGATATAAAACCAATTCTTCGATGCCCTAAATGGATTAAGTATTCTGTAGCTTTTCTTGCGCTGCTAATATTATCTATGGAAACAGTTGGAATTGTAGATCCTTCCAAGTACTCACACGCAAGAACAACAGGAAATTCACTAGCAATCTCTTCTAATACGTGTGATTCAAGCCTTGCCGTCAGCAGAATCATTCCATCTGCTTTTCTCTGGCGCAATATATTTAAATACCCACTTTCGCGCTCTATATTATTACCAGTGTCCCCAAGAAGGACTTCGTAATCGTTTTCAATTGCCACATGTTCTATTCCTCTCAATACCTTTGAGAAAAACGTGTTCGTAATATCTGGCACTACAACAAGTATTGTTTTTGTTTCTAATTTTCTTAGTTGTCTTGCTAACATGTTCGGCTGATAATTAAGTTTTCGTATTGCTTCCAGTACTTTTTCTGTCGTTTTTTTCACGTTTCCAGAATTGCTTAGAACTCTGGAAACAGTGGCGGTAGAAACGTTGGCTAATTTTGCTACATCGCTAATCCTTACCATTACCTATCTCCATTCTTTATGTTTGTCCTGAAATTATTGTAATCGATTACATTTTCAATTGCAACTATTTTTTTTTATTTTTTTATTTTTTCAATCTGCGTGACCATCATTTTTAACATATTTCGACCTCAAATAATGACATTTAAGGGGCTGCCACCCAAACTTTTGGGATTGAGCCCCTCTTTCATTTTATTAGCAAAACACCAATTACTCATCTTTCAGGAAAAGAGATAGTTTGACAAATCCATTTTTCCATTCTCTATGAATGTATAAATTATCAAGTGATAGAAATTATACTAAGTTTAAATGATATTATTTTTAAATTGCCCGGAACAGATTTAGAAAGTCTTCCTGAGTTAGACGCTATGACTGGAGATACAGCTGGACGTAAAATCCGCATATCATTCACCTCCTCCCATGTTGTGAAATGTTTTTTACACGTTACGCTACTCTCGTCAAGCATTAAAATGTTTTATATCGCCCTAAATCATCACACCACTGTTACTTTATCTTAGATTGTTGGCATAAATTAAGCGCAACACTTGTTTAATTTTCCGTTTTTCATAAGGGCAAGGACGTTTTCCTTTACGTATGCGATACATTGGACAATGATTCCCTTGGCATGCTGGACGAAAAAAACAAGCTTGGCAATGTTCATCTTGTTCTTCTCCTGACGTGACCCATAAAGCTAATTTATCGAAATCAACTTCCATTGTTCCATCAGCATGAAGCCATCCAACATGGTTATATTCCTCATGAAGGAAACAAGTACATTTATACACTTGACCATTGCGCCAATGACAAACGAATGTGGCTTAGCTGCATAACAAACTGCCCCAGTAGGCATTAACATCGACTCAATGATCGAACTCATATTTAACCCACGATTAATGCCAATTTCCGTAAACTCCCATATTTTTGTTTCTGCTGTACGATGGTCGCATATCAGCAAATCTTCATCGTTCGCTCCACCCCATTTTCCAACAGGGCGACAAAAAATTTGAAAGCGCGAATCTCCCGCAAAATAACCAGCTAACTCTTCTAAAAAACGCGGAATGTGTGAAAGATTGTCTTCATCAAAATTAATGCGAATACCCGTGGTGCTAGTTGAGTGTCAGCGCTCAACCAGCCTAGTGTGACCAAGGAATAAGCCAACAAGATGCCATCGAGTGCCACTTCAAACCGGCCATGGAATTCGCTCGAATGTCGGTGATCCGGTATGGTCTACGAGAATCGAAAACACCGTCTCGATGACTTTGCGTTTTTCCTGATCCATTCTTCCCATGCCTTGGATGGGCCGTGCTTTTGATGGTGTCGAGACGGTGTCCAGAACGCGGCTTGGTGTTCTTCGTACAGCTTTTCTCGAAGAGCGTGGCTGATGTACCCTTTGTCCCCAAAGTTGTAGGGATGAGGGATTTGAGTCATCACCGTTTCAGCGGCTTTGACGTCGTGGCAGGACGCTTCCGTCACGACATAGCCCATGGCCAGCCCTTGATTGGTCACTTGAAGATGCAGCTTGAAACCGTAGTACCATTGCTTTTTGGAAGCACAATACCCCATATCTGCGATCCCTCGAAATCGCTTGACGCGCTGCATTCTCACGGGATGGCACAACGGAAGAGGCAAGCTGTCGACGACCGCATAAGCATGGTGTTGGCCACGTTTCGCCAGCTCATGACGGATCCATTTGATGGCGAAACCAAGCGCCCGGCAGCGGCGGTTGTATCGGGAGCGTTCAAGAAACGAGCCGTTTGTGAACAAATTTCCCGTGACAAAACGATGCCAGGCTCGTTCGGAAGAAAAGCCCAGCAGCTTCCCCAAAAGGTGAACCGCCATGACCACTTCGTCTTCTTGCTTGACCAAGTGACGGTTGCGGCGATGAAGATCCATTTGAATCAACGACAGTTGGGCAGAAACAAAACAGAAAATAGCGGCATATTGTTTTTGAAGTTTGGCTGGATCTGTAGTAAAATGAAAGTGCTCTTGCATGGGGATCTCTCCTTTCGAATGTTGGGTGACACTTTCATTCTACTGGAGATCCGCCAGCAAGGGCTATTTTTATGCTTGATCAAGTTTATCTAGCACCACGGGTAAAATGTTCATTGTTCCCGGTAATACAAATGGAATAAAAGATAACTTGATCATGCCTGCCTCATTAAATCTTTCTACTAAAGATGGTATCCATAGAATGGGAATGGATGATATAAGCCCAACAAATAGTAACAAAAATAAACTATTTACTTTCTTTTACCGGCAATAGAAGCCTTGCTATATGAAAAACCGTGTTCAACATTTACACTTGCCATGACTAAAAACAAAATGAATGATAAGAAAATTATATACTTAAAGGAATACTGAAAATGATAGCCCCTACTCCAAATCCTATAAGTTTCGCTAAATTCCCAGCTATACTAATTTTCACCATACCGCCAAATAAGCGTTTCTCCTCTTCGAATATTTTTCTTTCCAAACTTCTTCCGACATACGAAGAAGAGAAAACTGAAATGGCGTATACAGCTAATAAGATCATTCCTTGATCACGAGTGTTGATTATCCAAAATTAGACATACGTCTTCCATAAATTTGGGCATACTCAAACAAAGCAGCGGCCATCCCGGATTTCCAATCGAGAGGAAGCTGCCCAGAGAAAAAACGGCGAACGAACGAAATGAAGGAAAGAGAGACGTTCGTCTGTTTTTTGGTTTGATCATACAGCCATCGCAGCAACACATACGCGATGAACGCCGCAAACAGTTGGTTGTATACCGCATTTTCCGTCGTGCCAAACAGGTCGGGACATTCAGATATTGCTTCACCCAATATTGCTTCACCCAACGGAAAGACCTCAACAGTTCAACGTTGTTGGTACATGTCGGCAATGGTTTCCGCAGACGCATGGAAGAGGTTCGTCACGACCCGAATGTCGCGGCCATTCGCATCTCGAAAGATCACCACCCGGTGACGCTTGGTGGAGCGGCATTGTTTCGTCCCAACTGGCACGTGAAGTCGGCTTGAACCGATGAGGATGTGCTGGAAAGGCGTTTCAAGCTTTTTTTCTGATGAAGTTCGATGTTGTCCTTCATCCGAATGACAAAGAGCTGATGCTGCTCCACAAATCGATCGAGGCGTTCGATTTTGAAATACGCCCGGTCTTCCACCAGCACTTGTTGAGCGTTCGTCAACTGTTCTCCCACCGGGCCATCATGACGCAGTCCGATGGTTTCCACCACGTCTGCCGGCAACGAGGATTCCGGCGAATACGCGACGTGCAGCTTCACTCCGGCGCGTTCGCCGTGATACGGCGCCCATGGCAGGCGGTTTTTCCCGACCGTGACGGTCGTCGAATCCACCACCCGAAGCGGTTTGGGAAACCGAAGCGAACGGCGGGTTTGGCGGTTGCACTTGGAATGATCAACGCCAACAAGCGTTTCATGATGTCATAGGGAACTTCTTTCGCTTTCTTGGATACTGTGGAATAATGGAATCGCGGCAATCCATACAGAGGCCCCACATCGGCTCCGTGGCGAAAGCTTTTCCATTGATGCATGGCGGCCAGCAGGAAGAAGTGAATCCACTCGCGCAACGTAAAGGTTCGAGACGAATCACGATACCCAACCGCTTCGGCAATCAGTTGAATCTCTTCATCCGAAACAAGTTTTTGCATCAAATTCGGGAGTGTGGTATGCTTGTTCATAGAGAGCACCTCCTGGGTTTGTTTGTGTCGCTACTCACATTCTACAGGAAAGGTGCTCTTTTTTCTATACCCTTTGGATTTTATTGGATAATCAACACGCCTGTAATTTTATCCCCTTCAACTTTTCGAATCCGTTGTACTTCGTCGGTCTTTCACGGCGGTCCTCAACAATGTGCGGCCTTTTTTGCAAGCTGACGTAAACATGATCGCACAGCATTTTCACAAAAAATCCCTTGCCTGCCGCAAGGGACTTCTCACTTTTCCCTCCACCGTTCGCTTGCTTCATCCGCCCGTTTCGCCACCGCCATCATGCTCATGATAACAAGCATCACGAATGAACCGACAAACATTCCCGCGATAAACGCGACCATGGCCCTCTCTCCCTTCTCTCGCAAACTCGTTATTGGCCATTCTTTCCGTTTGCATTTAGGCCTATACGTTGAGAGAGCTCTGTTCTATTATACGCCGCGTTTGACCGCCCGATGCTTTGTCCTTAACCAATGGCGGCAAACAAAGACGATCAAAAGCGCGAGGAGCGCCCCACATGAATCAATCGCCACATCTTTTGGCGTCGCCGTCCGCCCCGGCTCAAACGACTGGTGCCACTCATCGGTTGCCGCATACACGGTCGCAAACAGCCAAGCGCCCGCATACGCAAACCGCTTGGGCGACAGCGCCCGCCATACAAGCGCGGCCAAAATGCCAAATTCGGTCAAATGCGCCGCTTTGCGGATCAAAAAATTCAAAAATGACGACCCCTCTTCATCCCCACTGCCAAACGGCAAGTACGATAAAATCACCTGCAGCACATGCGCCGTATTCGCCCCAGTAAACCAGGAAGACTCGCTGAAGCTGTAAATGACGAGGCACCAGAGAATGACGGGGACCCAGCGGGAAAGGAAATCTCTCATCGTTCCACCTGCCAACAACCTTTTTCCCAACAAAACAAGGTACCTACACAACAAACGAAAGTAGACACCTTGTTCGCTGAACTCTTTATCATCATAACAGGGATGGTGATATTTTTCCATTTTCTTTTTTGAAAGTTGCTTCATCATTGCTTGAAAATCGTTCGCTCACAGGCTGGAAAGAAGACTTCTTTTCTCCGTTCCCCTTTGTTTATCTTTTTCGTTATCCCCTCGGACCAGTTACCACACCACATGTGGAACACTCCCCCATCTGCGCCTGCGCTTTGAGATGGTGATATTTCTGGGAACACCCGCCCTACGGCAAGCTGTCCACCAGGCTATCCACGTGCGATCCAAAGTTCAAATCCCTTCCAAACAAAAACAGTTTGCACACTATATCGAGTCCAAAAACCCCCATTTCGTCACGGTGCATAAAAAATGCCAAACCCCTCCTAAAGAGGGCTATTTGGCAGCTAACTAAATCTTCTTTCTTTTTCATCGTGTACGGACACAACAGTTTTGACACAAAACTTTGACAAGCTGTGAAGGAAACACCTATTTTCTTGCTGCAGGTTTCTTTCATTCCATTCCTCTACATGCTCCCTGTTTACGAAGACGAACTCTTTTTCACAGCGCTTAAGACGGAAGGAAAATCGGCCCATTCGGCCCTAACGGCCAACCCAGGAAAAACCAAACCACCAAAATCGCAATCCAAGCCAGGGCAAAGAAAATCGTATATGGCAACAACGAAGCCATTAACGTCCCCATCCCTACTCTCGGATTATACATTTTGGCAAACGACAATAAAATTGCAAAGTAAGGAAGCATTGGAGTGATCGGATTTGTGATGGAATCACCGATTCGGTAGGCTATCTGCGTAAAAGCTGGGTCATATCCTAACACCATAAACATAGGTACAAAGACCGGTGCTAAAATCGCCCACTTAGCTGAAGAACTGGCCACTAACAAGTTAATCAAGGCAGCGATGATCACAAATCCCACCACTAGACCGATGCCTGTCAACCCGATCGACTGGAGAAACTCCGCCCCTTTAATAGCAATAATAGGACCTAAATTGCTCCAGTTGAAATATGCAATCATCTGAGCGGCGACAAACGCCAGAAGAATATAAGGACCCATTGTCGCTAGAGCATCCCCGATCATTTTTGCCACATCTTTATCCGAACGAACTGTTTTGGCCCCCATTCCATAAAACAAGGCTGGAATTAGGAACAAAAACATAATAATCGGAACGAGTCCATTCATCAAGGGAGAGCCGCTTACCAAAGATCCTGTTTCTGGATTTCGTAAAATCGCATCACTGGGGAGGGCGAGCACCAGCAAAATCGCAATGTAAACAAGAGCAGACCAACCTGCCCAACGCAATCCTTTCTTTTCATCATCCGTTAACGGATCCATCTTTTGAACATCGCCTTCGTATTTTCCTAAACGAGGAATTGTGATTTTGTTCGTGACAACAGTGGCTACAATGACAAGTACAACAAATGAAGCCGCAAGAAAGTACCAGTTCATTGCTGGATTCGCTTTATAACTAGGATCCATCACTTGAGCGCCTACTTCTGTAAAACCAGCGACTAAAACATCCAGCATGTTGACAATCAAGTTAGCCGCAAACCCGCCGGCTATTGAGGCATAAGCCATAATCAAACCCGCCAATGGGTTGAACCCTATCCCCATCAGTAATAAGGCCGCAATAGGAGGCAAAACGACAAAAGCGGCATCCCCTGCCATATTCCCTAACATGCCAATGAAAATGACCGTCGGAATCACGTATCTCGGAGGAGTACTGGCCAACGCCCGCCTCATCAGAGCTTGAATAAGCCCGGTCGCTTCAGCCAGCCCCACACCAATCATGACGACCAATACAAGTCCTAAAGGAGGAAATTGAGCAAAGTTCGTCACCATGCCTGTTAAAATTTTGACCAATCCCTCACTCGACAACAAGTTGACCGCCTGAATCGTTTCATTCGTTGATGGGTTGACAGCAGAAAGACCGGCTGCCGCCGCAATAGCAGAAGCAATAAGAATCGCGATCGACAAAACAACAAACAAAGTCACAGGATCCGGAAGTCGGTTTCCGTATTTTTCAATTATATTAAGCATCCGGCTAAAAAACCCGCGCGGCGGCGTTTCAGGAGTAGGAATATTCACATTCGGCGCAGCCATTTCACATTCTCCTTTCCATTCATATCAGCAATGATTGAAATCGGCAACGGACGATAAACGAAAAAATGAACCGCAAAATCGATCGTCCGTCATTCCCCTCTCTGTGCTTTTCTCGCCATAACAGCATAGAAGAAAGGCAATAAAAGGCGAGTACGAACGTCTATTGGTTGGTCGCCCATTTGTTCTGGTTATATTCACTGAATTATCAATCTATTTTATTGTCAGCCGTTCTCCAAAAGAGAGAAACCGATAGCGTTCGTTACGCTCCTTTCTCTCGTACAGAACCTTCCTTTCCGGTCATAATCATACCGTATGCTTGATAGACCGAGCACCCGATGGCGTCGAGTCGCTTTCGCATCATCTCGAACTTGTCGGTCGAGTGCTCGGTGCACATAGTTTTTTATCCCACCAGTTAGTTCATACCGGGCGTTCTATAGGACTGGTGATTTAGTGAAAAATTGCGGAAAACAGAGCCTCTTCTCAAATTGAGAAATCCTGTAAAATCAACTTTTCTCTTTCAGCCGAAAGCAACGGGCTCGGCGAAACCAGCTGTTTTTCACCGGCCTTCTATAGATATATTGGCAAACAAAACGCACGCCCCATTCAAACAAATGCACTCCGACGCGGTGCCGCTAGTAAATATGCACGCTCCATTCAAGCTCCACACTCATTCGATCTACTGTGCCTCATCTCCTTATACAACAAGCATGAAGACGAAAGCGCGCCCATACCAGCATTGCTCTTCTCCATGTTCAGCTTGCCAACAGTTTCAACGTCGCGGCGACAAACATTTGCACGCCGATCTCAAGCGCGTCTTCGTCAATCGTAAAGCGCGGGTGGTGGTGCGGGTACACGATGCCTTTTTCTACATTGCCCGCGCCCACGTAGAAAAAGCTGCCGGGCGCTTTTTGCAAAAAGGCGGAGAAATCTTCGCCGCCCATGTTCGGTTTCAAGCGGGCCACTGCCTCTTCGCCGAACAGCTCGCGCGCCGTTTCTTCGATGACGTGGGTCACTTCATCGTAGTTAATGACCGGGCGGTATCCGTAGTCAAATTGAAACTCATACGAGGCGCCGTGCGCTTCGGTGATCCCTTTGACAATGCGCTCCATCCATTGCGGGACCGTCTGGCGCAGCTCGGCGTCGAACGTGCGCACTGTCCCTTGAATTTCGACTTCCCCTGGCAGGACATTATGGGCCGTACCCGCCACAAATTGTGTCACGGACAGAACAAGCGGCTCGAGCGGGTCGACATAGCGCGAGACGATGTGCTGCAAGTTCGTCACCACTTGCGCCCCGATGGCGATGGCATCGATCGTTTGATGCGGCATCGCCCCATGGCCGCCTTTGCCGATGATGCGGATGAAAAAGCGGTCCGGTGCGGCCATCATCGGCCCATACACAATGCCGATTTTTCCGCGCTCAAGCGGCGACCAAAGGTGGGTGCCGATGACGACGTCCACCCCGTCCATGACGCCAGCTTGCACCATCTCTTCCGCTCCGCCGGGGAACAGTTCTTCCGCGTGTTGGAACAAAAAGCGAATCTCACCATGAATGTGATCACGAAGCTGGGCAAAAATTTTCGCCGTCCCCAACAGCATCGCCGTATGGCCGTCATGCCCGCACGCATGCATGACGCCTGGGTTTTTGGAAGCAAACTTAAATGTGTTTTCTTCTTGAATCGGCAACGCGTCCATATCGGCGCGAATGGCGACGACCCGGCCTGGCTTTGGGCCGACAAGGCGCGCCATCACGCTCGTTTTCGTCGGCCGCGAAAGCTCAAGGTGGCCGAACGATTGCAGCGTCTCGTACACAAACTGCGCCGTTTTCTCTTCCTGGAACGACAATTCGGGATGGGCGTGCAAGTGGCGGCGCCAGGCGATGACCTCCTGTTTCACTTCATCGACGAGCCGTTTGATTTCTTCCTTTGTCATCCATAGTCTCCCCCTGTTCGTTTGTCTTTTTCGTTATTCCCGTTGGGCCAGTTGCCACACCGTATGATAAAGCACCTCTGCACCAGCAGCGCAGTCTTCTTTAGTGCTCCATTCCGCCGGACTATGGCTCACCCCATCTTGGGAGCGGACAAAGATCATGCCGATCGGGCAAATCGAAGCCAACTGTACGCCGTCATGGCCTGCACCGCTCGGCAGCCAAAACGGCAAATAGCCAAGCTTTCGGCACGCCGCCTCCGCCGCGCGCTTCACCTCATCGGAACATAGCACCGGCGGCATCTCTTGCAGACGCTCGGTTGTGAGGCGAACGTTCCGCTCCTTGGCGATCGTCTCTGCCCGCGCGGCTATGGCATTCCATACTTGATCGCGCACATCAGCCTTCAAGTCACGCAAATCGAGCACAAATTCGACCCGTTCCGGAATGACATTAATACCGCCCGGATAGACATGCAACTGTCCTACAGTACCGACCGTTGTTCCTGTTCGTCTTGCTTCCTCTTCAATGATCGCAATAATTTGCGCGGCGGCGGCCATCGGGTCGCGCCGCAATGACATCGGCGTGGCGCCGGCATGTTCTGCCTTTCCTTCGATGGTAAATTTCACCCAAATCAGACCGGCGATGCCAGTGACGAGGCCAACTGGAAGACCAGCCTCCTCCAGCACCCGTCCTTGTTCGATGTGCAGTTCGACATAAGCTTTCACCGTTCCTGGCTTTCGCGCTGCCTGCGGCAAGCGGTCCGGGTCAAGCCCCGCCTGTTTCATCGCTTCAGCGAGGGAAATCCCTTCCGCGTCGCGGCGCTCGAGCGCTTCCTGCGGCAGCATCCCGGCCATCGCGCGGCTGCCGATCGTGCCGAAACGAAAGCGCGCTCCTTCTTCGTCCGTAAATGCCACGACTTCAATTGGATGGTGCGTCACAACCCCGTGCTCGTTCATCGCCTGAACGACTTCCACGCCGGCCAACACCCCGAGCGGTCCATCAAAGCAACCGCCGTTGTAAACCGAATCGAGATGAGATCCAACAAGGACGACCGGGGCATCCGGATTCGCTCCTTCTTTCCGTCCGATCAAGTTGCCAGCCGCATCTTCATATACAGAGAGCCCCGCTTCGCGCATGTAGGAAGCGACGAAATCTTTGGCCCTCCGCTCTTCAGCAGTGAACGAGAGGCGCGTGACGCCGCCGCTTGGTTTCTTGCCGACCTCCCCTAGTTCCATGAGCCGCTGCCAAAGACGTTCCCCTTGAATCAAGCTATCCTCCCCTCACCTTAATTACGGATAATTTTCGGATATGTCCTTAATTATAACGGAAACAGAGTTAATTTTCAAATAATACAAATAATAAAAACACCTTCAAGACAACAAAAAACTTCTGCCTGACGCTAAAGGCAGAAGCTGATCGAGCAATTATAAGAAAATGCGGTATACTTTGCGCGGACGCCCGCGCGGATACGGGTTGGTCTCCCCGGCCACTTCGGCAAGGCCCACAGTCTCCAATTGGTTTAAAATCCGGCGGGCGCTGCGCGGCACAATCCGCATGTAAGAAGCCAACTCATGCGCTTCGATCTCGTTGGTTCCGCGTTTTTGCAATATGGCTTTCAATTTGCAGAGCGTCGCGGCGCTTAATCCCGTCCGCTCCGCCAGCTGCCGCAGTTCTCCGCCGCCGAGCGAATAGCGGAGGTGCACACTTTTTCCTAACGGACCCGAGATCGTTCCGTCATCAAACACCACCATCCACGCACCCCGCCCGCTTTGTTTCGCATGCAAAAACGCCTTCCCAGCCTGAATTTCGGCCTCATACGCCGTTCGGCCGATGCCGATTCCGCACGCGATGACCTCGCCGTCAAGGAGCCCCGTCTCCTCCGCCGAGGGGACCGTTTTATAGCCTTCGGTGATCTCTTTTAATGCACCTCTTGTCGTAAAAATGACATAGCGGCCCGGTCCGGCGCTTTTGAGCGACCCTTGGACTTTTTTTGCATACCGTAGCAATTTTTCTGTTGTCTTCATCTCCAGACGATATATGTCATCGGTCGAAAATGTCTCTGGGGAGGCCGCCTGCATCGCATCGACTTCAATCATTTGCACGGCGATTTGCGCATCTTGCGCCTGCAGCATCTGTCCGGTGCGAATGATTGTTTGGATGACCGCTTCCACCGCCGAGCGGGCAGGCAATACCCGATACACCGGCATCCCGAGTTTCTCCAGTTCAAGATGGGCTGTCCGCAAACAGGTGACCGCTGCTTCCGTTTTCCCTTGTTTCCAAAGGGTGTAATGATAGTCGGACAGTTCCTGGGCCGAAATGCCTCCCTCGTAATGCTTGACGTATGGAATCGGCTCTTCGATACCCGCCTCTTCCAGCAGCCGTTCGATTTCGCGACGCTCGTACGTGTCAAAACTAAGTCGGCTGACCGGAATCTGCGCAGTATAGTGCGCCTGCAGCAGTGTGCGGTACAAGCTGGCACCAATATGTGGCACATAAAACAGCGGCGCATCGACCTCACCGGACTGCTTCACGATCGAATACGGCACTTGTCCGGAGAACAGCCACATATCAACTTCTGACGCGAGCGGGCGGATCAAATCGATCACTTCACTTTCATCCCAATACACAACGGGAACGCAAACAAGCTCTTTGTACTCTTGCGCCACCGCCTGAATCATGGACAGCGAATCGTCCGCACCAAACAGACCTAAGCGAATGCGGATGATACATCCCTCCTTTTGCCGCCTGCTCATAGCGGCGGGAAAAGACGGCTTCTTCAGCCGCTCTCTTCCCCGCCTGTCTCCGCTTTCAAAGTGGCGGACTGCGACCCCACGTTTTTCCATAAAGCCACCACTGGAAACCTAACCTTCTCTTTCTTTGAAACGACGATTGATGCCCCCGCGCCCGCCGGCATGTCTACTATCCCACTTCCATCGAACGGACAGGCCGCCTTATTCCCTTTTTTACAAAAAAGCCGTCGTGGCGATGCGAACGGGACAATTAAGCGGCATCCCTATTCGCATTGTTTGCGGAAAAAGGCAGCTGAGGCGCACTGGAGAACGTCAACAGCCCGATCCACTTTCAGCTGCCTATGCCCCACCGGCCGCCCAATCGACTCGTAGATTAAGCCGGCGGCTTCGGCCGCCTTCGGGTCGTAGCAATTCCGTCCATCCACCACAAGCGGTGTTTTCATCAGCGTCTTGTAGCAGTGAAGGTCAAATTGCAACACAGCCGGCCATTCGGTGAAAATGAAACAAACATCCGCGCCGCGAATGGCTTCCTCGATCGTCTCGCAACAAACAACCGCATCGCCAAAACGGCGCGAGACATGACCGAGGGCGGCCGGGTCCCAGACGCGCACGACTGCTCCTTCGGAAATGAGCCGCTCGATGTTCGCCAAGGCAGGAGACTCGCGCACATCATCGGTGCCCGGCTTGAATGCGGCGCCAAGCACGGCGACCGTCCGGTTGCGGAAATCCCCAATGTGCAGACGCGCTTTGTCAAGAAGTTTCCATTTTTGTTTCTCATTGACGTCGATCGCCGCCCATACCGTTTTGAGCGAATAGCCGTGGGAAGCCGCCAAGGAATAGAGGGCATTTGCATCTTTCGGCAGGCATGAGCCTCCATACCCGACGCCGGCGCGCAAAAAGCGGCGGCCGATGCGCGGATCCATGCCGATTCCTTCCGCCACCGCCTGAATATCAGCGCCTACCAACTCGCATACATTGGCGATCTCGTTGATGTACGAAATTTTCAACGCCAAAAACACATTGGCCGCATACTTGATCATCTCAGCGCTTCTCCGGTCCGTCACGACGTACGGGAGGGCAAACGGGGCGTACAGCTCCTTCATCACCCGTTCAGCCCGGTCCGAATCCACTCCCAATACAATGCGCGGCGCCTGCAGTGTATCGCGCACTGCCGTTCCTTGCGACAAAAACTCCGGGTTGGATACGACGTCGAATTTCACCTCCGGCCGTCCGTTTTCCGCCAAAAAACGGGCGGCTTCATCGCCAGTGCCGACGGGCACGGTCGACTTGATAACGACAAGGCAATCGCGTTCGGCCGCCCCGGCGATGCGTCGCAATGCGCCCCATACATCATCAAGCCGCACAGACCCGTCCGGCTGCGGCGGCGTGCCGACGGCGATCATGATCACTTCCGCCCGTTGATACGCTTCCACATCGTTGGTCGTAAAGCGAAGGCGAACGCCGTTTCGCTGAATAAGCGAGTCAAGCCCCGGCTCATAAATCGGGACGATCCCTTCATTTAATAGGCGAATTTTCTCTTCGTTCACATCGACGCATGTCACATCATGCCCTTTATCGGCCAGACAAGCCGCGGTCACAAGTCCAACATATCCCGTTCCCGCAATCGCTATCTTCACGATTCCTCACACCTTTTCATCCATTGCGGCGATCGTCGCTTGTCCTCATTATATCGAATCGCCTGCCGGTTTTCACGGGTTCCGCCCCGTTGCTCGAACAAAAAACTATTTTCCACACAAAAAAGAGAATGCCCCAAAAGCAACGAGGCATCCTCCCTTCTTCCATATATATACATCAGACGGATTTTATATTCATATTATTCCCCCGACCGGGCGTACATGACCTTTTGAGTCAGCCCTTTACGCCGCATGTTTCCGTTTCGTTGCGGACGGCCGATCGATCATCAAGCCAAGCGCAGCGCCAATCAGCGCAGGGACAACCCAGCCGAGCCCGACTGAAAACAGCGGCGCCCATGAGAGGAGCGGTTCTAACCATGCCGTCTCCAGCCCGATCGTTTTCAAACCGTCATACAGGCTGAACATGCCGGTAAAGAGCAACGCCATCCCGTACACTTTCGCCGAACCACGGTAAAAGCGGCGGAAAAACGACAGGGCGACGAGCACGATCGCCAATGGATACAGCATCGTCAACACTGGAACGGAAACAGCGATCAACGCATTTAAGCCGAGGTTTGACATCAAAAAGCTAAATAAGGTTAATACAATGACATACGTTCGGTACGAAACAGTCGGGGTGAGCTCTTGAAAGTATTGCGCACAAGCAGCGACTAGACCAACCGCCGTTGTTAAGCAGGCAAGCGCCACGATCACGCCCAACAGCAACTTCCCTCCGCTGCCAAACAGCAGCGATGACACGTATGACAATAGCTCGGCTCCGTTGGCAAAGGAACCGGCACCCGCCATTCTAGAGCCAATGATGGCAATGCCGCCATAAACGAGCGCGAGACCCAATCCGGCGATCAACCCGGCTTGCATCGTCGCTTTTGCCTGCAACGCCGGCCGGTCCACCCCGCGGTCACGAAGCGCATGAATGACGACGATGCCAAAGGCAAGGGCCGCGATCGTATCCATCGTTAAATACCCTTCGAGCATCCCTTTCACAAACGGCGCCGAGGCGTACTTCTCAGCCGGCATCGCCTGCGGGTCGTCAAGCCGGATTAAACCGGCAAGGCAAAGCACGGCAATCGAAAGCAGCAACACCGGCGTCAACAGCTGACCGATTCGATCCACAAGCTTCGACGGGTTTAAGCTGAGCCAGTACACAAGGGCGAAAAAGAGGCCGGTAAACAGCCACATCACCAAAGATCCGCTCTCAGGGAAAAACGGCTTCGCTCCGATTTCATAGGCGACGCTAGCCGCGCGCGGGATGCCGAAAAACGGGCCGATCGCCAAATACACCGCGAGTGAAAAGCAAAGGCTGAACAGCGGATGAACGGCGTTGCCGAGCGAACGGATGCCGTCTTTTGCGAACGCCACCGCCGCGACTGACAACAGCGGCAGCCCAACACCGGTGACGATAAATCCAAGAACCGCCGGCCATACGGCCGTTCCTGCTTCCATCCCTAAATACGGAGGGAAAATCAAGTTCCCCGCGCCAAAAAAGAGAGAAAATAGCATCAATCCTGTAAACAACACATCTCTCGTCTTCATTGTATCCCCCATTTCTATTCCATCAAAAATGAATTGAATATTCTGATATATAACAAAACAATAGTACTAATTAGAATAACAGGCGATTATTATTATCCTAATCCTTTATAAATATTATACTTTTTTAACTATTTTGTCAACCAACTTCCGCCCTTTCGCTCCCTGCAGCCCTCAGGCAAACGCCCTGAAAAGCGAATGATCCTCTGCCGTCAGCCAGCGGTTATCCAAACAAGACGAAACAACAAAAAGCGCCCCGAAAATCGGGGACGCTTTTTGTCATGCCGCAGCAAATCCGTTGTCCACTTTTTTAGAAGGCTGGTGAAAAACAGCGATCACCCCTAGCTGACGTCGGATGACGTGAAACGAGAAGCTGATGCCAACAGGTTCTCAATTTGAGAAACAAGGTGGTGAAGCAACCTGCTCCTTTAATCACCGGTCTTTTCCAAAAGGCCGTGCGATTGAACATAATGACGTACGGCATTCACGATGGCCGTCGTCACTGCTTCTTGATAACCGTTTGTCGCCACGACTGCAGCGTCCGACCGATTGCTTAAATAGCCGAGCTCAAGCAACACGGACGGCCGCTCGTTTTCCCGCAACACGTAATAGTCGCCAAAGGCGAGGCCGCGAAACGGCAAGATAGAGAGCTGTGAGAACGGCCCTTCGAATGATTGCGCCAAGCCGTAATCAGCAAACCGGTCGTAGTAGTAAACGGTGACACCGGAAGCGTCCCGGTCCGCCGCGCTGTCGTAGTGCAAGCTAATAAACGCATCGGCCTGGTACAAGCGGGCGGCGGCAACGCGCGCCGACAGCGGCACATAATCATCACCAGCGCGCGTCAATACAACACGCGCTCCATATGTTTCGAACTTTTCTTTCAGCCGCTTAGCCGTTTCCATCGTCAACGTTTTTTCTGTTACGCCATTGATGCTTTGCGCCCCGCCGTCTTTGCCGCCATGGCCGGCGTCAAGCACGATCGTTTTTCCGGCGAGCGCCTGAATGGGTCCGCGCGTCCAGCTGTCTACATAAAGGCGGGAGTCGCTAGGCGCGATGGCTGAAGGCAGCGAGCGGCCAGCCGACTGGGGCACTTCCGCTTCCTTTTCATTAGCTTGTCCACCCTTTACCTGCACATATGCGGATGACACCCACCCATCAAGCCCTGTTTGGGAGGCAATTTTGTACCATCCCGGTTTCTTTTCCACAATCTCGACCTCTTCGCCCCGGACAAGGCGGCCGACGCGCGCTGCCTTCAATGACGGCTCAGCCCGCACGTTGAGCGAACTGGCGTTGACGATTCCGGTTTGATGCGAAATCGATGACTCCCGAGCTGCAGTGAGGTATGCTGAAGACACCCAGCCGATCGCACCGTCTGCGATCACTTCCGTCCATTCCCCATCTTCCTTGATGATCCATACCGTTTCTCCCCGCGCCAAATGCCCGATAATTCGCCCATCTCTGCTCGGCTCTTGTCGAAGGCGGAGTCGGTTTTCTTGCACGATGGCCGTCTCTTTTGCCAACGTGACGTACCGCGCGGCGATCCACCCGGTTCGATTCGGTTTCCACTCGATGTTCACCCATCCATCCTTGACCTCGATCAGCCGATACGCCTCGCCACGGTGAACGTTCGCCAATGGACGGTACGGCACCCCCGGTCCTTGGCGGACGTTCACCTGATCCGCCGTCACCACCGCCAACTGAGCGGTTTTCCCACTCTCCCCTTTCGCCCCCACCGGCCAAGCAGCCGCAGCCAGCCATAGCAAACAAAACAACAGGGCGAGCCATATTCCTCGCCTCATGCGCATTCCCTCCCCCGTTGTCTCCAATTTGTCTACTATATCGTTCGCGCACAACGGGGAATTTCCTGTCTGTCACTTGGGAAAACCGCTCGACAAAACTAGCGGGGCGGCATCCATCAACCGACAATAGCTCTCCTTTTTCTGCATGATGCCTCTTCACACGACAACGGCAGCCACAACGCGCAACCCAGTCGAACCATCCAGCTACGGCCGACATACCACCATCGCTTCTCTAACCGATGTCCGAATGGATAAGCCGTCCCCATGAAGAAACACGCAGAAGCGCCAAAAGCGCTCCGTGCTCCAACGGGAGACGGTGTCCTTTGTCGCGCTGGAACCATTCAATGACGCGCATTCCATTGGGAAAACGGTGAATGAACAAGCACCAAAGTGTTTCAAAAAATCCAAAATATTATAAATACTTCATACCCTCTATTTTTTGGTAAAACGTCCGTCTCGCCACTGCTTGTTCGTTGTAAGACAGCGATTCATCCAAAAATCGCTGCACCATTTGCGACAGCTCATATTTTTGGCCAAAAAAGCGGCGCTGGCGCACCCGTTTGATTTCATGATTCTGCTGTTTGTTCATGCAGCACTTCTTATACTTTTTCCTACTTCCACACGGGCATGGGTCATTCCAGCCGATCGACATGCGTCATCCTCCTCTCCCATCTTTCTTTTTTCAATATTTCCATCAATAATGTTTAAATTCTACTATGGACAGGATAAACTACTATTATACAAAACGTTTATCCGAAAGGAGACGAGGGCTATGAACCCCGACAATCTTGCTAAACTGATCGACGAATTGTCTGCCATGTTCCATCCGACAGAGCGGGACCGTCCACACGGCAGATGGGTTGAGGCGCCAAAGAGCGCACCCCCCTCCAAACGGCGGCGGTCCAAAACAGCCTACCAGCTGAAAATCACATTAAACGGCATCCGCCCGCCGATTTGGCGGCGCGTCCTTGTTCCCGGACATGCGACATTTCACGAGCTTCATCTCATCATCCAAGAAGCGATGGGATGGGAACAAGCCCATTTATACGAATTCGATTTCGGAAGCGTTCTCATCGGCATCCCTGACGGCTGGGATTCGTTTCAGCTGGAAAAAGAACTGATGGACGCCCGCCGCATCCCATTACAGCAATGGCTGACGGAAGAAAAACAAAAGTTTCTATATATTTACGATTTTGGCGACTACTGGCGCCATACCGTCACTGTTGAAAAGATTGAAACACTCCCAAAACCGTTGGAACGCGCCGCTTGCCTGAAAGGAAAACGGGCGTGCCCTCCCGAGGATTGCGGCGGCGTCTATGGCTACCTGGAGCTGCTGGAAGCGGCGGCGCAAAAAGACTCTCTTGCCGATCCCGAATTGCGCGAGCTGGTAGACTGGATGTACGACATGAAAGGCGAAGATTTTGACCCTGATGCCTTTGACGTCGAGGAAGCGAACGAGCGGCTGGCCTATATCCGATTGTAACGCATGCGAAAGAAGGTATCCGTCATCTCTCAAGGGCACCTTCTTTCGCACCCATCTGTCCTTTGTTGCCTGCTTTGTCCATCGCCTTACAAAAATCCCCGTTCGGCAAACGTCTCCCAGACGAGCTCCTCGAGCTCCTTGCGCAACTCAGCTGCATCGACTCCTTCAAGCAACCCGTCCTTTTTCCATGTTCGGATCGCTTTGTCGATCAAGCGATGGACTTGATCAACGTCCCAGCCCTCGCAATCAAACAACTCCTCAACTTGGTCAAGCCATTCCTCAATCGCACGGTCCAGCTCATCGCCATCCTCCATCCCACCGTCGTCGAACCAGATCTCATCACCGTCATCCCCATCGTCAAAGAGCCACTCATCATCATTCTCGCCCTCATCATCTCCATCATCGAGCAACTCTGTGCGAAATAAAAACAATTCCATCACAGCGGCTTCCACTTCCTCTACAGGAACGCCGTAGTGTTCCGCAACCTTTTCCATATTGACAAATTCTCTTCCAGCCATTTCACTCGCCAAATAACGGAGTGCAGCCGCATACACAGCAGGATTCTTGATGACCGGTTCATCCATTTCGCAATATGCGCGCCAAAGGAACGCAGCCTCGCTGAGCACTAGGGAGGAGGTTGTTTCTTCCTTTTTCTTTAATTCGCGAAAAACATCATCTTGATCTCGATCCCCCCAGTCCTTTTCGCTCAGCAGCTGCCACAACAGCTCATGGACCGCTATTTCAAGCAATTCCGGAAACGACTCGCGCAAAAACACTTCACACGTTTTCATATCCGGATTCCATTCCGCTTGAAGCGCCCGCGCAAGCCGATCCTTCCCGCTCTTTGGAATCGGCAGCACCTTCATGAAGTACGCCCACTCGTCCCCATGCGGAACGAGGCATCCTACTAACACGTCCCCCTCCCTAGCAGACGGAAGCTCCTCCGGCGTCAAAAAACGGACGTACTTTTCTTTTCTGGTCAACAGATCGCGTACAAGGAAACGCCGCTCATCCTCGATATGAATGATCTCGTCAAACGACGGAACCGCCTCGTCCCATCGCTTCAAATGAGTTTGCACTGCTGGACGCCACCGCGTGCGGCGCCGGCTTCTCATATAGGCTGAAAAAATTGTCATCCCTTTGTCATCAACGTGTCTGTGAAAAATCGCCCAGTTCGTCAGCAATAAATTGGCGCTGGTCTCCAGCTCGTTAGGAAGCCCTTGAAATGGAGAACCAGACATCATGAAAGCAAGCTCTTCCTCATATCGCTCTAACGCAAACGAAAACACATCTTGCATACATTTGGCCACTTCACGGTCAATTAGAGATTCTATCGATACTGCTTCTTTCTTCCCACAACAATGCTTGTACGTTTTCCCACTGCCGCATGGACAAAGATTGTTTCGCGATGCCTTCACCATATAGCTACCTACTTTCTTTGTATCATAGTCATTGAACGTTCTCCCCCTCTACGCTAACGCTCGGGCCAGCTAAACACTTTGGGGAGACATTCACGATCAACGTGTGATGGAACTGCTTTCAGCAACACATATCGCAAGCACTTTGGGACTTCCGTCGCTCATGTCGAGAACATCGATTCGCATTCCATTTTTTATCAAAAGGTGCCCTTGGCTTTTTCAAAACATGCCATATTTCCTTCTCCAAGGAGAAATCAGCCAATCCATGATTTTCATGCCGGTTGACACTCCGCACTCCTAAAGGTGTAGGATTCTTGGATCATTCGCGTCCTCATCCGTTTCTCGGTAAAACGAGAAAAACCCTGCTTCTCAAGCACACGTTATGGTGATGGACCAAAATCCTAAGAATGTCAACTACCCCCACTTAGCTAACGCTTGAAGTGGGGGCTTGCAACTCCCCAGAAGTGCAAACGGACTTCGTCCTCCTTCCTTGACTTGGGGTTGCATCAGGGGGCAGGTTGACGACTACCCAACGACGCAGGTCATGCCTGCATCGTTACCGATTCTCTCGGTGTGTCTGTTGGCAGTACTTGGCTTCCACACACAACAGACGGACCTACGCTCGATGTTTTACGGTTACAACGTTTCCTGTAACCAACTCCATACA
This sequence comes from Geobacillus subterraneus, assembly GCF_001618685.1. Lineage (GTDB taxonomy): Bacteria > Bacillota > Bacilli > Bacillales > Anoxybacillaceae > Geobacillus > Geobacillus subterraneus. Next base: position 3,453,592 of record NZ_CP014342.1, on the reverse strand, counting down.
TCGAGTAGCCGTGATTGGAGTGCCTTTATTGAACGGTTTTCTCCACGCCTTTATTATATCATACACAAAAGAAAGGGGGGAACGCGCATTCCTCTCCCACTTACTCCCTTTGGTCGTTGAAGTGGGAGTCTCCTGCGCGAAATAGGATGAATGACTCTTACCATTGGGCTTGCCTGCATAATGGAGAATCATAGAGGCCGAGCCGAGAGAAACAAGCGCCCCGTCATTCATCGGGACGCCTACGGCCGGCGAAGCAAACGGGACAACGAGGCAAGCAGGCGCTCTTGAAACGCAGCCCGTTCTTTCTCCACCTTGTCTGGCCACTCTTGCAGCGCCTGAAGCCACGGCTCTACGTACGGAGAGAAAGACGGCGGATATACGCGGGCAAGATCGTCCAGCTTGCCGTTGCGATCGGTCGCGGCGACGATATACATGCCCGGCAACAGATGCGGCTCTGCCCGCTTCGGAATGTCCCATGTCACCGTTCGGTTATGGGCAAGCCAATCCAGCACCGCCTTCCCCTGTTCCACACGCTTGACGCGGAAAAACGAGAAACCGACGGAAAGGGAAATAGGCAAACCAAACAAACGAGCAAGCTGCCAAGCCATCAGTTCCTCATCCCCCTTTCCGTTCTCGCCCCTCCATTCATCCAGCAAAGCAAAGCAATGTTCCAATTCGCTTCTGACCTCTTCCAGCACGGCACCAATAACAGTTCGATGATTCGTTCCATAACGGCGGTCCAGCCAATCGGCCCACTCAAGCAACATATCGAGCGCTCGGCTCACCACTTCCCATGAAAACGAACTCCATCTTGACGGGATTTGATCGACGATGCATTGTTTCCAGTCTTCTTCTCCTACGTCCTCCCACGATGAAAACGTCCGCCCGGTCATATATTCACACACGAGCAAAACCACGGCCCAACACGCCTCTTTGGCTTCTTTTTCTCCGCTCACGATGACTTCGTTATAAAACGCCAATGCGTCATCGGTAAAATACATCCCTTCCCATTCCGCGCGGATCAACAATGTCTCGGTTCTTTCCGGCCCCATCCATTTCATTTTCCATAAGTCCGAAAGACGATGTGATGAGCTAAACGGAGATGGGGGCAATCCATAACGGGAGCGAATGGAATTCACTCCGATGAGCACCGGCAAATTGGCTCGTTCTTGCATGTTAAACAAATGGAATTCATACTCTTTCAGCCACTCATCCACTTCCTGCACACGCCCCTCGCGCGCCATTTCGTGAGGGGTTTTTCCATTCCATTTCTCAAGCGGGATGTGAAGGGCTTTTTCCATTTGAACATCCAATCCGGCCATCGTTGCCACCCAAGGGGGAGAGTCTGGGTCTGAATCAATATGAAGCGAAACGTTTTCGATCCCTTTTCGGCGCAAAACGGCTTCTGTCCCCCGTTTTCGTTCTTTTGGGGAATACCCAAACGCCTGCAGCAGCGACACGAGCTGTTCGGCCGTCCCTTCCTCCTCGGTAGACAACACGAGACGCGACCGATGAGCGGATAATGACCCGCCTAATTCAAATACACGAATCAGCTTGGGGGAAATCACTCCGACATAATGGTACACATTGGTGCACCATGAACCTTCCACTTTCTCCCCATCGTCATGATCAATGTGAGCGCGTCCGATCGAAGCAAGCTTCCTCATCGCCTCAGCGGCTTCCTGGCATTCGTATTCATACGTCCATCGCGTGCGCTCCTCTTGCACATCGTCCGCCCTCGGAGGATAGCCTGCATCAACGATATCGAGAAAATGTTCAACGGCTACCTTTTCATACGGCCAATCAGTTTGCGTCAACAAGACGCGAATGTTCTCTTCCGCCCGTTCCACGCCCTTCGGATCCACAATCGATGATACACCGCAAACGTAATAGCCGCCGTCAAAGGGCTCCAAAAAGGCAAACATGCCGCCCCAAGGGCGCACAACCTCCAATGTCTCGCAATACGGCATGAGAAGTTTCTCGCCCGTCAACCGGTCGACCGCCACTCCTCCTTCATCATGCAAATCGACAAATTGCACAAGGCGCGGCACAAGTCGAACCCAGCGGTCCAACATTTCCTTGAGCTCCGGAGACAGACGACGCCCTTTTTCCTGTTGAAACCATTCAACGCCGCGCAATCCATTCGGATAACGATGGAGGAAAAAACGCCAAAGCGTCTCAAACACCTTCAACTCTTCACGATGATCCTTTTGTTCGATCATTCGGCGAAATGTACGGTTGACCGCTTCGCGTTCATCATAAGACAGCGATTCATCCAAAAACCGCTGCACCATTTGCGACAGCTCATATTTTTGGTCAAAAAAGCGGCGCTGCCGCACCCGCTTGATTTCACGCTCCTGCTGTTTGTTCATGCAGCACTTCTTATACTTTTTCCCGCTTCCGCACGGGCACGGGTCATTTCGGCCGATTGCCATGCAAAATCCTCCCTTCTAATCATTCCTTTCCAAAACGGCGACCAAGATAATGAACCTCCCCCACTTATCGAAGTGGGGGTTTCCTGTTTCCCCTTCGGAGGTGGATGCATGATAGGCTGGTTGGCAGCCTATCTGCAGGCAACACCTGGCACCCGTCCCGTTGGGAGCCACAGGCAACATGAGTATCCATGATACTCAAGGGCGGGAACTCGCCATCTACGACTTCATACCTAAGCAATCCGTCGATACGTAAACGGTTTGACCGTAAATTCCAATGGGCGGATTTCACCATAATATACTTTGGCAAATAAATTCATTGCCCCATGGATATCACGGTGTCGTTTGTACCCGCATTGACATGTATAATTTCTAGAAGAAGATTTATTTTTCTTCCCGCAAACAGGGCATGTTTGCGAGGTATAACTTTCATCTTTTTTCTCGATTTGAATTCCTTCGGCATTCAATTTGTATTTGAGATAATCAAATAATTTTCCAAACGACCAATTGGATAATTTCTGATTGGTCTTTTTGTTTCGTTTCTTTTTCGTATTCCGTTGGATTCCTTCGATATCTCCAATGACGACTTCTTTCACTTGGTTTTCCAAACACCAACGAACAAATTGTCTCGTGGTTTTGTGCAGTGCATCCTTTAGTTGTGCCTCTGATTTCGAAAGTACATATTGTTTCGCCCGATTGTACTTTTTCCATTGTTTGGAGCCTTTTTTGCATCTGCTCATGAGTTTTTGCAGTTCTTTTAATTTCTTGTTTCTCAACCGATGAATGCTTCTTATTTTTCTTCCCGTGATAATGAGGCTTTCCCCATTTTCACAAATGGCTGCGATGGTGTGAATTTCCCCTGGGTCAATAGCAACACGGTTTTTACATGGATTTTCTTTTGGTTTTTTCCCATCTTCATACGATAAACAAAGCCACAAACCACGGTCATAGACCAACTCGATTTCTTTGACTTTTCCGTTTGGAAGTTTCTCTTTGTCGATTTTCACCACCAAAGGAGATTGTCGTTTTCGATTCCAAATTCCTAGCGACAGTTCCAACGTTCCGTCTTCATGCAAAACAAACCCATCTTTTGCCCATTTCGTGTTGAAATGTTTTTTCTTTTTGTATGGATATTTGATTTTTTCTCCTTTTTTCCGTGCTTCTTTTGCCCCATCACGGGCAAAGATATATTTATGCACAACCGCCTGGATGCTTTGGCTGTGGATAGAAAAACGACCTTTTGTTGCTTTTTGCAGTTCCGTTTTGGTTATCCATTTTCCTGTTTCCAAATGATGTTCTTTTGCCAAACGAAGGCATTCGTTCCAAACTTCTGCGGAGATACGATTGCATTCAAATAGTTTTTGGATAACTTCTTTCTTTGCCCGAAAACGGGTTTTCAGCGTTCGATACATGGTTTCACCTCCTATGTTTATTGTATTCTATTGCCATCCAAAGAAGAAAGAGAAAAACAGAAAAACCGAACGCCATTCATCCCCCACCTGTAGAGGTGGGGGACTTCTGGCTGATTTATGTTAAAAACGGTCGGAATCGCGCACAAAGCCATTTTTCCCAATCCATTATGGATTCGGTCAAAACCGATCGTTCCCCGCCGCTTTTTTTGGAGTTTCACGAATGGAACGCATTCCATTCCCTGTTTCTACTTATAGAGGGCTTGGGTTGAGCTCCATGATGGTTGAATGAGAGAGCCCTTGTGGAACCGGCTTTCCTTTCTGACGAAATGCCGCTGACTTGCGCGCAGCGCCCGTTTTTCTGCCAGCTTCTAGATGAATCCCCGATCGGTGAAGATCTCCCACGCTACATCGCGGAGTTCTTTACGCAATTCTTTTTCATTCACTTCCTCAAGCAGGCCTTCATTCCGCCACGAACGGATGGCGCGGTCAATATGACGGTTGACTCGCTTCTCGTCCCATCCTTCACGCATCAACATCAGATCGATGTCATCGATCCATTCATTGATGCGCGCATCAAGCTCATCCCCTTCCTCTTCGAACCAGTCTTCCTCCCAGTCATCGAGCCATTCCTCGTCGTCTTCATCATCAACAGCCATCAGGAAAAAATCCAACGCCGCCGATCGCACATCTTCTGGCATCACGTCATACCGATCGGCGATGTCTTCCACCTCCGATCCTTCCGCCTTCATCAAATGCCCAGCCACATAGCGGAGCGCCGCCGCGTAGACGGGGACCGAATAAGGGAGGCGGGATGTTTTTCCGCAATAGATCGCCCATATGGCGAACGCTTGATTGAGCAGCGCCGCTGGCGCCTCCGGCTCGTTTTCATCGAGCTCGCGAATGACGGCCGCTTGTTTCGGATCATCCCATTTGAACTGTTTGGCGAACTGCCAAAGCCACTCCAAGAGCACATCGGAAAGCACAGCGACGAACCGATCGCGCATCCATAAAGCCGATGGCTGACCGCTCCACTCCCCTTCTTGTTGAATCGCCCGAAGCAATCGATCTTTCCCTGACGCCGGGAGCGGAAACACCGCTGTGAAACACGTGAACACGTCTTGGTACGGCACAAGGAAGCCGAACACCACATCTCCTGTTTCGATCACGCTCGGCCATTGATGGGAAGCCAATAAATGAACGATCTTTTCCCCTCCCGTCAACAAATCCCGGACAACGGGGCGATTGTCGTCCTCATAGCCGATGAACTCGCCAAGCGACGGAACGGCTCCTTCCCACCTCTCGATGTGAGCCTGAACGGACGGGCGCCACCGCTCCCAATGACGGCTTTTCCGGTAAGCAGAAAAGATCGTTTGTCCTGTTTCATCAAGCGGCCAACAAAACAACATCCAGTTCACCGCCATGATCTGCACGCCAAGCTCGAGTTCCTCCGGCATCTCATCAAGCGGGAACTGGTCTAAAAGCTCTTCCGCCTCCCTCTCATACCGCTGTAAAACAAACTGACGCATATCATTCATGCATTCGATCAACTCGCGGTCAATCAATGACGAAATCGAAACCGCCTCTTTTTTTCCGCAACAATGCTTGTACTTTTTCCCGCTTCCGCACGGGCATAACGCGTTCCGCGGCGTTTCCGCCATATTCGATGCACCTGCTTTCTTTTCCATTTGGACTTTTTCTATTCCTATTATACCATCATCGATAGACGGTCAACCATCATCGGCTTTCTTTCTATCAAGACGCGCGCACGTCCAAAAGCTCGCGATGTCCTTTCATGCCCGCTCGAGAACAGACGCGTTTTATCACATAGCCCCTCTTTTTTCGACACGCTGTCACATGCTATAATTAGATGATAAGGAATGGAACGGAAAGGACGGACCGACATGTTGCAAACAACCGTTTCCAAGCCGCTTTTGAAGCAGGCGGCTGGGGAATTGCTGAAAGAATTGCCGTTTCCTATTTTCCACAATCTCATTCAAAAAGGGCGCGACTTGTCAAGAAACGGGTTGGTCTATAACGTCATGGTGATCAACAGCCACGAAGTGGAAGGGGTCGTTTCCGACATCACCCCCCATGATGTCATGCTTGATTTGGCCAACATCACCCGCCGCCATCGCTGCCCATGCGGGACGGACGGGCTATGTCCGCATATTTTGGCGCTGTTTTTTTACGTATACGGCAATGTGTTCGACAGCGGTGAGCTGTTTCGCCTTTGGAAAAAAGGGCAAATCGAAGCGTTGTGGAAAGAGACAACCGCTCCCCATGAACGGGAGCCGCTCGCTCAAAAAAGGGTGGGGAAACCGACCGCCCTTTCCATCACTCAAAATGAAACCGTCGAAGATTGGCGGGACCAATTTGAGAAACAGTATCAAGACTTTTTCTCCCGCCATCAAAACGGCCAAAACTGGCCGTACCGTTTAGCCGTCCAGCTGCTCCCGAAACTTGGCAAAAACGAAAGGAAGCAAGCTGGCGCCCGTCCGTTGCGGGAGCTTCATGCCGCCCTCTTTTTGTTGGAAAAGCTTCGGCAGTACGGGGAGGCGCAAGGGTGGAACGACGTCGTATTCGCCTCTTACGGACAGTTTTCCTGGCAGCAGGACGTCAACTATGTCGCCGACCGTGCCTTTGACGCCTTGGAAAAATTGTCTACTCAATCGCTGCCGCGGTCGCTCAACGCGTTGATTGAACAGACGATTCCGTATGTTCGTGATGTACTGTTTTTGGACGGAGGGCTGTCATCATTCGGCTATGACTTTTACACAACCGCGTGGGAGTTGTTGTTCACCAAGCCAGCATGGCGGCAGGAAGAACGAATGGAATTGCTTCGGCTCGCCAATGAATACGGCAAGTCCCGCGCCGCCATGGCGGCGGCCCATCTTTCCTTTTTGCTTGGCGAAGATGACGAAGCCATGGCTCTGTACCGCGCGTTTCCCCATCAGGCAGGCTTGTTTTTGATTGAATGGATCGGGCGATTCATCACCAACGGCCTCGTCAAGCGGTTTGAATCCGTTTGGGAAAAAGCCAAGGACGATTGGCCGCTTTATCTTTCCCACATGTCCGACCTCGCCCGGGGAAGTTTTTTGGACGAAGCGGTTCATTTGTTTAAAATGTATGCCCGCCAACGAAACCGACCGGATGCATGGGAAGATTTTTTGCAGCGCAGTCTTCCATACAGCGTCAACTATTATACCAACTTTTTGTATCGGCAAGGGCGATACCGAGAAGTCGTTGACCTGTTTTTATGGGCGAACATCACCGCCGATGAATTGCATCCACAGCTGCTTAAAACATTGCAAGCGCGCAATCCAGAACTCGTGATGCCGTTATATCATCGGGCCGTGATGAGGCGGCTGGAAGAAAAAAACCGGGCGAGCTACCAAAGGGCGGTCCGCCATTTGAAAACGCTGCGGACCCACTACCGTTCGATGAAGCGGCTCGACCAATGGGAAGCCTATCTCGAGCAACTGCTCGCCAAAACGGCGCGCATGCGCGCGTTTCATGAAGAATTGAAGAAAGGAAAATTGCTCTCATGAACGTGTTGCAGACGATTCGGCTTTCGTGCAAGTGGGACGAAGAAGATCAATGCTTCGAACTCTCAAGCTCCACGCCTGTCTCGTCATGGGCGTCGACTTTGTTCGCTTGGCACGAAGAGACGTTTTACGGCACCTTGCTCGATATCGACCATGACGGTGAAAACGGGATCGTGCGGCTGTCGCCGTGGCAGGCGCTCACCCTGTTCGCTTTGCGTCCGCACTCACGCTTTTCCGCCATTGAATGGGCAGACGAGTTCACCGCCCGATTGGAAGAGTGGGCGAAGCATATTTGGAACGGTTTGCGCGAACGCCGCTTCCTTCCAGATGCTTCCTTGTGGAAAAGCACAGGCGGCGCATGGAGCGAAGCAGGACGCACCCGCTGGCGCGGCGCGGATGACGATCCCGATCCGTTCGTCGCCACATGGCGGTCGCTTGCGGTCGCCGACTGGCTCTCACGCGACCCGGAACTTCGCGGCATTTGGGGCGAAATCGTTCGCACTTATCCATTGATCGCCTCCCCCAGCGGCCAATGGACCGGAACGGAAGACGACTGGCTCGAACAAATCGGATGGCTCGGCGACCGGCCGCCGTTTGTCGTCGGACTGCGCCTTGTCGAGCCGTCCGAGGAAGGCGACGTATGGACGCTTGAAGCGGTGCTAATCGCCGTCGACGACAGCGTCATCGCACCCGCAAGCGACATTCCGCGCGCTTGGCGCCCATATGAATCATCGATCCAGCGCGCCATTCGCCGCATTTGCGCGATCGTGCCGTGGCTTGACGCCGGGGAGGGTCTGCGGACGGAACTGTCTAATGAAGAAGCGTGGCGCTTTTTGTCCGAAGACAGCTTAAAGCTGACGGAAGCGGGCGTGCGCCTGCTGCTTCCCGACTGGTGGCACGATATCCGCCAGGCGCAGCTGTCGATCAAAGCGAAACTGTCGCCTTCCGTCAACGCCGAATCACTGTTCGGCCTTGAGCGGCTCGCTGATTTCGATTGGCGCGTCGCGACCAACGGGATTGAGCTGACAGAAGAGGAGTTTGCCGCTTTGGCGGAACAAAAGCGGCGCCTCATCCGCCTGCGCGGCCAATGGCTCATTCTCGATCCCGCCCTTGTCCGCCGCGCACAGGCGCTCATGGAAAAGGCGAAAAAAGAAGGCGTGCCGATCCACGACATCGTGGCGCAAACGCTGCTTTCGGAAGCAGAGGAGCGCGAAGAGGCAGCGGACGAATCGATCCCGATCCACATTGACGTCCACGACCAATTCCGGGCGTTTATCCGCCAGCTCCAGCAGCTGGATGGATTGCCGAAAGCGAATGTGCCGCCGTCTTTTCACGGCACGCTCCGCCCGTATCAGCAGCGCGGCGTCGACTGGCTCGTCTTTTTGCGCCGATTCGGCTTTGGCGCCTGCTTGGCCGATGACATGGGGCTTGGCAAAACGGTGCAGCTGCTTGCTTATTTGGCGCACGTCAAAGAAATCGAACGCCCGGACACGCCGGCCTTGCTCATCTGCCCGACCAGCGTGATCGGCAACTGGCAAAAGGAATGCGCCCGCTTCACCCCAGACTTGCGCGTCTACGTGCACCATGGACCGAACCGGGCGAAACACGATGCGTTCGTGCAAACGGCAGGCGAGGCCGATCTCGTCATTACGTCTTACAACCTTGCTCATTTGGACCAAGACGATTTAAAACAGATTCATTGGCATGCGATTTGCCTTGATGAAGCGCAAAACATCAAAAATGCGCAAACAAAACAAGCGCGCGCCATCCGCCGCTTGAGCGGAAAACATAAAATTGCCTTATCCGGCACGCCGGTTGAAAACCGTCTCGGCGAACTTTGGAGCATCTTCCACTTCCTCAACCCCGGCTATCTCGGCAGCCGTGCGGAGTTTGAGCGGCGCTTTGCCGGGCCGATTGAAAAAGAAGGAGATGCCCATAAAAAAGCGGCGCTGCAGACGCTCATCCGCCCATTTCTCTTGCGGCGGACGAAAACGGATGAAGCGGTTGCGCTCAACTTGCCGGATAAGCTTGAACAAAAAGAATATTGCCCGCTCACGGCCGAACAGGCTGCCTTGTACGAGCAGCTCGTCAACGACACACTCGAACGGGCAAAGGAAGCCAGTCCGTTTGCGCGGCGCGGCTTGATTTTGCAAATGCTAAACGGTGTGAAGCAAATTTGCGACCATCCGGCGCTGTATTTGAAAGAACGCCGACCCCGCCAGCTCGTCGAACGGTCGCACAAACTCGAAAAGCTCATCGAACTGATCGAGCAAATTCGCGCCAACGACGAATCGTGCCTCATCTTCACGCAATATGTGCGAATGGGCGAGATGATCCAAGAACTGCTTTCCGACTTGTTTGATGAGCGGGTGTTGTTTTTGCACGGAGGCGTCCCAAAACAAACGCGCGACCGGATGGTGGATGAGTTCCAAGCGAAAAAAGCGCCGATTTTCCTTTTGTCGCTCAAAGCAGGCGGCACCGGGCTCAACTTAACAGCGGCCAACCACGTCATCCATTTCGACCGTTGGTGGAACCCGGCGGTGGAAAACCAGGCGACCGACCGCGCCTACCGCATCGGACAGACGAAATTCGTCCACGTCCATAAATTGATCACCGTCGGGACAATCGAAGAAAAAATCGACGAGATGCTCGAACAAAAACAAGCGCTCGCCGACATCATCACCGAAGGCGAGGCATGGATCACCGAACTGTCCGATGACGAACTGCGCGACTTGCTCGCCTTATCGGCCGCCGCGAAAGGAGGCGCTTGAGCATGGCGGAAGAAAAACGAAAGCGCAAGAAAAAAACGGCGGAAAACCCGTGGGAAAAGCTGCTGAAGCGGATGGAAGAGAAAATGAAGGAGCGGGAAAAGCGGCAAAAACAACCGTAAAGGACATCACGCAGGCGATGAACATCCTGTTGGACACAGAAAAAACTTCATCAACAAGTGTTGTTCTTTGTCCAGCCATGAAAAGGATCATCCAGGCACGTGTGTTCATCGAAACATCTCATGGGCAACGTTTTGCCCTTCACCCGGGCATGAACATGAATCATCAAGGCACGCGCATTTTCACGGAAAGGTCCATGGGCAGCACGCTTTGCCCTCCACCCGGGGATGAAAATCACGCGCCAGTCCTGCATTTTCACGAAAACAGCGTGGGATTGATCCCACGCTGTTCGCTTTCAAGCCATCCTCTCAGCACCTTGTCAACGAAACAATTCGGGCATGTCGATTGCAAGCCCCGGAAAATACACGGAGCGAACCGTTCCCGTTTTCACTTGAACATCCGCCTGCTCATACAGCCGTTCCTCATTGAGCACATACACCGTCACCGAACAAGTCACGTTTATGTCAAACCGAAGTCCTTCGCACAAGGCAAGAAACCGGCCAAATGCAAAAAAGGACCGGCCGCCAACCTTCCCCATTCATAGAGAAGGTCTGTCGCACCGATCCTTTCGCTAAACGGAAGCATACATCCGATCGAGCTCTTGCGCCTCGTATTTCGCAAACGGGTCGATGAGCGAAATTTTTTGCGCCTCGGCGTCGCTCACGCCGGCGTACAGCTCAGCCGTGCCGTCGCCTTTGCGGATGAGTCCGCCGCTAAAGACAACGTTCGCCAAATCCGGCCGTTTCGCCGGACCATCCAAAAAGTGGGAGCGAAGCGCAAGCAATTCCAGCTCTGAACGCTCCATCGTCTCCGGGTTCAACACGAACACCATCGGGTAGTAATGGCGGTTGCCGTGCTCGTCAAAGCAAGCGATATGGCCAAGCGCCCCCACAAGCCCGTTCGCCAGCAAATGCGCCTCATTCACGCCGCCCCATTCTTCATCCGTAAATTGGGCGTCCAAAATCGGCGCGGCCTCAATCACGTCCGGCGTCAACTCATCGAGCGAGAAAATGCGGGTGAACCCGATTTTCCCGCGTCCGCCTTTTTCCCCTTGCGGCCGGGTGAACACGCCGATCGAGCCATCTTTCAGCTCGACAAGGCGAATGTCTTTCATCCCATCCGGCCCTTCGGCAAACTTTTCTAAGCGGCGAATGTTCGGTCCGCGGTAAAAGACCGTCCGCCAGCTCAGCTCGCCGTCAAACACCGGATGCGGAAACGTCTCCACGCCGCCGAACACCAACTGGCCGTGAATGCGCGCCACAAACGGATCCTGCAAGGCGAACACCGGCGCCCCGTCACGAGGAACCCAGACGCCGTCGCGCTCGACGAAAAAGTACACTTCCGATTGCTCGCTGTCGCGCGCCTCGACGCGCCCAGCGATCACCCATTCTCCTTCATCCACAAACGGTGCGGAAATATTATAAACGTCTCGGTCCCCGACACCCGCAAAGCGAAGCTTTTCCGGCTCAAACGGCTGTGGGGCCGAACGAAATTCGTCTACTAACACTTGACATGTCTTTAATGTTGGCAATGAGAATAACATGATTCATCCCTCCGGATGGCGCCCAAAACGCCCACATTGGCATTTTTGGCTGTTTTTCCTGATCGCGGTTCGAACAGGAAACCCCACTCCCTTTCACACCGGCTTCGTCATTCGGACATCAACGATGATGCCACCTCCTGTCGGCCGGATGAGAAAGTCAATGAAACTCATTCATTCGTGTGTTCTTATTATAATATGATATGAGAAAGAAGGAAACACGTTATTCATTGCCAAAAAAGCAGGGCCAAGACGAAGTCAAGGCCCTTTTTCTCCCTTTATTGGCGCTGTTGGACAAAACGGATGAATGCTTGATCAATATCCACCACCACAAACTCTACATCCTCGACCGGACCCAACACCTCGACAAACAACTGCGCCACGTTTTCTTTGTCAAGCCTTCCGACGCCTGTCCCTAGCGCTGGCAACGCCACCTTCTTGATTCCGTTCTCCCGACAGTGCGCGACGAGCCGCTCGAGACACGCCCGAACGATGTCATACGACGTCGCCCCTGCAGGCTGCTTCATCGTCACTAAGTGAAGGACCCCGCGAAACGGCAGCGAGCCTGCTCCTGTCACGTACAAATCGCCGGGCTTAGGGTCTTGCGCTTGACAGACGCGGATCGCTTCCTCCTCGATCACACGTCCCCCCGCCCGACGGATCGCCGCTGCCACGCCGCCGCCCATCGGCCCGATGCCGTTGGCGGCATTGCAAATGTACTCGACTCCTTCCACTTTGGTCAGATCGCCGACCATGGCGCGAATCATCCGAACCCCTCCTTAGCCATGTTTATTCCCCCTCTTCCTCCGCCTCCATAAGCTCATCCAGAACACGGTTGATGGCAGACGATGCTTCATCGATCGCTTCGGCCTGGATTAACCGTAATTCATCATCGATAATGCTTCGGTAGCGGAATCTCCCTCCCTCGCTCTCTAGCATGTAGGCCTTTAACCGCTCCGGAGAAAGGCGCAGCTTTCGGTCCACAATCGGCTCGGCGCGTCGATCTAGCTTTTCTCCAATCTTAGCCGCGTACAAATAAATATTGAAAGCGGATAAAATATATGGGCTATGAGTCGTAATCACTAGCGTATTATCCGTCGCATTTAGCAATAATGCAAACAAGGCGACCATTTCTTTTTGCGCGCTCGGGTACAAGTGAGCCTCAGGCTCCTCAATCACCATAAACACTCGTCGCCGTTCCAAAATAACCGTGAATATAAGCAACAAAATCCACACTACTTCTTGTTGCCCTGAGGATGAAAATTTTAGCTTTGTATACTCTCTTTCATTAAAAAAGATTTTTTCTCCCTGGTCAGAGAACATGTACTTTCCTTTCATCACCCGCTCAATAATATCAATGGCAAACCGAATCGCCTCAAAGTCAATTTTCTCTGTCGAAAATTTTTTCCGATCCTCGACAATTTCCTCAAACGATTGCGAAAACGCCTTCTTTAGCAAGTTAATTCGTTCGATAAACTGTTCTGTCAAGACATCGAGTTGCCGTGGGTTAATATCTTGCAGCTGATCGGACAACGTCGCGACTAAACTTCTGCCTGCCGGAATGAAGATCGATGTTTTCGAATCGCCAAATACTTCATCAATAGACGTTTTAATTGTTTCTACAACACTTTGTTGCCGCGCTTTCCAAGATGAGACATTCCAAAAATCAGTCAACAGCCGCTCTTGATATTGCGTCTCTTTTTTCAACTGAATAACGTGCTTGAACGTCTCTAAAATCCCCTTTTTCAAGGAATCGCTAAAGTGGATTTGCACATAACCATCTTTTAAGTCAAGACGCACAAATTTTCCGTCACTATATTCATAACGAATGTGAAACGGTCTCATATGTTTTGTCGTTCCAAAGTAGCCGACAAATTTTCTCCTAAGATATTTATTGAACTCAAAAAACGGGCTGTGCTCATCCGTTTGTCGGGACGAAAGCAAATAATTTACCCATTCATCCGGAATAGAGCGGAAGAAAAAAATCAGTTTGCTAATCGTACTTTTTCCGCTCGCTTGAGGACCAATCAAAATCGTTACATCGGTAATCTCCTCATCAAACAGCCCCACTGGCCCAAAATGCTCAATGCGAATGCGAGCCATACCTACCCTCCTCTTGCGGCCATTTTCAGTCTATATGATCACCCCGCGTGTTAATGATCTTGAGAAAAAATACACCCAGAACTTGAAATCGTCGTTTTCCAAACATTGTTTTTCCCACTAAACAAATTGATGCTCTTTAGCTCGTCCAATTGAATGCACCAAATGTTTTCGAAATGTTCAACCTCAAACGCTTGAATCATACCGAGTTCACCTGCCCTCCCCTTTTATATGGAAACGAATCCAACAAAGAACATTTGTTCTAATTTCATTGTAACCGTCCCATTTTCACGGAACAACACGAACATTTCGACAAAAATTTCACAAAACGAACACATGCCGGGCAATCGTTTTTTCCGTGCTGCTCCGACTTGTAAGGCCGCCATGCGTCAGAGCACACGGTTCACCGTACAAGCAGATGTTGCAATCCAGCCTAGATGATCACCAACATCCCGCCACCAAACGGTTCGCCATTCATGCAGATCGCGCGCCTATTTTTGGCCAACCGCGTTTGGCATGCACCCCCATTTCGCCGCTTGTCCTCACCGCTTCTCCTTCGCCACAATCTGCTCCAAAAACGAAAGCAAGTCATCCCGCAGCTCCTCGTTTTGCAAGGCAAACTCAATCGTCGTTTCGATAAAGCCGAGCTTCTCCCCGACATCGTACCGTTTTCCTTCAAACTCGTAGGCAAAGACACGCTGAATTTCATTCAACCGCCCGATCGCATCGGTGAGCTGAATCTCCCCGCCTGCGCCGACCTCCTGCTTCTCCAAAAACAAGAAAATTTCCGGCGTCAACACGTACCGCCCGACGATCGCGAGGTTCGACGGCGCTGTGCCCGGAGCGGGTTTTTCGACAAAGCGGCGCACTTGGTAGCGCCGGCCTTGCTGCTCGAGCGGGTCGATGATCCCGTAGCGATGCGTTTCTTCCTCCGGCACGCGCTTGACGCCGATCACCGAGCTGAACGTTTGTTCATACTGCTCAATGAGCTGTTTTAAACAAGGTTTTTCCGCTTGGACGATATCATCGCCCAACAACACCGCAAACGGCTCGTCCCCGATGAAATTGCGCGCGCACCAAACGGCATGCCCCAGCCCTTTTGGCTCTTTTTGGCGAATGTAGTGGATGTCCACTTTGGATGGCTCTTTTACTTTCTCAAGCAAGTCCAATTTTCCTTTTTGCTTCAGCAGCTGCTCGAGCTCAAACGCGTAGTCAAAATGGTCTTCAATCGCCCGCTTCCCTTTCCCGGTGACGATGATAATGTCCTCAATGCCGGATGCCATCGCCTCTTCCACAATATATTGAATCGTCGGCTTATCGACAATCGGAAGCATCTCCTTTGGCATCGCCTTTGTCGCCGGCAAAAACCGCGTCCCAAGGCCCGCTGCCGGAATGATCGCTTTGCGCACTTTTTTCATGATTCCTTCCTCCTCTTCTAACCGATAATGACTCGTTCTTTCGGGTAATGGTAACTATCTTTCACCGCCCGGCCGCGGATGAGCCATAAAAACGAAATGATGCCGACCCGGCCGATGAACATAACGACCACCAACACCATCTTGCCAAACGGGCTGAGCTCAGAGGTAATGCCGAGCGACAGCCCGGTCGTCCCAAACGCTGAACATACTTCAAACAAAAGCATGACGACAGGAAGGGACGATTCCGAGACGGAAAGCGCAAGAACCGCCGCAAAACAAAGGAACAGCGCGCCGATAAAGACGACAAACGATTTTAAAATATCTTCCTCATGAATTTCACGCCCGAACACTTTGACCGCTGAGCGCCCTTTCGCATAATGCCAAACCGTTAACAAAATCACCGCCAACGTCGTCGTCCGGATGCCCCCGCCAACGCTGCTCGGGGAAGCACCGATAAACATCATCGCGCTCAAAAGCAATAACGTCGGTTCGGAAAACTCGTTCATATCCATCGTCGCCAGACCGCCGCTGCGCGATGACACCGACTGAAACAAGGCGTAAAAGAGCGACCGGTGCCACGGCTTTCCAGCGAAAAAATGGCTCCATTCAAGCGCATAAATCGCCACCGTGCCAAAGAAGACGAGGGCAAAAAACGTCACCGTCGTCAACTTCGTAAACAGCGAAAACCGGTAGCGCCCTCGGTCGCGCGCAAACAAAAACTCCTTCACCTCAATGAGCACAGGAAAGCCAATCGCGCCTAGAATGATCAGAATGATATGGATGACTTGCACGAAATAATCACCGGCGAACGGAATCAGCGACTGGCCGGTAATATCAAATCCAGCGTTCGTCGTGGCACTGACCGACGCAAACACCGCCTGCAAAAGCGCCTCCGGCCACGTCGGAAAATAACGCAAAAAATACACGCCCAAAATCAGCGCACCGACCGCTTCAATGGCCAGAATCAAGAAAAAGATGTCCCGCGTGAGCTTCACGAGCCCTGAGAGCGCAAGACGGTTTTGATCGGTCATGATCAGCTGCCGCTCACGAAACCCGATTTTTTTGCCAACTAACAGCCAAATGAACGTACTAAGCATCATTAACCCTACGCCGCCCACCTGCATCATCACAATCAACAAAACAATCCCAAACGTATTAAACGTCTCCGGAATCGACACAACCGTCAACCCGGTCACACTAATGGCGCTCGCCGCCGTAAACAGCGCATCAATCCAGTGAAGCTCCACTCCCGGCTGATGTACAATCGGCAGCCATAACAGCACCGTCGACACCGCGACCGCCACTAAATAAAACAGAATGATCAACTGAATCGTTGACAGCTTCAACCATAATGAACGTTTTATTGCCATGCCGTCACCACCATTGCCCCGACCAGCGCGCGCGGCTTCCGCACGCCAAGCCTGCATCAGTATGGATACGTACGATACATCGACGTTGTTTTCCATTATATCAAATCTTCCTAGCCAAGAAGAAATGTATCCCGATCCTTGTCGGCGAAAAAAACGTTCAACCCGCTATATGATAACGACAAAAAAAAAGAAACGCCTGATCTGTTTAGGCGTTTCCGTCCATGCCCTAATGCGCAGGCGCTCTTTTTCATCCCTTGCCGAGCGAAGCGAAAATATCGCTAAGCCGCAGTTCCACACACGCCATCGACGTATCGGCGGCACCGTAATACATTTTCACGACATCGCCGTCAACGAGCGCCCCACATGAAAAAACAACGCGGCCGAAAAAGCCGTTCACTTCGTAATCCGCTTCCGGCTCGACAAGCGGCTGCTCCGAGCGGGCGAGAACTTTGGATGGGTCGTTCAAATCGAGCAGCACCGCCCCCATGCAATAGCGGTGGTCATCCGATGCGCCGTGGTACAACTCAAGCCAGCCGCGCTCCGTTTTGATCGGCACCGCTCCGCCGCCGATGCGGGCGCTGTCCCATTTCCCTTCCCGCAAGCCGAACAAAAAGCGGTGGTTCCCCCAGTAGCGCAAATTGTCCGACTCCGCGATCCACACCTCAGGTCGGCCGTTGCTTCTTGGCACCGGGCGGTGAAGGGCGTAATATTTGCCGTTGATCTTCTCCGGAAAAATGAGCACATCTTTGTTTTCCGGCGCAAAAATCATCCCGTGATGCACAACCGTCCGAAAATCGGTCGTCGACACCATCGCCTCGCCGACCCCTTTGGGCGACACGGCGCTAAAATAAATGTAGTACGTCCCGTCAATGCACGTAATGCGCGGATCTTCCACCCCGAATGTCTCTAATTCATTCGAAGGATAAATAAACGGCCGCTCGTCAATCGTAAACCGCCGCCCGTCTTGACTGCGGGCGAGGCGCAAATAGGAGAGCGATGTCAAATACAAAAACCGCTCCGTCCCTGCCTCTTTAATGACTCTCGGGTCGGAAAAGTCATAGCGCGGGTCGTCTTTGCGGAACGCGTACACATCGACCTTCCCCGTCCGCGGATTCCACACCGGCGCCTTCACCACGTTCGGGTCATCCGAAACCGGCCGCTCCGCCACCCGCAGCAGCAGCAACACCTCCCCTTGGAACATCGCCACCCCGGCGTTAAACGCCCCGATCACTTCAAATCCGTCATGATACGGCGGCACATCGTTCGGTGTAATCAGCGGGTTTTCTTCATAACGGTAAAGATGCATGATCATCCCTGCCTTTCGTATTTCGAAAATGGATCAACAATCGTTAGTTTTTGCGCTTCCGCATCACTGGTTCCAGCATAAAAATCGGCCGTGCCATCCTCTTTGCGAATCAGTCCACCGCTAAACACCACATCCGCCAAATCAGGGCGTTTCGCCGGCCCATCAAGGAAATGCGACCTTGCGGCGATCAACTCCATTTCCGACGCTTCCCCAGTATCTGGATTGAACGAAAACACCATCGGGTAATAATGGCGGTTCCGTTCCTGATCGAAACAAGCGATATGGCCCAAGACGCCGACGAACCCATTGCCAAGCAAATGCACTTCGTTGGCGCCTCCCCATTCTTCATCGGCAAATTGGCCGTCAATCAATGGGGCATTCTCAATCGCCTCCACCGTCAACTCATCGAGCGAGCCGACGCGGGTGAACCCAATTTTTCCGCGACCGCCTTTTTTCCCTTGCGGACGGGTGAAAACCCCGACCGATCCATCCCGCAATTCAACAAGCCGAATATCCTTCATTCCATCAGGCCCAGTAAGAAAATGCATCAATTGATTAATCGTTTCCCCGCGGTAAAACACGGTCCGCCAATATAACTTCCCGTGAAGCACAGGATGAGGAAACGTCTCCACGCCGCCAAACACGAGATGCCCGTGCACACGCGAAATAAACGGATCTTGCAGCGCAAACACCGGCGCTCCTTCCCGCGGCACCCATGTTCCCTCTCGTTCGACAAAAAAGTAGACTTCCGATTGCTCGCTGTCCCTCTCTTCCACCCGTCCGGCGATCACCCACTCGCCATCGTCTTCAAACGGCGCGGAAATGTTGTACACATCCCGCTCACCGACACCGGCAAACACGAGCTTCTCAGCCTTGAGCGGCTGCGGTGCACGCTGAAATTCCTCAAGCAGTGTCTGGCATGTTTTCATCGTCGGCGTCCTTGTCTGCATCACGTCTCTCCCTGCTCCCTCTTCCGATTATGATGTTTTTACAGGCGTGTTGATTATCCAATAAAATCCAAAGGGTATAGAAAAAAGAGCACCTTTCCTGTAGAATGTGAGTAACGACACAAACAAACCCAGGAGGTGCTCTCTATGAACAAGCATACCACACTCCCGAATTTGATGCAAAAACTTGTTTCGGATGAAGAGATTCAACGGATTGCCGAAGCGGTTGGGGATCGTGATTCGTCTCGAACCTTTACGTTGCGCGAGTTGATTCACTTCTTCCTGCTGGCCGCCATGCATCAATGGAAAAGCTTTCGCCACGGAGCCGATGTGGGGCCTCTGTATGGATTGCCGCGATTCCATTATTCCACAGTATCCAAGAAAGCGAAAGACGTTCCCTATGACATCATGAAACGCTTGTTGGCGTTGATCATTTCCAAGTGCAACCGCCAAACCCGCCGTTCGCTTCGGTTTCCCAAACCGCTTCGGGTGGTGGATTCGACGACCGTCACGGTCGGGAAAAACCGCCTGCCATGGGCGCCGTATCACGGCGAACGCGCCGGAGTGAAGCTGCACGTCGCGTATTCGCCGGAATCCTCGCTGCCGGCAGACGTGGTGGAAACCATCGGACTGCGTCATGATGGCCCGGTGGGAGAACAGTTGACGAACGCTCAACAAGTGCTGGTGGAAGACCGGGCGTATTTCAAAATCGAACGCCTCGATCGATTTGTGGAGCAGCATCAGCTCTTTGTCATTCGGATGAAGGACAACATCGAACTTCATCAGAAAAAAAGCTTGAAACGCCTTTCCAGCACATCCTCATCGGTTCAAGCCGACCTCACGTGCCAGTTGGGGACGAAACAATGCCGCTCCACCAAGCGTCACCGGGTGGTGATCTTTCGAGATGCGAATGGCCGCGACATTCGGGTCGTGACGAATCTCTTCCATGCGTCTGCGGAAACCATTGCCGACATGTACCAACAACGTTGGACTGTTGAGGTCTTTTTCCGTTGGGTGAAGCAATATCTGAATGTCCCGACCTTGTTTGGCACGACGGAAAATGCGGTATACAACCAACTGTTTGCGGCGTTCATCGCGTATGTGTTGCTGCGATGGCTGTATGATCAAACCAAAAAACAGACGAATGTCTCTCTTTCCTTCATTTCGTTCGTTCGCCGTTTTTTCTCTGGGCAGCTTCCTCTCGATTGGAAATCCGGGATGGCCGCTGCTTTGTTTGAGTATGCCCAAATTTATGGAAGGCGTATGTATAATTTTGGATAATCAACACTCGTGATTTGCTGCATATGAAATATTGGGGACTGATGAAATTGTCAGTGAAGTATATCTTTGGGCGTTAATTCAAGAATATTATAATAAAGGAGAAGTAATAGAAAAAGGAAGTGGGATGTCCGATCCAATCGTATTACATGTAGAAAAAAATAAAGGTTCATTGAAAGTTTTAGGTCATACGTTACTTCGTGATGGTAGTTATTACCTCAAAGATATTAAAGAATTGTTTCCTACTAACATACAGGATAAAATTTTGAATTATCCATCAAATTACATTAGCCAACTAATAGAATAAGTGGAAAACAAAGTAAAATAAAAATATTAAACTATCGGGTGCGGTTAATTAAAGCAGGTATGGAGGTATTCAATAATGGCTTATAATTGGGTAACGTGCCCATCTGATATAAGAAATTTTGTTTTTCGTATTTTAAGTGAGACTAAAGAAATAGTAAAGCAAGATTTTATTGGTTTTTACATTCACGGTTCTTTAGCAATGGGAGGCTTTAATCCGAATAGTAGTGATATTGATATTTTGGTTATTACGAGTAAATCAATGACAATAGAAAACAAAAGGAAATTAGCAAAATTATTTCTATCTTGTTCAAATAATCCATTTCCAGTTGAAATAAGTTTTCTGAACGAAGAACAATTAAAGAATTGGAGACATCCTTGCCCGTTTGATTTTCATTACAGTGAATTTTGGAGGGAACGTTATGAGGATGATTTGGTAACAGGGTCATATCAATATTTAAACGGAGATATTAAGACTGATGCTGACTTAGCTGCACATTTGACCATAACAACTAATCGAGGAGTTTGTGTAGAAGGAAAACCTATAGAGGAGGTTTTCCCTTCGATTCCACGTTCGCATTATATATCTTCAATTATGGGGGATTTCCAAGATTGTTTGGAAAATATCGAAGAGGACCCTATTTATTGTACGTTAAATTTAATTAGAGTTTTTTGGTATCTAAAAGAAGGAATTATTTCTTCAAAGCTAGAAGCAGGTAACTGGGCACTATTAACATTTCCAAGAGAAATAAAAAATACCATAAAAAAAGTGGTTAATAGTTATGCGAATGAACATGATACTTATGATTTTGAGAGAGATGAACTTTTGATATTAAAAAATTATATTTCGAGTAATGTCCAAGAGTTATTAAGCTAACGGGTGGCTTAAGTTTAATAGAATGAGAAGCCCATTAAGCTAATAAATGGCACTGGCGGAGAAGAAGACATAAAACAAACTGTAAAAGACTTATATGAAATTTATTCAAGACTTCCAGAAAGTAAAGAATTAAATTTCACTTTCGACAACGCATATCCAACCATCACGGCCGTCACAAGCATGAGCAGCGTTGATGCCGATGTGACGAGCACACTGTTGAAAAACGCGCGAAGCCACGGTCGCGGTACGACATCTTCACCGCCTTGAAACAGCCATTCATACGAGCGGAGCGTCAATGACGACGGGATCAGCTTTCGGTCGACCTCATTCCATGGGGCAAGAGAGCCTAACACCATATACAAATACGGAAACACCATGACGAGCAAAACGGCAACCGCCACTACATAAAGCAACCCAACCTTCCACGTTTTACTCCCAACCATGTTTGCCCCCCCATTTTTCCAACAGCTTGCGAAAGACAAAAATCGACGCAAAGGTGACGATCGAATTGATGATCGCGACCGCCGTACCATAACCTGCGTTTAATTTTTCAAAGGCCTGGTTGTAAATCTCCAGCTGCCACGTATGGGTCGCATACTCCGGCCCGCCGCCCGTCAACACATACGGCTCGGTGAAAATGCCAAACATCAGGCCGACTGCTAAAATCGTCACTGTATAAAACGAAGGGTACAGCATCGGAATGGTTACGTGCCAAACCCGCTTCCAGCCGACCGCGCCGTCGATTTCAGCCGCCTCATACACTTCTTTCGGAATGCTTTCTAAGCCAGACAAAAACAATAACGCATAGTAACCGACAAACTTCCACGCCATCATGAGCGCAATGACGAGCGGGGCTAAGATGGGCGAGCCGAGCCAGTCAATACCGATGCGGTGCTGACAAACAATCGGTTCGGGGCGTATGTGGCCGTCCAGCATTTGTTGGAGCTCAACCATACTGACATCGCGTTTGTCGGCGACGTCCACTATTCGCCGAGCTATCAAGAGCGGTATGAAGGGTACTTATTGGCGCTGAAAGACTATGGAGTGAAACCGAACGAGGAGTGGATGTTCTGCCAGGCGCAAGAGGACGAAACGGTCATCGCAGGCTACATCCGTGAGCTGAAGCGGCAGCCGACCGCCTGGTTTTGCGTCAATGACGGGCTTGGCTTTTTCGTCAGCACCGGCCTGCAGCAGTACGGGCTAAAAGTGCCCGATGACGTTTCCGTCTGCAGCTTTGACAACGGGCAGCTGTCGCAAATCGCGACGCCGAAAATCACGACCGTCGACATCGACCTGAAGCGCTACGGCAAACGAGCGGTGGAATTGTTGCGATGGCGGTGGGACAACCCGAACGAACCTTTTCAGGAAGTGCTATTGTCTACGAACCTGATCAAACGGGAATCCACAGCAGCAAAACCAACGCGCTAGGGCGGGGCTGGCCTTTTGCCCCGCCTGTTTGATTTCCATTCACTTGAAGCCGCTTTGTTTCATTTCCTCAATCTCCGTCACAGGCAATCCGGTCAGTTCGTGAATCGTCTGCGCATCAAACCCTTTCATCAACATCCGTTTCGCAATGTGCCGTTTTTCTTGTTCCGCTCCCTCTTTGCGCCCTTCCTCCCGTCCTTCCTTTCGGCCTTGAATTTTTCCCTTTTGCTCGTACGAAATGATCAATTCCAGCACGCGTTCTTTTTCTTTCGTCTCCATTTGTTCCACCTCGCTTCGAAGCTGTTGTTCTTCTTCATCGGACAGCTTCACATACGTTTCAAAAAAGCCCGTCAACAAACGCTGTCTTGCCTCGTCTAGCTCAAGACGCACCAACATGCGCAAAAATTGCTTTTTCAGTTCCACTCGTTCACTTTCAGTATACCCCATTTTGCTAAGCAGCGCAGCCGCCACCGGGTTGTCGGTGCGGATGAATTGGCGCCAGTTTTGCTTGCGCAACTCCACATGGAAAAAGCGAAAGTCAAGCACATCGCCAAACGGAAAGGAGAGCGTGAACGAAGAGGGTTCATCTCGGATGGCATCATAGCTGAAGACGGCAATCGGAATGATCGGAGTGCGGTATTTTTCAAACAAGCGGCTGAAGTAAAGAAACATTCTTTCTGGAAATGACGATTGAACGTACGCTTGGTTTTCTACGTGAACAATGATCAATCCGTCTTTTCCTTTGAACTTCGTCTCGACGAGCAGGTCAACGTGGTACTTCTCCCCAGCCGTTACGTCCGTAAACAGCTCTTCGGACAAAAACGACAAATGGTTGAAATCAATATGCTCGTGCATATCCGGAAAGAAGAGAAGCACAAATTCCTCAAAAAACGTCTGCAACAACTCCTTGAACAACCGGTCGTGATCGATCGCCATACATTCACCTCACACGAATACGTTTCGTATTCTCTTTTTCGACATCATCAAGCAAAATCCTGCCGATGGCACAAAAATGGCTGTCCCTTTTCGAGAAGAGACAGCCAAGACGCCGACCGCAATGTGAAGCCCCCTCCATTCCTGGATATGAATGTTTCGCCACTTGCACGCAAGGCCTAGAAGTGGGGGATTCCAAGGCTACCACATCCCCACCTTCCTTCCCCCAGCCGCAACTTTCGCCCGGCGGAAACGGGCGATGACGTCATCCATCCCCCCGCTGCCGAACATCACGCCCGCGACGATGAAGAGAAAACCAGCCAGCTGCATCCATGAAATCGGCTCACCAAGCAACCAATGCGCCCCAAGAAGCGAAAAAAACGGATTGAGGTTGATGAACACCGCCGACTCAGCGGGGCCAAGATGTTGAACAGCCTGGTTATAAAACATATGGCCAAGCGCCGTCGCCACGACAGCCGAAGCAAGGAAAATGAGCCAAAGCGGCAACGTACCCTCTTTCAAACTCGATAGGCCGCTCGGCTCGAGCACGAGGCTTAAGACAAACAGCCAAAGCGACCCGAAGACGAGCATCCACCCTGTCATCACCCGCGCCTCGACCGTCGCCTTTTTGATCATAATGAAGCTGATCCCTTGCGCCAAAACAGCCAAAAAGACGTACACATCCCCAATGGACAAATGGCCAAGGCCCCCGTCGCCGCTCGCCACAACAAACACGACGCCAAAAAACCCAAGCGCGATGCCAAGCAAACGAAACAACGTCGGCCGCTGGCCTAAAAACACGATCGCCAACAGCGCCGTCACAAGCGGCACAAGCCCTAGCACAAGACCCGCATTCACCGCTGTCGTCCTCGCAATTCCCAACGCTAAAAAGAAGTGATGGGCCACCACGCTGAACAATGCAGCCAAACCAATCTGTTTCGCCTCATTCCAACTGACTCGTTCCAGCTTGCCGATCCCCCATAAAAACAAAAGCACGACCAACCCGGCCGTTAGAATGCGCAGCGCCGTCAACGCGACGGGCGAAAAATGCTCCACCAAAACTTTCAACGCCGTCACATTCAGCCCCCAGGCGACCATGATCCCGACAAGCAACACATAAATGAATGATCTCTTCATCCCTCTCTCCCTCTCCTGCACATTCGGTTTTTCTCAACATGGAAAAGGAAAAACGGAGCCGATGGACGCTCCGCTTTCCCACCCGTTTCCACATAGAACGAATGAATTCACTTCCGCTGCAATGGCTTCTGCCCTCTATTTTACTACACCACAGCGGATTTTTTGACTCAAAAGCACCGTCATCTCAAGCCCGCGGCATGTTCTTCCTTTCTCCGCCCATATCGGCCGTCCATCGTGCATATGGTATAATAGAGAGGAGAGGAGACCCATGTTCCCACGCTACCGCCAAAAGACGATCCGAGCCAGGACTGGGGTGGCGGTTCTCACTGCCGTCGCCGTGTTGGTGGCGATCTTGTCTCTGTTTCTTTCGAACGAACGGAACGAGGCAAAGGAAATCGTTGACACGTTTTACCGCTACGAGCAGGCAGGGGATTTTGGCAGCTCTTGGGAGCTGTTTCACCCGCTTATGAAAAAGAAATTCCCAAAAGACGTCTACATCCAGCGCCGCGCCCACGTCTTTATGCAAGACTTCGGCGTCGAGACGTTCGACTACCGCATCGATGAGGTGGAAAAACTGTCGTCATGGTCGATGTCTGATGAGAACAAACCGCTTCACGACGTGTATCGCGTCCGCGTCATTCAGACGTTCCATAGCGCTTTTGGCGTGTTCGAAATCCATCAAGACGTCTTCGTCGCCAAAGAAAAAGGGGAAAAGAACATTTTGTTCCCTTACCGCCCGTAACCCCCAACATCGATGCGGCCCCGATATCGACCGGGCGCCGCTTTCACCGCTCCTTCCATTCCTCGATGATCTCAAGCGTCCGATTCATGCCGACATTGTATATCAACAGCTTAAGCAAGTTTTCCCGCTCCTCTTTCGTAAAAAAGAGATCGCCGTCAATGATCTCAAGCGGGACAGGGGAGAGCTCGGCATACAGCTCATAATCAACCTTCTGTCCTTCCGGTTTTAGGACAAACGTTCTCATTCGCGCCATCCTCCTTTTTCACCTACACGTTTTGACAAGAAACACCCGTTAGGCAGCGCTCCCTGTCAAGTATAGACTAACACACAGCACGTTCATGCGCCTAGCAGCCGCACCGTATTCCCATGCCATGCACATGAGACTCTCTTCCTATTGCAGCAACCTCATCCGAATCTTCTCATACACTAATGTATCATCAATCGGAGCTGGTTTCTCCATCCAGCGAAAAAAGGAGCGAACTGCCATGTACGCACATATCGTCAAACGTGGGGAAACGATCGCTTCCATCGCCCGCGACTACCGTACATCTGTTGAGGCGCTCCTTCGCGCCAATGGGTTGACCGCCGCGTCCGTCATCTTCCCTGGCCAAGGGATCGTCATCCCCCACCTTCCGCCGAAAGGATCGATTCCGTACACGATCCACATTTCGATCAGCCGCCGCCAGCTGACGTTAAAACACCAAGGGCGGACGATCCGCACGTATCCCGTCGGCGTCGGGAAAATGGTCACCGCCACCCCCGTCGGCGACTTTGTCATCGTCAACCGCCAGCCAAACCCAGGCGGGCCGTTCGGCGCGATGTGGCTCAGCTTATCCAAACTCCATTACGGCATCCACGGCACGAACGACCCGTCCTCGATCGGCAAATACGTATCCAAAGGCTGCATCCGCATGCATAATAAAGACGTGCTCGAACTCGCCTCCATCGTTCCGAACGGAACGGAAGTGTTTATCCGGCCGTGAGGGCAAAACAGCGTCATTCATCCGTCTGTTCTGAGTCACAACCCGTTTTATTTTTCAAGAAGATGTCATTCACTCCCACCGAACGAACACCGTGTTTCCGCTCACGATGGCAGCTGACAATCGATCGGGCAAGTAGTATAATTAGGTCAAAAGCGAATGGAGTGAAGACGATGCCAGGCGGGATCTCGCATCACGCCAAAGACATTTTGTTCAAGTCGCTGAGCGCATTGTACCAAAACCAAGCCCTCGATGTATACGGACTTCACGGACTCCCGCGGATCAAAGCAGTGCTGCCAACCGAATTTCCGTCTGTTCGGGCGGACGAACGGCGCGCCGACACCGTGTTTCTTCTCGAAGACGATTCCATTTTGCTTCTGGAATACGAAAGCAACGAACGATTTCTCGACAACCATTTGAAGTATCTCGATTATGCCTGTCGACTCCTCCACACATACTATCAACAGGAAAAACGAATCCGCCCGATTCGCATCGTTGTGATCTACACAAGCGATGTCACGAGCGCCCGCGAACAGCTTGACGCCGGCGATGTGCTTCTTTCATCCAAAGCGGTGCTGCTTGGCGAATTCAACGGCGATGCCATTTTCCATGCCATTGAAGAAAAAGTCCACAACGGCGAACCGCTCACTCCGGAAGAAACGATGAAACTCATCCTCGTGCCGCTCATGCACACCCGCTTCGACCGGCAAACGATGATCGAAAAAACGATCGAGCTGGCGAAAGCGATCGGCGACGAACCGAAACAGCTGCACATCATCGCTGGCGTTCTGACCGCCACAGACAAATTCATCGACCGGTCATACGCCGAAAAAGTAAAGGAGTGGATCAAAATGAACAAAGTGTTTCGCCTGTTAGTCGAAGAACTTGAACAAGAAAGAGAAGAAATGTTGAAGAAAGTGATGCAGGAAAAAGAGCAAGCGGTTAAGCAAGCCGAAAAACAGAAAGCCATTGAAATCGCCAAAAACTTCCTTGATGTCTTGCCCATCCACGAAGTGGCGAAACGGACCGGACTGACCGTCGCCGAAGTCGCCGATCTCGCGAAGGAAATGGACAAATAGGCAGCACAAAAGAGCCGCAACCGCGCGGCTCTTATCACTGGTCTTTTCCCTATGGCTCTTGGCGTGTGGAACAAGCAACAGTCGGACTTTTCCCTTGGCCTTTGGCCGCCAAAGCGAGCGCACTTCCCAGTGTGTCAATCCCTCTACTCGCCGCTTGCCAATCGCTGACGGGCTTCATCCGTTAACAACAAATACGGACGGCGTTTCCCCTCCTCCTGGCGCACCACTTTCTCCGTCCACGGGTGAAGCAAAAACAGCCCTAACTTTAGACGGAATTCCGGGTCCACCATTTTTTTCCGCACGCCATCTTCATGGGCGATGAGCTTCTCAATCACATTGACCATCGCCTTCTTGCTTAGAAACACATCCTTCTCCTTCGAACTCAATCGCACAATAACCCCCTCATCGGAAAACGAAACAACGCGAAACGCTTCCTTCCCTTTGAACGTCGATACCATTTTTCCTTCGTACAGCTTATCCAGCAACGACTTCCACATTTCCTCCGCAAACAGCCGTTGGTTCATGCCCTCTCCCCAACGATAACAAGTGCCTTTTTCCGTCCCCCTACCCCTGCACAGCTTCCGATCCAAACGAACTTCGCATATCGGCCAGTTGCACCGCCAGTTTTTCCAATTCATAAATATTCTATTTCCATTTGTCTGCTGTCCAGCAGCCAATGTATCTGTTCCTGTTTTTCCACCAAGTTTTCCCCCTTTGATCTCCCTGCGAATACGTCGTTCCAAGGCATTTGTTCCTTTTCCTTGAAACTTGAAATATAAACCAAAACCTCTCCCCTACAACATCCTCCCGTCCCGCTCACTCCACTTTCTTACCCATCACCCGCTCGATCATCGCAAGCAGAGCCAGCCTTCTTTTTTCAAAAAACTGGTCAAAATCATCCGCTCTTATGGATGCCACATCAATAACATGCGTTTGCAGGATGTCATCCAACACCGCTGCCGAAACGCCTTTCCTCTCCTCTAGTTTCTTCAAATATACACTTGGAGCATCACGGCCAATCATCCGATTCGTTTTATAGGACAATGGGGTTTTATTCATAATGCAATCGTACTTCGCTTTCTCAATCCCCCGTTTTTCGCAATAGTCACGAGGGAAAATATGGTGAATATCAATCGATTCGCCGTAATACGTCTGAATATCGATCGGCACCCCAGATAAGAAATCCCGCGCCCCTTCCCTCATGAGCAATGCGTGCAACCCTTTATAAGCGGCGCTGTTTCGCGTGCGCAGCGTGAAGAGGCGATCAGCGGCGAAATGGGCATCCCGCACCGTCGTCGGCTCCGCACCGCCGCGAATCCATTCGACGACTTCCACCACGTCACGGGCAATCCGCGTCTCCGTCGCTCCTCCATACAATTCACCCAATACACCGCACCAATACCAACGGGCGATTCGGTCACGGACACAAACATTGTGCGCCTCTTTTCCCAGCTCGACAAAAATGGCCGCCAGCGGGATCAACTGGGTGCCGTACGGCAAGTCGCGCGCGGAAAACACATGTTGCTCATGCAAAAATTGAGCCGCCTGAATAAACCCTTCCGTCACCCGATCCGCCCATCTTTGGTAATCCGCCAACGTCAACTGCAAGATGTCGCGCCGCTTGCAGCTGACCGCCACGCCGTCCCCCGCTTTTCGTCGATTGTACGTGGCCAACAACGCAACTGCCTGCAGGAAGTCGGTGCTGCTGATATCGGCCAACACTTTGTTGTAAATTTCTCCAGATCTCTTTAATTTTGCTTCCTTCTCTTCCCAATCATCCCTCAGCTTGAAATCTTCCGCCGCAAATGTGGCGGTAAGAAGCTCGAAGACGGTCAGAGAGACGCCCCCCGTGTTTACATTCTCAAAAACTTGGCAAACCGCCTCTTTCGGAGTCGGCTTCCGAAGCATAATAACAGGCACTTGATATTGCTGAAAACGGGGAAATACGTCCGTCATCAACTTTTGCCACTTCAATGACCGTTCCGCAATTTTCGTTGAATCCGAAAAATAGCGCGTCTGCCACGCCAACAACCCCGCAGGATCGAAAAACAAATTCACCGGAAGCATTCCCGCTTCGCATTCTTTCTCCAAGTCAGAACAATCAAGAACAACCCTCCCTCCCGGTCCGCGAATGATCCGGTCTTCCGGAACACTGACGATCGTCTCTTCTCGGTCGACGTTCGGATCTAACATTTTGTCAATGTCAATATAGTAGAACCGTTTGATTGCCTTGTCTCTCTTGTCTCTTGTCGCTACAGGCGCTTTCAATTTCAATGATTGAAACAACGCCGTCAGCCGCTGTTGACCGTCAAGAATCAGCCGTTCCGGTTCCACTTGGTTCACGTTATCGACCCCTTCGATCGGCCTTGAGGCAAAACGGACATTCGGATTTCCCGTCTGGAGCATCATCACCGCACCGATCGGATAAGAGAGAGAAACACTGATCAACAAATTCCGAATCCGCTCGTCATCCCAAACCCAGCCTCTCTGAAAATCAGGAAGCTGTGTTCGACATTCCTGAATGCTTTCAAGCAAATCAAGCAAACTTTCGACCGTACTGTCAAACGTGGTAATCGTGCTCATATCCTTCCCCCTCGTTTCATGAAAAACCCTACACTTCCATACGATTCAATCGACCAATATGCCATCATCCAATGCATATTCCTGTTGCTTTCCAAAAAACACTTTATTCTTTCGACAATGGCATTCTTTTTCCTCCTGCCGCGCAGCGTTTGACAGAAACATCCCCCAGCCAACGAAAATCCGTAGTTGAATATAAAAACAAAATATTGTATATTTATAAATATACAATGACGATTGATCGCGAGGGATCCCAATGCAAATCGACCATGCCGTCACGAGCGATGTCAAAGACATGCACGCGCTCATCCAACACTATGCAAAAAAAGGACTCGTGCTGCCCCGCTCGCTGCTGTCCATCTACCAGCACTTGCAATGCATGTATGTCGCCAGGGAGAACAGCCAAATCGTCGGCACCGCCGGGCTGCATATCCTGGGGCACGATCTCGGGGAAGTGCGTTCGCTCGTCGTATCTCCTGACCATATGGGGAAAGGAATCGGCCGCCTGCTCGTCCACCATATTGCCGACGAGGCGGCCAGACTCGGGGTGAAGCGGTTAATATCCTTTACTTACCAAGTCGAGTTTTTTCGAAAATGCGGGTTTGAGATCGTGGACAAATCAACACTGCCGGAAAAAGTGTGGATTGATTGCGTCAACTGCCCGAAACTGGACTGTTGCGATGAAACGGCGATGATAAAATACATTTGATCCCCTCCCACCCGCATCACGGGGAAGGGGGAGATCCCTTGGAAAAACCTTTTCCCTTCGCTGTTTCGTTCTCCATACCCTTCACTAGAAAAGCGAATGTTCGAAACTGACAAGCCATCTTTTTTATGCCCTGAAGTTCCGCGGCTGCGCAGAACGGTTGTGTTCGTTTTGCATCAAACATCAGCCCTGCCCCCCCCATTCAGGAGGAGATAATGCGCGTTTGTTTCAATTGTTCAATCAAATGTTGCACCTCATATTTTGCAACCTTTGCATAATATACAAAAAATAACGAAAATATTCGCATAAAATCAAGTCCTAATGTTTATGTCAAATACGGCTCCCATCCAGTGCACTTAAGCTCTAGAAAATAGAACCGCTTTGCCCCCGGCTCGTGCGCCCCATCCGCATTAAAGTAGCGAAGGATGATATAGTTGAGTCCATGCCAGAGGCAAAATCGGCCAAAACTAATGGATTTGTTCGTTAATCATATGAAAATTAATATTCACCGGTATAAACTTCTTTATACGCTCAATATCCCGCTTCTTGTAGTCCATAATCACAATGCCAGTAATGACCTCATCCTCTTCAGAAAACCGGATAAACACACCAGGAGCTGCTTCGTCATCGTACGACACTTTTGGTTCGCCCAAATAAATATAAAGAACATCGTGATCATAGTCATAGGAGTATTTAACGTTTTCCTGTAAATTTTGGACGAACATAAATCGCACCTCCTGTCTCTTGGTTTAACCTGCTTTTGGCGATGACGGTAACAACGTCACCATACGCTTCATCTTCATGGTCGACAATAACGACCAATGCCTTTAGCGACTTAAACTTAGGCAATTGCACAAGATCTATATATTTTTGTCTTGTATCATGCTGATCGTCCGGATTATTTGGCAATATAAAACAAGGATCTTGAATGACGCTCTTGACCATATCTTCTTGGCCTGTGAACTACCCCCACTTAATTTTCTAGCGAAAATTTGAAGTGGAGGCTTCCAAAGAAGTTTGACTGCTTCAAGCAATCCTTATTCTTTGAGGCGTGTCCACTTCGCCGCTAGAGCATAAGACACTCAGGTCTACAGCTTTACTTTTCTTTAAGATGTTTAATGCGCCATTGACATCAGCATTAATTAGTTTGCCAGACTTTGTTCGATACAAGCCGCGCTTAATACGTTTGCCGCTGAACTTATATTCTTTTGGATTGTCGGCATTATATTCAGGAATCTCATCGCCGTCAAAAAAGCTGGCTTGAGACGTATATGATTCTTCCTGTTTCAAGAATTCAATGCCGTAAAATTCACAAAGATATTCTAATTTTTCTTTTATGTTACCGAGAGGAATATTGACAAAGTTTTGATTTGTCTTTTTTCCTAGATTCATATTGCGTTGTAATGTTTCCGCATAGCCAATGACAAGTTTGCCAATTTGATTTTCAATACAGTAGTTAATGATGTAACGGCAAGTCTTGTTGATATAATCATTCACTTTATTATTGCGATTCATAGCAAGCAAAGCCTGTTTACGAGTGGTGCCTTTGATTTTTTGCTTATCTTTTATGCTTTGAAGTCTGGCATTTTCTTTGTTAAACCATTGATTTATACTTTTTAATCTCCGCCCATCAATGATGAATGATCTGCCGTCTGATGTGACACAAGTGGCAACATTGTTTAATCCTAAATCAATGGCCAGTGCTTTTTGGTCATTTAATTCTCTTTGATCTTCAGGCATTTCATATTTGTACTGAATCTCAAAGAACCTGGCATGATGCTTAGGAATGATTTCAATCTGCTTAATCTTTTTGTCCAGTAACACAGGCGGAATCGTTATCGTGATAGGCTTGTGAGTCTTTTTAAATAGGCGAGAATACGGTATCGTGAATTTGTTGCCGTCTATACGAATCTGGCCAATGATCAGTGAATGAAAGCCATCTTTTTTAAGATATTTTGGAATACTGATAGCCTTGTGGTCATATTTTCCTTGTTTGGCAAGACTGATCAAACCAAAGAAAGATTTAAAGGCTTCATTGACCTTTTTTAAAATTTGCTGTGCCATGTTGCTGTTTAACAGCTTATAGTTTTCGTTAGTTTTGGCAAGATGATAGTTTTTCTCATAATTAAGAAATTCCTTGTGTTCAAAATAGTATTGTCTGACATGGTACAATCCGACGTTGTACATGTTCTTGGCAATATGGCACAGTTCTCGAAGAGTCAAGTATTCTTCTTTGGTCAAACCATTTAGCTGTTGTTTGATACAAAAATACATTTTTTCACCTCCCATCTAACTATATTATACTATATTTTACTGAATCTATCCTATTTTCAGCAAAATATAGTGGTTCATCACCAAATTTTGTGATTTAGTGACAAAAAAGAGAAAGCACTGACGAGATCCTGGCAATAATGTTAGCGGTGAAATAAACATTAAGGAGGTCTCGTAAGTGCTTTCTATACCACTAGGATTGCCAGAATTTAAAGTGATTAAACAAGAACTTCTTTCCTATGGTTATGCGATTCATGTAGAGAAAACAGAGACACAGGAACGTTGCCCTCATTGTGGGTTTGCCACTTCCTCTGTCCACGACAGACGGACAAGAAAAGTACGGGATTTGGCGATTTTCCATCAACCGGTGTACTTGTTCGTAAAGGTAAAGCGCTATCGGTGCTGGAATTGTTCCCAAGTGTTTTCCGCCTCTTTGGAATCGATTCAACCCAATCGACACTACACCAATCGATTTTGTGAGTACTTGTATGAACTTTGTGAAGGCTCCACCATTCAAGAGGTTAGTCGAAAGCACCGTATTCCATATACAACATTGGAACGCATTTATTACTCCATCGCATCGAAAAAAGCAAAAGAGCGTCAAACAGCGATAGAAGCATCTTCTCAAGAAGGAATGGTGCTTAGTTTAGATGAAATCGCGGTAAAAAAGGGACATCAGTATGAAACTGTATTGATGGATGCCAAAGCCGGATCGGTCATGGGAATGCATGCCGATCGCCAATGTGACTCCGCCATCAACTTGTTGAGCCAAAATATCCTGTCGAAAGAAATGGTCCAAACGGTGATTCTTGACATGTGGGAACCTTATCATAAGGCGGTTCGCGCCCTGTTTCCATCTGCTTCGATTGTCATCGATAAGTACCATGTGGTTCAAAAAGTGACACAAGCCTTGGATCAAGCAAGAAAGGAATTTTCTCCATTGAAAAAGGCTCGATATCTTCTCTTAAAAGGCTGTGAAAAGCTTCGTAAGGACCAACGGCTTCGATTAGACGATATCTTGGAGGAGTATCCGGCACTTTCCATTGCTTATTATCTAAAAGAGTTGTTTCGGGATTTTTACCGAACCGATGGATATAACGAAGCAAAGGAACGCTTGGAAGAATGGATTAAGTTAGCCAAACAGAGCCCTTTTGCTTCTTTTCAGGAAGCAGCCAACACGCTTGAAAGGTGGAAGGAGCCTATTCTTTCCTACTTTTTGTGCCCATATACGAATGCCCGGATCGAGGGGACGAATCACAAGATCAAAAACATCAAACGCCGGGCATATGGCTATCGAAATCTAGAACGGTTTCGTTTGCGTGTATTTCTGGAGTGTACAGGGAACACTACAGGCAGTCAGGCTGCTTAAGCGCTCCCTTCTTCCGCTATCGGTATGATAGTTGGTAGAATGGAACCCGTCAAGGAAAGCACTTGACTGTTTCCATTCTACCAACTTCGTGGTCTGTATGCGGAAGAAGGATCCTGACTGATGAACCTATTTCATCCAGCTAACATGTCTCTAGGATTGAGTAGAAATCACAGAAAATGGTGAAGACCCATAATCTTTATATCATATAATAGTGATCTTTCACGAATATATTTCAAATCTAACTCAACCATTTCATCAAATCCTAAATCATTTCTCCCACTCACTTGCCAAAGTCCTGTACATCCCGGTGTCACAAGCAATCGCTGTTTATCATACTCCGTATACTGTGCTACTTCCCTTGGTAGCGGCGGTCTTGGGCCAACTAGACTCATATCCCCTTTTAATACATTCCATAATTGAGGAAGTTCATCAATACTAGTTTTACGAATGAACTTCCCCACTTTCGTGACACGTGGATCATTTTTCATTTTGAACATCGCGCCGGTTGTTTCGTTTAAAGGAAGCAATGATTCTAGCAATTCTTCCGCATTGGTCACCATCGAGCGGAATTTATACATATAAAATTCTTTTCCGTCTTTGCCGACGCGGACTTGTTTAAAAAATACGGGACCTTTTGGGTCTTCTAGTTTGATGAGAAGCGCGACAATAAGAAATAGCCATGACAAACAAATAAGTCCTGCTAGCGCTCCGCATATATCCATGATTCGCTTGGCGATTAAATATCCCTTTTTATCGTTTACAGCAACTCGATGGTGACGTTTGATTTCGACAGTCGCGGTACTGCCTGGTTTCGCCAACTCCCCGCCCTCCTTTATTTCTCTTCTACTTTCACATCATTTAATAGTTTTTCCATGAATTGAATAAGGTCTTCTCTTAATTCATCATGCTGCAACGCAAACTCAATCGTCGTTTTGATAAATCCGATCTTTTCTCCGACGTCGTAGCGCTTTCCTTCGAATTCATAGGCAAACACCCGCTGGATTTCGTTCAATTTTTGAATTGCATCCGTGAGTTGGATTTCGCCGCCAGCGCCGGCTTCTTGTTTTTCAAGGAATAAGAAGATTTCCGGCGTGAGTATGTATCGTCCCATAATCGCTAAGTTGGACGGCGCGGTGCCTGGTGCTGGTTTTTCGACGAATTGGCGGACTTGGTAACGGCGTCCGTGTTGTTCAATTGGATCGATGATGCCGTAACGGTGCGTTTCGTTATCAGGCACTCTTTTGACACCAATAACGGAACTGAGAGTTTGTTCATATTGGTCAATTAATTGTTTTAAGCATGGTGTTTCCGCTTGGACGATGTCGTCACCAAGCAGAACGGCAAACGGTTCGTCGCCGATGAAGTTGCGTGCGCACCAAACGGCGTGGCCAAGTCCTTTCGGTTCTTTTTGGCGAATGTAGTGAATGTCGACTTTCGATGGTTCTTTTACTTTTTCGAGTAAGTCGTATTTGCCTTTTTGAATTAAGTTTTGTTCAAGCTCAAAAGCGTTGTCGAAATGGTCCTCGATCGCGCGTTTCCCTTTCCCCGTGACGATGATGATATCTTCGATGCCGGAGGCGACCGCTTCTTCGACGATGTATTGAATTGTTGGTTTATCGACAATCGGGAGCATTTCTTTCGGCATCGCTTTCGTCGCCGGCAAAAATCGTGTGCCGAGCCCCGCTGCTGGAATGATCGCTTTGCGTACTTTTTTCATCCTATTTCGCGCAGGAGACTCCCACTTCAACGACCAAAGGGAGTAAGTGGGAGAGGAATGCGCGTTCCCCCCTTTCTTTTGTGTATGATATAATAAAGGCGTGGAGAAAACCGTTCAATAAAGGCACTCCAATCACGGCTACTCGATGTATGGAGTTGGTTACAGGAAACGTTGTAACCGTAAAACATCGAGCGTAGGTCCGTCTGTTGTGTGTGGAAGCCAAGTACTGCCAACAGACACACCGAGAGAATCGGTAACGATGCAGGCATGACCTGCGTCGTTGGGTAGTCGTCAACCTGCCCCCTGATGCAACCCCAAGTCAAGGAAGGAGGACGAAGTCCGTTTGCACTTCTGGGGAGTTGCAAGCCCCCACTTCAAGCGTTAGCGAAGTGGGGGTAGTTGACGTGGTACG
Organism: Geobacillus subterraneus; assembly: GCF_001618685.1. Taxonomy (GTDB): domain Bacteria; phylum Bacillota; class Bacilli; order Bacillales; family Anoxybacillaceae; genus Geobacillus; species Geobacillus subterraneus. Next base: position 3,416,825 of record NZ_CP014342.1, on the reverse strand, counting down.
TAACCCCCTATGTATAGTTGGCCCCTATGCCCCCGCGCATCGGTGCAACCGTAGCTGCGCCGATGCGCCGATGCATATGGGCATAAAAAACAGCCCCTTTTCGGGACTTAGTTTGGCATTTTTGATTTCAGATTCAAGATTTCTTTTTCATGATCGATCAGTTTGTCGAACATCACATCGGATCGGCGCTGCAAGTACGAGACGGTGACATCGACGGATTTTCTTATGCTGGTGACATCGTTTAAAATGAGTGCTTGATTGTGTTTGGAAATACGCAGCTCTTCGAGGATTCGCTCTTGCATCTGCTTCATGCCGGCCATCTCGTGTTCTACTATTTGTTGGCCTTGTTGCAGCTGGGTGATGTCTTTTTGGATTTGAGAGACCGTCGTTTCCAATGTCCGTTGGCCTTCTTGGAGCTGGACGATCTCACGCTGCAATGCATTCTGGCCTTCTTGCAACTGGATAATGTCTTTTTGAATTTGGGAAACCGTCGTTTCCAATGTCCGTTGGCCTTCTTGCAGTTGGGCGACATCACGCTGCAACGCATTCTGGCCTTCTTGGAGCTGGGCAACGTCCTTTTGAATTTGGGAAACCGTGGTTTCTAATGTCCGTTGACCTTCTTGCAGTTGGGTGACTTCCTTCTGAAGCTGGGATACATCTTGCTGCAGCTGCGATACGTCTTGACGAATGTGCCCGACTGCGCCTTCCAACCGTTCGAGCCTGTCGTGGACTGGTTTCAGTTCTTCTTGCAAGACGGAACGAAGCAATTCTTTCAGCTCTTGGCTCATGGCTTCACCTCCTTGACGCCATTATAGCATGGCGCGGCAGGGAAACGTTACAACGTGTATTCTCCTTGTCCGGAGTCATTCAGTGGAATGCGTTGATGAGGAACTTCATGCCCCAAAATGACAAGGCTTGGATCATCCCAGTCCGCATACGGCGGCTTCTTCACAGGTTTGCCCACCGGCTGCCGAAACAAAGCTGGATCTGGCGAGTTTTTCGATAAATGGTCATCCTGGTAGGCCGTGTATACACATATTTTTGAAAAAGGCGGAAGATCCAAAAGCCCTCGTAACATATAGGCATGAAGCATGCCTCCTTCAAACTGCTGTTTCGCCTTTTCCCAACTCTTCACTCTTACTGTTTTTTTACATTCAAAAATGTGCAGTTCCCAACATTGCTTCTCTCTTCTGACAAAGACGATGCCATCGGGTGTGTTTTTGGTTCGAAGATAAGGGAATCCGTTGTTAGGCTTGATCGAAAACACTACGGCTTCGTTGGAACAGTGGAGCGTTACTTGTGCTTCTCCCGATTTTTCCTGCTCGATCACATATAACGTTCCGCCTGTTTCCCCCGTTTTCTCATAAAAGCTTCGCTCAAGGTATTCGAGGTTATTCATCCTCTCCATCCTCTTCCCCGATCTGGAATGCATACGTCTCTTCATTCAACTGCCAAATGACTTCATTGAACGTTTCCGTCGAAAAGCCGTTTTCGGTCGGAATGAGCGGCGTGATGATCGTGTCTTGGCCTTGCATGCGGAACTGGTACGCCCTCACCTTTTTCGGATCAATCGCGTCCTCATCGACATAGCCATACGTTTTCATCAACTGTTCTCTCTTTGGATGCTGGTGAAGTTTGATCAAATTGTTCACCTGTTGGAACAAAATATCGCTATGGGTGGTCAACCACACCGGCATGCCTCGGTTGGCCAACTTGACAAGCGCTGTCGCTAATATGCGCTGGACGCGTGGATGCAGATGCGCTTCTGCCTCTTCAAAAAAGAGTGAACGGTACGTTGCTTTTGATTTTAAAAACAAAATGAGCGGCGACAGTTCAGTTACAAGCGACGATGTGACGTATAACGGCAAGCGCTCTTGTTTGCCTTGTGGGCAATAGTAGAACGATGGAATCGGTCCTTTTTCTTGGTCCATGGTTCCGTTGGCAATCTCGGTTTCAATAAATCGTCCGATGTCCGCATATTTCGACTGTCCGCTTTCCTCCAAACGCAACAACGCTTGCAAGAATCGATAGACAGGCAACGTGAAGTCAAGGGATGGTTCCTCATGTTCTTCGTTGATCATCCGTTCCATCATCTCTTGCACCAGCGCCTTGTAAGACAACATGAACCCTGTTCTCGAAGCGGGCAAATACAGCGCTTCGCCAATGGCCCGCCCTTGGATGCCGCCTTGTCTGGATGGTGGGTAAAACGGCGATGTAAGTCCATCCATCAGCAAATTCCACGTAATGTATTGAGCCATGCGATACCGCTCTGTCGCTTGTCCCTTGCTTCGATCCGTATACGGGATGCGAATATAGTGTTTCCCCGTCGAAAAACGAGCGCCTTGGAGCGAATCTTTCTTTTCAAAGATGATTCGCAGCGGTTCAGAACGGCGGTACCGCTCGATGCTTAACGAACCGATCGGGATTTTGCGCCGAAAAATCGTTCTAACCAACTCGCTTTTTTTGTTTCTGAGAACATCATTAAACCATTGGACAAACAGTTGCGCTTCACGGTCTTGGATGAGGCAGTCATCGCCGATAGACGATTCAAGAAAGCGATCGATTTCCTTGTACGTGGACGTGTTCGGAGGGTCTTTTGGAAACAGCTTGCGCCCCTCGGACAACACCCCCCAAAGAAGCGACATCAGATAGCTTTTCCCACTGTTGTTGTCGCCGACAAACAACATCAACGGGGCAATATCGATTTCCCCCTGTTTGATCTTTCCAAATCGCTCAACCTTTAACGCCCAAGTTTGTTCCATGCGCGTATCGCCTCTTTTCACAGATTACGGATCCTCTATCTTTCTATTATAAACGATACGCCTGACTCATAATCACTGAATTAGATAAAAACGAGTGAAAAATCGGGCATCTAACCCGCCCTCACGCCACACCCTCGACGACGGGCGTCTAAGGTGCCGGGACCGTCATCGTCCCCACCCACGGCATGGCCGAGTGCCTCCGTTGATAACGGTAAGGAGACATCACCGAAACAAAGAATGAAGAAAACGGCCTATCTTTAAGACACGAGAAACCGCCGCGATGCCTCTAGCCGTGCGAATCCAATCGTCTTAAAGAAAGAGCCGATCTCCATATCGGGCACAAGCTTTCGCTGCCCTTCGACATCGTTGTCGATCGTTCCCTAAGAATTTTACCTTGTTTCGACAAAGAAAAGGCAAAAAGAAAAGAAGTATTTCTCATACTTGTTATACCATGCGACTGATCGCTTTTAAAAGAGACCAAGGAACTTTTTCTTTTTCACCCGTTCTGGCTCGTCGCGGAAGACAGCCTGGCCGCGGATGAGCAGCTCGGCGTTTTCTTGGAAGTAGTAGACCATGTCGGTGCCGTATTCATTGCGAATGGCGTCGTACGCCTGGCGCAGGCGAAACGGGCGAGTTTTTACGTTATGAGCGTCCGAGGCGATGAAATGGGCTAAGTTCGCCTCGATGAGTTGAAACGAGAACGTTTTGATTTTCTTGCCGAACTGCCCCGTGACGCTGGACGCCGTCAGCTGGGCGAAGGCGCCGCGTTTGACGAGCTGGTAGAGCCGCTCGGGGGTTTCGATGATTTCGGCGTTTCGCTCGGGATGGGCGATGATGGGCATCAAGCCCTTCAGCTGCACGTCAAACAGCAGCTGTTCGGCGTATTTCGGCACATGATCTGGTGGAAACTCGATCAGTATGTATGGCGTATCGGCGAGCGTCATCACCTCGTGCCGCGCCAAGCCGTCAAGCAAGTCGCCGTGGAGACGCACTTCTTGCCCAGGGAACACTGTCAAGGCGATGTCACGCCGTTTCAGTTCGTCGTTCAGCTCCGCTGCCAGCGCGAGGATCGACGGTTTCGGATTGTCGTAGTTTCCGTTTTGGTGATGGGGAGTGGCGATGATCGTTGTGATTCCTTCCTTGACCGCAGCTTGCGCCATGGCAATGGCGTCTTCTACGGTTGCCGCTCCGTCGTCGATGCCGGGCAAAATGTGGGTATGGATGTCGATCATCGTCACTCCTCCTCGCTTTTTCGTTCTACTAAACAACTATTATGGTAACATAGGAAAAACGGGCTATCAATGGGTGGAGTTTGTCGAACAATGTCGAAATGGAAATAAAATTCCACCTTTGGAGGGGCAAAGTGGAAATGGCGCAAAGCGGCTTCCAGTTGTCTTCTCGTCAAAAACGGTCTATAATCGAGATGATATGAGTGAACATTTTTTATTGTAAAGGAAGAGGATCCATGAGGGCAAAACGTCGAAAAAAGAAGAGATGGCTCCGCTGGTTGGCGGGGGTGTGTATTGTGTTATTGGCAGGAGTAGGATTGTTTTCCTATTCCGTTTACCATAATGTCAAACGAACCGCCAATGAAATGCATGAACAAGTAAATTGGAAGTCGGAAAAACGACAAGACGACGTGTCGTTCGAGCGGAAGACACCGATTTCGATTTTGTTAATTGGCGTCGATGAACGGAAAGGGGATAAGGGACGCGCCGATACGCTCATCGTCATGACGGTGAATCCGAACAAGCAGTCGATTGAGATGGTGAGCGTGCCGCGCGATACGAGAACAGAGATCGTCGGGAAAGGGACGAAAGATAAAATCAACCACTCATACGCCTTTGGCGGAGTGGAGATGACGATGGCGACGGTCGAGCATTTCTTAGATATTCCGATCGATTATTACATTAAAGTCAATATGGAAAGCTTCCGCGATATCGTGGATGCCGTTGGCGGGGTGACAGTGAACAACCCGTTTGCCTTTACGTATGAAGGAACGTACTTCCCGAAAGGGGAAATTACGCTAAACGGGGAAGAGGCGCTGAAATATTCGCGTATGCGTTATGACGACCCGCGCGGCGATTTCGGGCGCCAAGACCGCCAGAAACAAATCATTCAAGCCATTATTGAGAAAGGGGCGAGCTTCTCATCGCTCACGAACTATAGCGATGTGCTCGCGGCGATCGGGAAAAACATTAAGACGAACTTAACATTTGAGGAAATGAAAGACATCCAAGAGAATTACAAAGACGCCCGCAAGCAAATTAAGCAGCTGCACATTACCGGCCAAGGGACGAAAATGAACGGCACGTATTACCTAATCGTGCCGGATAGCGAGCGAACGGCGATTTCGAATGAGTTGAAAGAACATTTAGAGCTGTCGGCGACAGCGTCGCGGTAAACGGGACGCGCACCCGATTGAGGTGCGCGTGTTTTATTGGGCGATGAAATGCTCGGCGAGCGCGTCGGCCCATCGTTTGGCACCTTCCTCTGTCGGGAGGTCGCTTTCTGGGTCGATGTATTTATTTAGTTCTTCGCTTTGATTGTCGGGCCACGCGGGCCAATGGTTGATGTAAGGGTAGCCGTTCTCTTTGGCGAACGCTTCGAGTTCTTCGACTTGTTCTGGATAGTATGTAGCGTTGTAAATCGGGTTCGGCGGCTGCAACATCACGACCGCATCGGGTGCGGCAGATTTGAGCTGGTCGATGATCGACTGAATATGGGTAAGCGTGTCATCAATCGTAATCACACCGTTGTCATTTAACAAAAATGGCTCGAGTAAGACAAGATCCGGTTTATCACTGGCCCAGTCGGCGGCGATGCGCTGCCTGTCAGCAGCGGCGGTCGTCAAGCCTTCGTATTCATGGACGGTGATTTGGAACGTCCCCTCCCCGTATGCTTCGTCGAGCGCCTGTTTCAATAGGTCGGGCCAGCCGCCTTTCTCGGGTGTCGATTCCGAGCCGGCGATCACAAGGCGGATCGGGCGGTTTTCCTCGACAGCCCGTTTAATGGCAGCTTGAGCATCGGCAGGCAGCCGTTTGGCGCGGGCAAGGGCCGCCTCCGTTTGATTTGCTTTCTCTTCTTGCTCGGCGAACGTTTCCATTTTCGCCCGCGCTGCTTGCACCGTCGCGTCGATCGTTTGTTTCCAGTACACGTGTCCGGCAATGGCAAAGGCTAGGCAAGCGACAGCGATCAAAAGGATCAGGACGAAGTTTCTCAACGATCTCTCCCCTTTCTTTCTCTCTTACATAAACGGCTTCCCGCCGTTGGGAAGCCGCTTGTTGTTATTTGTATTGGTAGTAGTAATAATAGCCGCCGTCACGATGTTTCCGTTTGTTCAACACAACGCCGAGCAGCTTGGCGTTCGCTGCTTCGAGCAGCTCTTTCGCCTTGACGGCCGCTTCGATGTCGGTTCGGCCGCTTTCGATCACGAGCACCGTGCCGTCGCATTGGTTCGCTAAAATTTGCGCATCGGTCACTGCCAAGACGGGCGGGGTGTCAAAGATGACAAGGTCAAACGTCTCATACAGTTGTTCAAGACACTGAGCCATCGCTTTCGAGCTGAGCAGCTCGGCCGGGTTCGGCGGGATCGGGCCGGATGATAGGACGAATAAGTTGTCGATGTCCGTTTCTTGGCACGTCGGCAAAAGCGGGGCCGAGCCTGTTAAGACGTTGGTGAACCCCATGTAGTTGTTGAGGCGGAACGTGTAATGGACGGTCGGCTTGCGCAAGTCAGCGTCAATGAGCAACGTCTTTTTCCCTTGTTGGGCGAAGACGACCGCCAAGTTGGCCACCGTGGTGGATTTTCCTTCACCCGGGCCAGTGGAAGTCACGATCAAGGAGCGGAGCGGCGCATCAATGAATGAAAATTGAATATTCGTCCGGATCGTCCGGTATTGTTCGGCGATCGGGGATTTTGAATTATCAACGGTGATCAGTCTTCGTTCCGCTTTGCGGATCTGTTTTTTACGAGCCAATGGTTTCACCTCTCGCTTGCGGAAGAGCCGGTTCGTGTTTCTTCTTTTGGCTGCCGTCGGCGGTGATCAAGCTGACCGCACCGAGCACCGGCAGGCCGAGATGACGTTCGACATCCTCTTCCGTTTTGATCGTGTTGTCCAAGTACTCAAGCAGGAAGGCAAGTCCGACACCCGTCATGAGGCCGACGACGAAGGCGATGGCCATATTCAGAAGCGGCTTCGGTTTGACCGGGGCTTGGTGTTCTTTCACTTCCGCTTTCGAGAGAATCGTCACGTTGTCGATGTTCATGATTTTGACGATTTCGTTTTTGAACACTTCGGCCGTTTTATTGGCGATCTTAGCCGCCATGGCGGGATCCGGGTCTTGGACGGTGACGGAGAACACTTGCGAGTCTTTTTCGCTCGACACTTGAATTTGTTCGTTCAGCTCGTCGAACGTCTGATCGAGTTGCAGCTCACCTTTCACCTTTTCTAAAATCGTCGGGCTTTTGATGATGACGCTGTACGTGTTAATGAGCTGCACGTTCGTTTGGATTTCGTTAAAATTGTAGAACTGCTGCTCGGATTTGGCTTGGTTGACGAGAATTTGCGTGGACGCTTGGTAAATCGGCGTCAGTATAAAATAGCTGACCACACCGCTCACGACGGTGGCAAGCGCGGTGATCAAGACGATCAGCCAAAGCCGTTTGCGCAATGTGTCAAACAGTTCACGCAGGCTGATAGTTTCTTCCATTCTGTACCCCCCTATGATCGCCTGTCTGCATGTTTCGACAATAAATGGACATTCCCATTATAGCGGATAGGAAGAAGCATATCTAGCCAAAATCGGTACTAATTTTCTCCAACCAAAAAGGCTGCCTAGCCGGCAGCCTCTTTGCATTATTCATCTTTATTATCGCGGTCGTTGGCGTCTTGCGGGTCTTCAATCGGATCTTCCGGATCCGGGTTTCGGTCGTTTTCATCGTCGCCCACGTCGTTGCCCGGCGCTAAGTCGTTGTCATTGTCGCCCGGGACAAGGTCGCCGTTGTTGTCGTTGCCATTGTTGTCACCGTTATCCCCTGGCACAACGTCGTTGTCGGCGTTATCGTCTTGGTTGATGTCATCGGCCGGGTTCATGTCCATGTCATTGACGCCGTTGTCACCATTGTCATTGACATCGTTTTGTTCGTTGTTTGGCGGCGGCGGATTGTCGTTGTCGTTGTCACCGTTGCATCCGGCCGCTAAAAAGAGGGCGACGACGGCGCTGAACAGTTTGAACAGCAGCGTTTTGTTTTTCATTGCACCTTCTCCTTTCTTCGTGTTGTTGTGACCTTATGTAAGACCGGTCCTTGTTTATCTTTCCCAGAAGAGCGCATTTCATGCAAGGGGAATGAAACAAATGCGGAGGTGGCGTTTAGGGGAATGAACATACGCGCCCCGCAAAGGAGCGCGCGTTGGTCAGCCGTTTGTTTTCTCACCGAGGGCGAACATGAGCTCTGTTTCGCAGACGAGTTCGCCGTCGACAGTGGCGACGCCTTTGCCTTTGCCGATGGCGCCGCGGGCGCGGAGAATTTCGACTTCGAGGCGGAGCTGGTCGCCTGGTTTGACTTGGCGCTTAAAGCGGCAGTTGTCGATGCCGGCGAAAAAGGCGAGGCGGCCGCGGTTGTCCTCGCTTTGCAGGAGGACGACGGCGCCGACTTGGGCGAGCGCCTCAACGATTAAGACGCCGGGCATGACGGGGTATTCCGGGAAATGGCCGGCGAAAAACGCTTCGTTGGCGCTGACGTTTTTGATGCCGACGGCACGTTTTCCTTCCTCAATTTCAACAATGCGGTCGACAAGCAAAAACGGGTAGCGGTGCGGGATGATCGCTTGAATTTGTTGGATGTCGAGCATAGCGACACTCCTTTCTGTTGGAATCAAACATGCAGCTCACTGGCTTTCTATGTCCCTTTTTCTACAAAGTCAATGATGTGCTGCCACGTTGACGGGCGGAACACGTCCAGCCACTGTCCGTCGCCGATGGCGCTGTAGCCGACGACCGCGCCCGCCGCAAGGCAGATCGCCATGAGAACGGTGACGATTACGAGCCGAAGCCAGATCGGAATGAGCCGCGTGCGCACGAAGCGGCGCTTGCTCTCCGTCGGTTCAGCTTCAGATGGCGGTTCGTTTGGCGGTTCGTTCGCTTCCGTCGGCTGTTCTTTATGCAAGGCAGCGGCTTCGCCGATATCGCTTGGGCTGGCGGCGGAATGTTGTTCTTGCTTTTTTCGCCGCGCGATGCGGGAGAGCGGTTCGTTTTTCGTTTCCTTGCTCATGTGGATCTCTCCTTATGAGGAGCGCAAGTTGTTAATGAGCCCGAGCATTTGTTCAGAAATGGAAATGGCGCGGGCGTTCAGCTGATAGGCACGACTAGTTGTCATCAAACCGGTGAGTTCTTCACCGAGGTCCACGTTCGCCTGTTCGAGCGCCCCTTGTTTCATGGCGATTCGGCCGCGCCCGTTGCCGTTCAGCTCCTCAGCGGCGCCCGGAACGGCGGGAAGGGCGAAGACGTTGTCGCCGAATGCTTCAAGGAGCTGCGGGCGGCGGATCACCGTGACACCCAGGTTGACGCGGGCGACGACCGCCCCGTTGGCATCGGTGGCCGTCAACGTCCCGGTCGGGGACAGCTGGAAGCCGGTGGCCTCGGCAGGCAGCTCGATCGGGGCGTTCGCTTCATCCAGCACCGGGCGGCCGTCGCTTGTCACGAGAGCGAGCCGGCCGCCGGTGGGCGTCAATGAAAAGTTGCCGGCGCGCGTGTAGCCGATCGTTGCGGCGCCGTTGGCGGCGGTGACTCGGACGCGAAACCATTGGTTGGCGGCGGTGAAGGCGAAATCGAGCGCGCGGCCGGTTTCCGTAAGCGGCCCTTGGGCGGTGACGAGCATCGTCGACGCGAGGCCCGCCCCGTTGCCGTAGCGCACGCCCGCCGGCGTCTGCCGGGGCGCTTCGTCGTCTGGCAGGCGGTCGACTTGCTGGGTCAACAGCTCGGCGAAGCTCGCTTCGCGCCGTTTAAACCCGGTCGTGTTGCTGTTGGCGATGTTATGGCTTAGTGTATCGAGCCGCTGCTGCAATGCGTTCATCGTGTTGGCGGCGGTGTGCATCGAGCGGAGCAAGGGCTTGTCCCCCTTTCATCATTTCAGGCGGCCGACTTCGTTGACGGCCTTGTCTAAACTGCGGTCGTACGCTTGGACGATTTTTTGGTTCGCTTCAAAGGCGCGGTAGGCGGCGAGCAAGTCGGTCATCGTCCGTTCGATGTCGACGTTGGACCGCTCGATGAAGCGCTGTTTGACCGTATACGTCACATTGCCCGGCGCCTGCGGCAACAGCCCAGCCGTGCTGCGGAAGAGGCCGTTCCCTTCTTTCACTAGCGTTTTCGGATTGGCGGCGAATACGACGCCTAAGCGGGCGGTCGCACCGTTTTCTGCCATAATCGTCCCGTCGTCGCGGACGGTGAACGATTCGCTCGGGATGGCGATGCGTTCGCCGTTGTCATCCAGCACATACCAGCCGTCTTGCGTCGTCAAATAGCCGTCCGGGCTCAAGGTGAAATGGCCGTTTCTTGTATAGCGCCTCTCGCCTTGGCCGTTTTCGACGGCAAAAAAGAGCGCGCCGCGTTCTCCGCTTGCCGGGTCGACCGGGACTTGTCCATCGACTAAGGCGACATCGGTGGAAAGACCGGTTTCTTTCATATCCCCTTGGCGGAAGTTCGGGATGAGCTCTTGCACATATACGCCGGTGTTGAGCGGCCCGATCGCCGTTTGCGCCGGGATGGCGCGCCGCGGGGCGGCCGGGATCGGCTCGTCCTCGAGCCGGTGCATCAACAGTTCCGGAAACGCTCTCATCGTTCCTGCGTCGGCTTTATACCCTGGCGTCTCGGCATTTGCCAAATTGTTGGTGAGCCAATCGACGCGCCGCTGCTGCGCCAGCATGCCGCTCGCAGCCGTATACAGTCCCCTTAGCATGACGATCACCTCGCTTGTCCCATTGTTGGCCATTGCCATAGAATCATGACCTGTCATGATGAACGATCCACCTTCATTCAGGCGATCGCATTTCCATTCCTCTCCGTACTTAAAGGAACGATTTTTCCAAAAACCGCTGCTGGCTCGAGGCAGCGATGGTTTCTGTCTCTTCCTACATTATAGGCGAGCGGAAGCGGCCGCCGCATCCCCCGCCTTTCTTTTTTTTTTCGCGCAAACACGAAGCGCCGTTCATTTGGCTTCCGCTGGCGAAACGATCAAACGAACTGCGTTTTCGGCGCGCGGTCGATGTTCTCGAGCATCAGCCCGGTGCCGATGGCGACGCAGTCCATCGGATTTTCAGCGATAAACACCGGCAGCTTTAGCTCTTCGGCCAACAGCAGATCGATGCCATGAAGCAGCGCGCCGCCGCCCGTTAAAATGACGCCGCGGTCGATAATATCCGCCGACAGTTCCGGCGGCGTGCGCTCGAGCACGCTTTTGGCGGCTTGTACAATTAAAGACACCGGCTCGCGAAGCGCCCGTTCGATTTCTTCTGAACGAACGGTGATCGTGCGCGGCAGCCCGGTGACGAGATCGCGGCCGCGGACGTCGATTTCCTCGGTCCGTGCGCCTGGGAATACCGTTGCGACTTTGATTTTAATTTCTTCGGCCGTTCGTTCCCCGATGAGCAGCTTATATTCACGCTTAATGTAATGTAAGATTTCCATGTCGAACTTGTCCCCAGCCATCTTAATGGAAGAGGCGGTGACAATGTCCCCCATCGAGAGAACCGCGACATCGGTTGTGCCACCGCCAATATCGACGACCATGTTTCCGCACGGCTGGAAAATGTCCATTCCGGCGCCAATGGCTGCGACTTTCGGCTCTTCCTCTAAGTACACTTTTTTGCCGCCGCTTTTTTCCGCTGCCTCTTTGATCGCTTTCCGTTCGACAGACGTCGTGTTCGTCGGGCAACAAATTAAAATGCGCGGTTTGGCGAAAAAGCCTTTTAGGTCGAGCTTGCTTAAAAAGTGCCTAAGCATTGCTTCCGTAATGTCAAAATCGGCAATGACGCCGTCTTTGAGCGGCCGAATGGCAACAATATTCCCAGGAGTACGTCCGACCATTCGTCGTGCTTCTTCGCCGACTGCGAGCACTTTGTTCGTGTTTTTATCGATCGCCACGACGGACGGCTCATTGAGCACAATGCCTTTGCCTTTGACGAAAATGAGGACGTTCGCCGTGCCTAGGTCAATGCCGATATCTCGTGAAAACATACATTGCTCCTCCTTGCCTCTGCCCTGAAATCATTCCTAATTGGTTATTTTACCATATTCCGCAGCCGGAATGATACTGCCAACGGCAGATGGCAAGGAAAAAGTTAGTTGTTTTTCACCGCTTGCTTTTTGTATTTTTTCTTCGTCGCTTCGCCGCCGCGCAAATGGCGGATCGATTTATGGTAATCGAGAATTTGTTTTACTTCTTGGGCCAGCTCCGGATTGATCTCCGGCAGCCGCTCGGTCAAGTCTTTATGCACGGTGCTTTTCGACACGCCAAACTCTTTCGCGATGACGCGAACGGTTTTCCTCGTCTCCACGATATACTTGCCAATCTTGATCGTACGCTCTTTGATGTAATCGTGCACACCACTCGCCCTCCCTAAGTTGGATGTGAGAAGTGAGAAGTGTGAAATGAGACTCGTCTTGCCAATGATGAGCGCCGCTTTCGCTGGATGTCTTGGAAGCGTCTTCGCCGCGTCGCTTGCCGGTTGTGAACGATCCCCACCTCAACCACTCTCATTGCTGTTCAATTTGTAACATTTTATTAGACAAATCGGGCATATATACCAGAAATATCAAGGCGGACAACGGTTTTTTCACAATTTTTTCGCGGTTTGTAACGGGAGGGAAACGGGAAACGACTATAATAGAAAGAGACAAAAGGAGGGTCCGATATGGGCAAAGGAAAAGCGATCGGCATCGCCGCGGTGCTGGCTGGGGTGGCGGCGGCGAGCGCGTTGTTTATGTATACAAACGGCAGCGAGCGCCCGCAGGCAAAGGATGACTTGCTTGGCCCCGCCCCGGCGGGCAAACCGGCGCAAGCGGATGGAAAAGGAATGATCGCCGGCACGCTTGCGCCGTCGTTGACGTACAAAAAGGAAAACGGCGCCTACGTGTTTACGTTTACGGTCAAAAACCAAACCGAACGCGTGCAGACGGTGACGTTCACGAGTTCGAAAAAGTATGACTACATTTTGTACCGCGACGGCAAAAAGGTGAAGCAGTTCAGCGAAGGGAAGATGTTTGCGCAAATTTACGAAGAGCGGACGTTAAAACAAGGCGAAGAGCTGTCCTTTCAGGAGACGTTCCGCGACTTAGCGCCCGGGACGTACACGCTTGAGTGGTGGCTCGCCGACAAAAACTGGCCGAACGCCCGGGCGAGCGTGACGTTTACCGTGGAATAGACAACGTGCCTGTATCGCCGGCACGTTTTTTTTTGCGCCGGCGCACGCTCGGGGAAGCGGGCAGAACGTTTTTTCCACGGAGCGAGCGATCCTTTTCGAGCATGATGCGCCATGTTCGGATCTTGCGTGCAGGCGGCCTGTTTGGCCCGGACATCCTGCTGTTTCTCCGAGTGAACAACAGGATGAAGGCGACCCTTCCTTTTGGCTGTTTTCTGTTCCGCTAAAGAAAAACGAGGCTTCGTATACGTGAAGCCTCGGTTCGTTAGAGTGAATTCATGTTCTAGGACAAGAAGACAGCTCCGTACACAAGCGCCAAGACGATGACGTACGCCGGGTGGATACGCCATTTGCCCAGCAGCAAAAAAGCGCTCGCGGCGGTGAGAAACGCCGTTTGGCCGAGCCCGGCCCCTTCGTACGATTCGCGGAAAAAGTCGATCGCCATAATCCCGAGCATGACGGCGATCGCCGGGCGGATGTAGGCGGTGAGCCGCTTTACTTGCGGCGCGTCTTTCCATTTGTACAAGAGCTGCAAGAGCGCGAGCAACAAAATGAGCGACGGGGCGACGCTCGCAAACACGGCGACAGCGGCGCCGAGGAGGCCGGCTTGTTCGTAGCCGATGTACCCGGCCATTTTCGTCGCGATCGGGCCGGGCAGTGAGTTGCCGATCGCCAGCACTTCACTGAATTCATTGACCGTCATCCATTGGTAGCGGTCGACGACTTCGTGCTCGACGAGCGGGATCGAGGCCGGGCCGCCGCCGTAGCCGAGGATGCCGGGCCAAAAAAAGGCGAGAAACAAATGCCAGTAAATCATGGCGACACCTTCCTCCTTTCACCGCGCTCGTTTCCATTCGCCGCTTCCGGTTGTCTCCGCCCGACAAACGCCGCCACAAGCAACAGGGCGACGACAAGCGCCGGGTGAAGCCCGAGCCACTGCAAGGCGACAAAGCAAGCGGCAAGAAGCAAGGCCGCCGGCCAGATGCCGAGGGCGGCGCGCGCCTGTTTGGTGAACTGCCACGTCATCTCGGCAAGCATAACCGCGACAACAGGGACGACCGCTTTCGTCATCCCGGCGACCCACGGCGTGTCCTTGAACGATGACAGCACCGCCAACAGCACGATCATTAGCACCACCGTCGGGGCGGTCGTCGCTACGACGGCGTTCAAAAGCCCAAACGCACCGCCTACGCGGTAGCCGATATAGCCGGCGAGCTTCGTCGCGATCGGGCCGGGCAAGGCGTTGGCGATGGCCAAAATCTCGGCGAATTCTTCGTCCGTCATCCAGCGGTATTTTGTCACCACTTCGGCGCGCACGAGCGGGATCGAGGACGGACCGCCCCCGTACCCGAGCATGCCGACACGAAAAAAGGCGAGAAACAAGTGCCATTGATTCATCGTTGTCATTCCTTTATCGCTAGTTTCACCAAGCGGCGACCGCTCCATCCGTGCGCGGCTCCGTCCCGGCAGCGAGCACGCCGGTGTGAGGATCGCGCCAAACGATTTGCCCGCGGCCGAACGGGCCGCCGTCTAACGCCACACGGATGTCGTGCCCTTTGCGGGCGAGCGCTTCGGCAATATGGCGCGGGAAGCGCGGCTCGACGAGCACGGTTTTCCCTTCCATCCACTGCCAACGGGGCGCATCGAGCGCCGCTTGCGGATTCAGCGCGAAATCGACCGTGTTCATGATCACTTGCATATGCCCTTGCGGCTGCATGAACCCGCCCATGACGCCAAACGGGCCGATCGGTGTGCCGCCTTTCGTCAAAAAGCCGGGGATGATCGTATGGTACGGCTTTTTCCTTGGTGCGAGCCCGTTCGGATGGCCGTCATCAAAGGCGAAGTTATGGCCGCGGTTGTGCAGGGCGATCCCTGTGCCCGGCACAACGAGGCCGGATCCGAAGCCCATATAGTTGCTTTGGATGAACGACACCATATTGCCTTCACCGTCAGCGGCAGCCAAATAGACCGTTCCGCCTTTTGGCGGCGTTCCCGGCTCCGGCGTGAGCGCCTCCTCACCGATTTGCGCCCGGCGCATGGCGGCAAACGATTCGGATAACAGCTCATCGACGCGATAGTCCATATAGCGGCGGTCGGCGATATACGCTTTCCCGTCGGCAAAGGCCAGCTTCATCGCCTCGATTTGCCGGTGGCATGTCTCAACGTCCGGAACGTTTGGCACGTCAAACCCGTTCATGATGTTGAGCGCCATCAACGCGACAAGCCCTTGGCCGTTCGGCGGGATTTCCCATACGTCATAGCCGCGGTAGGAGACAGAAATCGGCTCAACCCATTCCGGTTCATACTCGGCGAGATCCTCGAGCGTCAAAAAGCCGTCGTATTGCTTCGAGAAGGCGGCGATTTTTTCCGCCAGCTCGCCGCGGTAAAAGCTTTCCGCTTCCGTTTCCGCGATGGAGCGAAGCGTCGCCGCATGATCAGGCGACGCCCATACTTCCCCGATCTTCGGGGCGCGGCCGCCCGGCGCAAACGTCGCAAACCACGAAGCGAACTCCGGCCCGCGGAGCGCTTCTTTGTACACTCGGTAGGCGTTCGCCCAGTACTTCCCGAGCACGGGCGATACCGGGTAGCCGTTTTCAGCATAAGCGATCGCCGGCGCGAGCGTGTCGGCAAGCGGCAGGCGGCCGAAGCGCTTCGACAGCGCCGCCCACGCCGCCGGTGCGCCCGGGACCGTCACCGGGGCGAAGCCGTACTTCGGCATTTCCGTATAGCCGCGCTCTTTTAGCGCGTCAAGCGAAATGGCAGCCGGCGCATAGCCGCTCGCGTTTAAGCCGTACAACTTCCCGTTCGTCCAGACGAGGGCGAACGCATCGCCGCCGATGCCGTTCGATGTCGGCTCGACGACCGTCAGGCAGGCCGCGGCGGCGACCGCCGCATCGATGGCGTTGCCGCCTTTTTTCAGCACCTCAAGCCCCGCCTGGGCAGCGAGCGGCTGTGATGTCGCCACAACGCCGTTTTTGGCAAACACCGTCATCCGCTGCGACGGGTATGGGTGGTATAAGTAGTCCATCGCAACCCCTCCTCACTTCACTTCATGACAAGCGACAAAATGACCTGGAGCCGCTTCTTTCCACTCCGGCCGTTCTTGTTTGCATCGTTCGGTCGCCACCGGGCAGCGCGTATGGAACGGGCAGCCTTTCGGCGGATTGGCCGGGTTCGGCAAGTCGCCTTCAAGGCGAATACGCTCCCGCCTAGCGCCCGGCTTCGGCCGCGGAATGGCGGACAATAACGCCTTCGTATACGGATGCAGCGGATTGGCGTACAATTCCCGCGACGGCGCAAGCTCGACTGCATGGCCTAAATACATGACGAGCACCCGGTTGCAAAAATGGCGCACGACCCCTAAATCGTGGGAGATGAATAAATACGTCAGCTCATGTTTTTCTTGAATGTCTTTTAGCAGTTTAATGATTTGTGCTTGGACAGATACGTCTAGCGCGGAGACGGCCTCATCGCAAATGACGAGCGATGGATTCAAGGCAATCGCCCGGGCGATGCCGATCCGCTGCCGCTGGCCGCCGCTGAATTCATGCGGATAGCGGTCGTAATGTTCCGGACGGAGCCCGACTTCTTGGAGCAGCTGCAACACGCGCTCCTCGCGCTCGGCCTTTGTCATGTCCGTATGGATGACAAACGCTTCCTCGAGCGCGTGGCCGATGCGTTGACGGGGGTTCAGCGAGGCGTACGGATCTTGGAATACCATCTGCATTTCTTTTTTCCACCGTTTGCGCTGCCGTTCCGGCAAGCGGCTGATTTCTTCGCCTTGGAAAAAGATCGATCCGTCCGTTGCCTCTTCTAAACCGAGAATCGTCCGGCCAAGGGTCGACTTCCCACAGCCTGATTCACCGACGATGCCGATGCTCTCTCCGGCAAACACGTCAAGGGAAACGTTCTCGACCGCCTTTACGTAGCCTTGAACGCGCCGCAACAGTCCCCCCCTGATCGGGTAATACTTTTTCACGCTTTCCAACTTAAGAAGTGGCTGCTTTGACTTGCTCATCGTTGTGAACCCCCTCTTCTAACCAGCAGCGGACGGAATGGCTGGCGCTGATCGTTCTCTCCGGCGGCGGTGCCGTCCGGCATTGATCAGTCGCAAACGGGCAGCGCGGGTGGAACCGGCAGCCGTCAATTTGTTCGTTTAAACTCGGCAGCGTGCCTGGAATCGGTTCGAGTGAATACTCCTCGTCATCAACGCTCGGCACGGATTGCAGCAGCCCTTTTGTATACGGATGGCGCGGATTGGCGAAAATGCTTTCGACATCGCCTTCCTCCACTTTCTCCCCGGCGTACATGACCATCACCCGGTCGGCCATTTCGGCGACAACCCCCATATCGTGGGTAATTAAAATGACGGCCATGTTCAATTTTTGCTTTAGCTCGTTCATCAAGTCGAGAATTTGCGCCTGAATCGTCACATCAAGGGCCGTCGTCGGCTCATCGGCGATGAGCAGGCTCGGATGACAGGCAAGCGCCATAGCGATCATGACGCGCTGTCTCATCCCGCCGCTTAGCTCATGCGGGTATTGCTTCATCCGCTTTTCCGGAAACGGAATGCCGACTTGCTTGAGCAGCGCAATGCCCCGCTCGTGCGCTTCCTGTTTCGACAACTTTTGATGGAGCATGAGCGGTTCGCGAAGTTGATAACCGATCGTGAAAACCGGGTTAAGCGCCGTCATCGGCTCTTGAAAAATCATCGACATTTCGTTTCCGCGAATGCGGCGCAACTCCTCTTTCGACAGTTTCGTCAAATCGCGGCCGGCAAACTCAATCGACCCGCTCTCTACCTTGCCGTTGCTCGGAAGCAAGCCCATGATCGACAGCGAGGTGATGCTTTTCCCACACCCTGATTCACCGACAATGCAAAGCGTCTCCCCTTTGCGAACGGAAAAAGAAACCCCCCGCACAGCGGAGAGTTTTCCCTCCGCCGTGCTGAAGGTCGTGACAAGGTTCTCGACACGCAGCAATGTTTCAGCCATGCTATCCCCTACTCTCTATGAACGTGATAGAGCGACCATTGTCCTGTGGCATCGATCTCTAACCCTTTCACCGATTTGTCGACAGCTGCCGTCACAACGCCATGGTTCATGACAACAACGGCGGCATCTTTCAATAGAAATTCATTTGCCTCTTTCAGCTTTTGTTTCCGCACTTCCGGATCAATAGCGGTGCGCGATTCTTCGACAAGCTTGTCGAAGGTTGGATTGTTGTAAAATATCCGGTTTGTTGCACCGGCATTTTTTGAATGGAAGTTCGGGTAAAATAACTCACTGCCGTCAGCTGTGAGGTTCGCCCAGCTAAGAAATGTAATATCATACTTCCCTTGTCTCGCCGAATCTAGGAAAGTCCCCCACTCCATCGACTCAATTTCAGCGTTAATACCGACTTCTTTCAATTGCGCTTGGACGATCTCAGCCATTTTCATCTGAGCCGGTGTGTTAGGAACAAGCATTTTAAGTGTTGTTCCTTTATAACCATGTTCCTCAACGAGTTGTTTCGCCTTTTCCGGATCGTAGGTGTAGGCGACATTTTCCGACGCTTCATCATAGCCGAACACTTTCGGGCCGATGACGCTGTTTGATTTCACGCCGAGGCCTTTTAACTGTTGAATGTACTCGTCTTTGTTAATGGCGTAAGAAACTGCCTGGCGGAACGCAAGCTCGTTCATCGGCGCCTTTTTCATGTTAAACCCTAAGTAATAGACTGGCGTGCCTTCTTTTTTGATCAGTTGGACGTTTTTCATCGATTCAATGCGGGAAAGCTGTTCAGCCGGTATACTGTCGATCAATTGCACTTGGCCAGTTTGCAACATTGAAATGGCCGTCGTCACTTCCGGAACGACTTTGAACGTCACTTTCTCCAGCGTCGGCGCCCCTTGCCAATACTGTTCATTCTTCTCTAACGTCACATGGTCCCCCGGCACCCATTCAACAAATTTGAACGGACCAGTGCCGACTGGCTGTTTCATTAAATCTTGCTTTTGGTCGGCCGTCGGGCTGACGATCGCAGCATTTGAGTGTGCTAAAGCAGCCAACATCGGACCGTACGGGTATTTCGTTTTGATGACAACCGTATACTCGTCCTTCACTTCCACCGATTCGACCGGCTCAAGAAGTGAAGCCCGCGGCGCTGCTGTTTTCGGATCTCTTAACTTGTCGAACGTATATTTGACCGCTTCGGCGTTGAAGTCGGTGCCGTCGTGGAACTTAATGCCTTGTTTCAATTTAATGACCCACGTTTTATCGTCCGGGTTTTCGTACGATTCTGCCAAGTGCGGCTTAATTTCCATCGTTTCCGGGTCGCGGACAAACAACGTTTCATATACTTGATCAATCACTGTCGATGATACGGAGTCATTCGTTAAAATCGGCGACAGGCCGACGACATCAGACGTTGTCGCATACGTCAACTCTTGGGCGACGTTCCCTTTCCCTTGCGAGCCGGACGAAGCGTTGTTGGAAGCCGACTTGCCTCCACATCCGGCCAACGCCATCGAAATAGCAAGGACAAGAGCGAGCAGTCCGTAGGACCAATACTTCTTTTTCACTGTTTTTCCCCCCAATAGGTATGTTGAGTTAGTTGATATCCATGTTCGGATCAAGCGCATCGCGCAATCCGTCGCCCACGACGTTAAAAGCAAAGACGACAAGCATAATCGCGATGCCTGGGACGATCGTCATATGCGGCGATGTCCACATAAACGCCTGTCCGGCGGCGATCATCGCCCCCCACTCCGGCGTCGGCGGCTGGGCGCCTAGCCCTAGATAGCTGAGCGAAGCGGTCGACAAAATGGCGGTCGCCATGCGCATCGTCGCAAAAACGATAATCGGCGCCAGACAGTTTGGCAAAATATGCTTGATGATGATGCGGGCGTTGCTCGCCCCGAGCGCTTTCATCGCCAAAATGTACTCGCGGTTTTTCACGGACAAGACGCTGCCGCGGACGATGCGGGCGCATGTCGGGATCGACCAAATACTGATGGCGATCGCCACATTGATTAGACCTGTGCCTAAAATCGCGATGATAAGCATGGCGAGCAAAATGCCCGGAAACGCAAACAGCAAATCGACAATCCGCATGATCAGTCCATCAAGCTTTTTGTAATATCCCGCCAACAACCCGAGCGCCACCCCGCCGATCAGCCCTAAGCTGACGGAAACGATGCCGACAACGAGAGAAATGCGGGCGCCATATACGATGCGGCTCCAAATGTCCCGCCCATAGTTATCGGTTCCAAGCCAGTGGCCGTCGGAGAAGGCAGGCAGTTCGGCAGCTGCCAAGTTTTGCTTCACCGGGTCATGGGTGGCCAGCCACGGGGCAAAGATGGCCATCAGCACTTGAATGGCGATAATGAGAAGCCCTACGACCGCTAATCGGTTTTTCAGCAGCCGCTTGATCGTGGTGACATACATTTTTTCCTTTTTGCGCCCAAGGCCGGCTGTCGCATGGCCTGTGTTCACCGCTGCACCGGTTTCCATCGTTTTCCCCCTCTCTATCCTTCATTTAATCGTAGCTGATGCGCGGATCAATAAACGTATAGATGATGTCAACAATCAAGTTGACTAAAACAAACAACGTAGCGACAAGCAAAACAGAACCTTGCACCATCGGAAAATCCCTAGCGGCGATGGCCTGCACCATCAGACGGCCGACACCGTTAATGGCGAAAACTTGCTCGGTAATGATCGTGCCGCCGAGCAAAAAGCCAAAGTTCAAGCCGATGACGGTGATGACCGGAATCATCGCATTGCGCAAGGCGTGCACCCAAATGACCGTCCGCTCTCGCAGCCCTTTCGCCCGCGCCGTCCGGATAAAGTCGGCCCGGATGACCTCAAGCATCGATGAGCGGCTCATCCTTGCGATCATCGCCGCCGATCCGGTCCCGAGCGTAATGGCCGGCAGCACGAGTTGCTTCAACCCTTCTGCCGTGTAAAACGGCGCGTCCAACCCACCGACTGGCAGTAATTGCAAGTTGACGGCAAAGATTAAAATGAGCACAGTGCCAAGCCAAAAGTTCGGGATCGAAATCCCCGCCAAGGCAAAAACAGTGCTGGAAACGTCAAACCATGAATTTTGCCGGATGGCGGAGATAATGCCGGCAACCACGCCGATGATCACGGCGACAATAATGCTGGCGACAGCGAGTTTCAGCGTGTTCGGAAACCTCGTTGCGATCGCGTCCCACACCGGCTGTTTCGTCTGGTATGAGTACCCGAGATCACCGTGAAGCAGCCCGTTCATGTAACGGCCATACTGGACGAGAAACGGGTCGTTGAGCCCTAAATCGTCGCGGATGGCGTCAATGTCTGACTGCGATGCGGTCGGGCCGGCAATGATCGCTGCCGGGTCTCCTGGAGCGATGTACATGCTCGTAAATACGAGAAACGAGATACCGACGAGCAACAAGACAAGCTGAAAAAATCTTCTGACAATCATTCCTGCCACCTTGTTCACCCCTTTTCTGTTGTTTGTATAAAAGAGAATTTTGTATACGTTTGTTAATGAAAATTGAATGATTATTTAACAAAGTTAATTTCCATTTCGTTTTTTATGATTATATAGGAATTCAAATCATTTTTCTACACAATTCTCTAAAAAAAACGAATTTTTTTAGTTAAACAAAAAAACGCCCTTTTACAGGGCGTTGGACAATGCTTTTTCGTCCCGCTCCAGCCGGCTACAACTTCAACCCCGTCCGGCTTTTGAAGCGGCGCAGCAAAATATGGCTTTCCACTCTCGTAATGCCTTCGAGCGCGTATAGCTCGTTGTTGATGAATTTCTCGAGGGCGGTGAAGTCTTCGACAAGCACGTGCATATGGAGCGTGCTCGGGCCGGTCATTTGGTAGCAGCTCGCTACATTCGGATTTTCCGCCAGCTTTTGCGCCACTTCGACCAAATACGCCGGCTCGCAGTCAACCTCGAAAAACGCCGACACTTGTTTGCCGAACTTCTCCGAGTTGATGACGACAGTAAATTTTTCGATAATGCCATGTTTGACGAGCTGGTTCACCCGTTCGCGGACAGCGACGCGGGAAAGATTCAGTCGTTTGCCGATGTCGACATACGACATGCGTCCATCTTCAATCAACATTTCAAGAATTTTGCGGTCGATCTCATCGATTTTCATTCGCTAGTCACCCCGCCTCACACCCGTTTTCTATCATTCATTATATCGGCTCAAGCGGCGTATTGGAAACCACTTTCTCTTTCACCTTCAATAAAATGGAAAAAGCCCGCTGTTTGCTTTGGCAAACGGACGGGCCTTTTCCTTGTCGTTCGTTTCCTCTATGAAGCGCTTTGTTCGTTACGCTCTTGCCATGCCGATCGAGGCGTCTGGCGTTTTGTAGGAAGACGTGTCTTGATTTTGGTCTTGGCTGTTGGTGCTTGGCGCCGTTGTGTTGTCATCAGCCGGCGTTTGTTCAGTTTCGTTCGCCGGATGGTTTTCGGTCGGCGCTGTTTCGTCGCTTGGCGTCGTTTCCTTCTCTTCGCTTACGTTGGCGTTATTGGTTCCTGCGTCATCTCCCGCTTTGTCGGTCAATGCGGTCAACGGTTTGTCGACATAATCGATCGGATTAACCGGCTTGCCGTCTTTGCGAATTTCAAAGTGGACGTGGATGCCGGCTTCTTTATTAAATTCGCTTTGCCCCGCCTTGCCGATCACTTCGCCTTGTTTCACCGTATCGCCTGCTTCCACTTTCACATCAGCGAGCGACTGATAGACGGTCGTGACCCCTTGTTCATGGTTGATTTCCACAACGTAGCCTAAAATCGGGTCTTTTTCCGCTTTTGTCACCGTGCCGCTTAACGATGCGGTGACGTCAAACGTTTTGCCGTCCTGGCGCACAAGGTCGATGCCTTGGTTCGGATGGTACGTATGATCATAAAAGACGAGGGCTGCTTCCTGTTCTTGTTCTGATGCGTTTTCGTCATAGAACGGGGTTTTCACCTGCACCGCGTTCGGATCGAGCACAGGCATCGCAATGTTTTCGACCGTTTCATTGACCGGGATCGCCGGGTTTTCTTGCTGGGCGGTGCCGTTTTTCGCCACGTCGTTTTCGCCCGCGTTCTCCTGTTTGCCCGCTTGGAACCAAAGCGCGCCGGCGACAATCAATGCCGCGCAAGATAGATAAATAGCCGGAAATACCCAACGTTTGCGGAAGAAACGCTTCAGCGACGGTTGTTTTTGTTCCTCTCTCATGTTCATCACCTCAGCAACCATTTTGAACAGAAAGAGGGAAAGATATACACGCCGCAAACAATTTTTTTTGCTTATTTTTTGCCGTTCGGCCTCGTTTTATGCAAAAAAAAGCCGGAGCAGATGCTCCGTTATTTTTTCACCGTCAACTTGTTTAAAAAAGCGGTCGCCGAGGAGATGCGGACACCGCGGTAATAATGTTTGACGATGTCGGCGTACGTTTTTCCTTCTTTCGCCATGAAGTTGGCGCCATATTGGCTCATGCCGACGCCATGTCCGTAGCCTTTCGTCGTGATGATGATTTCATCGCCTTTGCGCACCCATGTAAAGTCGGTCGACGGCAAGCCGAGCCGTTCGCGCACCTCGCGGCCGGTGAGTGTCTTGCCGCCCACTTTCACCTCACCGACACGGTGGCCGGGCGTACGCGATAAAATGACGCCGACCGAACCGTCGGCAGATAGCTCCACCCCAAGACGGCGCTCAAATTCCGCCACCGTCATCGTTTTTCGCTGGTAAAACTTTGGTGATTGTTTGTCCCACGGGCTGGCGACGCTTTTTAAATACGGAAACGCGTTTTGCCAGTATGCCTCTGAATTTTCCGTATACCCGTTGCTTGTGGAAAAAAAGAGCGCTTCGATCGGCTCGTTGTTATACGTTAAAATTTGTCCGCGCGTATCAAGAACCGCTTTCGTGATTTTTTTCATTTTCCAATCGTAGTCGCTTCCCCATAACTTTCGCAATTCGTCATCGCTGTAATACACTTGATGCGTCACCGTATCCGTCACGTTTGCGCCTTCCGGCAGGCGAAACGGCTGGTTGGCGAGCAGCTGTTTGACGATGTACGTTCTTGCCGTCAGCGCTTGTGCCTTTAACGCCTCCAGTTCAAACTCAGCCGGCATTTCCGCCGCCACAACGCCAATGACATATTGCTCGAGGGGAATTTTTTCGACGCGTTGCTCTTTGCTTCGGTAGACCGCCACGTCAACGGACGGCCCTTCGGCTGCCTGCGAACGTTGGATTTGTTCTTGCTTGTGCAGTTGTTCCGCCAATTTGGCCACCTTCCCGTCGTAAAAAGGTAAAACGAGTGCCGCCGGAATGACGAGAATGGCGACAAACAGGCATAGTGCGAGTACGATGACTGGTTTCAGTCGTTTCACCATAGCCGAGCCCCCAATATGCATTTTTCGAGCACAAGCGGACATTACGAATCAATGCCTGCTCGGTTCGTTACTATAGTTATGGGCTCGGACAAGTATATATGACAGTTTTCTTTCGCGTGTCATCCCGTCTTAAATAAAGACCACGAGTTCGCACGTTTTCTTGCGAATCGTCAAGCCGGATAAGGGGACACGTATGGTTGGGAAACGAGATGCCTGTCTCCACGTGATAAGGAAAAAACCAGACATTCAGAAGTTTTGATCGGCTTTTTCTAGCGGAGTTGTGCTCCCGATGGGGATGATGTTCGCTGGCAAGTCGGAGCGCAGGCGAGGATAAAAAAACGACCATTCCCTACCAAAGGTAGTTCACGGTCGTTTTTTCGCCATTATCCATTCCATTCGATCGCTTCAACTTGGTCGAGTTGTTCCGTTTCTTCGCGGACGCGTTCAATGTCGGCCCCAAGCGCAGCCAACTTTTCATGGAAGCGGACATAGCCGCGGTCAAGATGGCGCAGCTCAGTCACGCGCGTATAACCGTCCGCTGCGAGGCCGGCCAAAATCAAAGCGGCAGCGGCGCGCAAATCGGTGGCCGCCACTTCGGCGCCTTGCAGCTGGCACGGGCCGTTAATAATAACGGAGCGCCCTTCAATTTTAATATCCGCGTTCATCCGGCGGAATTCTTCCACATGCATGAAGCGATTTTCAAATACCGTCTCGGTGATCATGCTTGTGCCTTCGGCTTTTAACAAGAGAGCCATCATTTGCGATTGCATGTCGGTCGGAAACCCTGGGTATGGCATCGTTTTGATGTCGACTGCTTTCAACGTTTCCGGTCCGATGACACGAACGCCGTTTTCCTCTTCAATGACCGTCACGCCCATTTCTTCCAACTTGGCAATGAGCGAGCTTAAATGTTCGGGAACCGCTCCTTGCACGAGGACATTGCCGCCGGTGATGGCCGCTGCGACCATAAACGTGCCGGCTTCGATGCGGTCCGGGATGACTGTATGCGCCGTGCCGACAAGCTCGTCGACCCCTTCGATGCGGATCGTTCCGGTGCCGGCGCCGCGTATTTTCGCACCCATCGCGTTCAAAAAGTTCGCCAAATCAACGATTTCCGGCTCCTTGGCGCAGTTTTCAATCACGGTCGTGCCTTCAGCGAGCACAGCCGCCATCATAATATTTTCTGTCGCTCCGACGCTCGGGAAGTCTAAATATACTTTCGCGCCGCGGAGACGGCCGTTCACTTCTGCATCAATAAAGCCGTTGCCGACTTTCACGGAGGCGCCCATCGCTTCAAAGCCTTTTAAATGTTGATCAATCGGGCGCGAACCAATGGCGCAACCGCCCGGCAGCGCAACGCGGGCCCGGCCGTTGCGCGCCAACAGCGGCCCCATCACGAGCACAGAAGCGCGCATTTTCCGGACGTACTCAAACGGCGCTTCCACCGTTAACGGACCGGTGGCATCGACCATCACGGCATTGCCGGCGATGCGCACATCGGCGCCTAAATAGCGGAGCACTTCACTGATCGTATATACATCGGAAAGAGCAGGCACATCATGAATCGTACTAGTTCCTTTCGTCGCTAATAAGGTGGCAGCGATGACGGGCAAAACGGCATTTTTTGCGCCTTCCACTTTGACGGTGCCGCTCAACCGGTTTCCGCCACGGACGATGATCTTTTCCAAGGTATTCCCCTCCGCGTCCAATTTCTCTATATTAATATTCAATGGTAATGATTGGGGTTCCAACAACGACGCGCGTCTTGCCGCCCAATCTTTCTCTCAAGGCGAGCTGAATGTTGATCGGCTGGTGATTGGCGGCCGGGAGAACGTTCTTCCACTGCCCAGTATATGCAGACAGGGAGACGAATGACTCTTCCCGCAACCACTCGACAGGCGTCGCTTGAAAGTCTCGCAGCAATTGAGAAGCTTGGTCAAACAAACCACCTTTCATATTATCATTGAACTCGCCTTCAATACAAGCATAAAATGTAGGATCGTTCACAAATAATCCGTTCGTCTTTGTCTGGATGTGTTGTGCTGCTTCTTTCCACCTAGATTGGCTCCATGTTGGGCCGGTTGCTTCATAGAGGATATACGTTTGCGGCGTCCCGTTTGTGACGGTCATCACGAGCTGAATTTCTTCTTGAAAGAAGGGGTGTTCATTTGTGCCGATCGCTTTTTGCCAATGGCTTGTTTTGTCCAACGACCAGCGAAACGAACGATACGTTTGTTTCAATTCGGCCATTTTTTTGTAAAAGTCCGCATCATTTTGAATATCGTGGGCATACTCTCTTGTGTAAATGACCCAGCGGCCGAGCGAAGCACCGTGTTGCGTTAATGTGTGCGCCATCGTTTCCAACGGTCTCGACCATTCGTCTCCCCGCGCGCCTTCCGTCCGATAGTGCCATGCGGCCAAAAACAGGCTCGTGAGCATAAGCGCCGCCAGCCATTTCATCTGGTTTTTTCTCATCTTTCTCATCTCCGTTCCCTTCCTCTCCTTAGTTGTTATTGTTGCCACCAGACAAGGGAACATACGTCAAAAAAATCGACAACGAACGATTTTTGAAATCGTTTTCATACATAAAAAAGAGCGGGCGGACAACGCCGCTCACTACGGTGGAAAGCGCCCATGGCCGGGCGCACGGCGGAAGGCAGATGGGAGGCCGGGCGTCAAACTGTGTCGGCCATCGAGCGCGGACACAGATGGTCAAGACTGCTGTGGGGCAAAAGCATCACCGGGCGGGAGATGGATGGGACGATGCCGCTCCGCCCCCATTCCCCCTACTCGCGGAACAAATACGGCAAATCGGTCGACCACGCCCAATAGTCAAGGAAAAAGTTCGCGACGGTCGAACCGATGGCAATCGTGAGTAAAATGTACAAAAGCCGCCCTTGAACGACGCGGTTCGGCTTCAGCAACACATCAATCCGCACGGCTTGCAGCGTCCACCATGTCACGGCGATAAACGCCAAATGAACGATAATGGAAATTAACGCCTGTTGCCCGACGATCGGCATCATCTTCCTATTCACCTCTTTTCTATCGTCCGCCTCCCCTGATTTTTGTACGGTTGCCATCCCTGCTTCGGTGAAGAGGCTGGGGAGATCTCCGTCCAACAAAAAAGAGGAGAGGCGTTTCCTCTCCCCTTATTGTACCGTTACGGAAAAAAATCGCCAAAGTGGCCGAACTGGGCGAGCACATCGTACGCAAGCCCCGGCGCCCAACCGATCGCCAACGTCCCGAGCGCGCAAACGACTACGGCGGTCGACAGCCCGGCCGGCAAACGCCGCAATGGCGCGAGGGAAGCCGGGCGGAAAAAGAGCTGGACGAGCAAGTTGAAATAGTAGACGTACGAGATGACGGTCGTTACCGCCATCACCGCAGCGAGCACGTAATGGCCCGGCTCGGTGACGACAAGGCCGATGAACAAATAGAGCTTGGCGATAAATCCGGCTGTCCCTGGAATGCCGGCGAGCGAGAGCAAAAACAGCCCGAGCGCTGCAGCCAACAGCGGGCGGTGCCGGTATAAGCCGGCGAGTCCGTCCAAATCATCGGATCCGGTTTCGTTCACAATATGCGCCACGATGGCAAACGCCCCGATGTTCATAAACACGTAAGCAAGCAAGTAAATCCAAAGCGAATCGATCATCGCCCACGACATGGCGGCAAACCCGGCGAGCAAGTAGCCCGCATGGGCGATGCTCGAGTAGGCAAGCAGCCGCTTTAAGCTCCGCTGCCTTAGCGCCACAACGTTGCCGATGATCATCGTCAGCCCGGCCAGCACGGTGATCACTGGCTGCATCGATAACAAGAGCGACGACGGATCCCGGCCTTCTGCCGGCGCGGCGGCAAAAATCGTCACAAACAGGCGGAGGAGAAGAACAAAACCGGCCGTTTTCGACACGACGGAAAAAAACGCTGTCGCCGGAACGGGCGCCCCTTCGTACACGTCCGGCGCCCACATATGGAACGGGACGGTCGCCAGCTTAAACGAAACGCCAATCAGCAATAGAAGGAAGGCCAAACCAAGCATGTACGGCTCGTTCGTCTCTTGCAGCTGGCGCGCGATATCGCCGAGCTTCGTCGTCCCGGTCAAGCCGAACACGTAGCTCATGCCAAACAGCATGATGGCGGTGGCGATGCCGCCGTTAATGACGTATTTCAGCGCGGCCTCGTTTGACGATGTGGCGGTTTTGCGCAAGCCGGCCAAAATGTACGACGATACGGTCAACAGTTCAATGCTGACGAACAAGGTCAGCAAATCGCCGCTTGATGCTGTCATCATCGCTCCAAGCAACGCAAACAGCATCATATAGGCAAATTCCCCGCGGTAGCGGCTCCCTTCTTTCGGCGCCCACTCAGCGACAAGAAGAAGCGCGAGCGCCCCGCCGGCTAATAGGATGAGCTTGAACGCTTTCGCAAACCCATCCAATCGGAACGTATCATGCAAAATCGAAACCGGCTCGGCTGGAATCATCACCGCCGTCGCGATGAGCGCGAGCACCGCGCCAGCGGCGGCGCCCCAGGCGAGCGGACGGCGGCTTCGCTCCTTCGGCATGGCCAAATCAACCAACAGCAGCACAACCGCCGCCGCGAGGACGATCCATTCGGGTGCCATCATGCTCCAATTCGCTTGCCATACATCATTCATGTCGATCAACCCCCTAACCCGTTCATCATCGTCTCTATCACGGCAGCAAGCGGCCCAGCCAATAGCTGCGGATACACGCCGACCACCACGATCAAGGCGACGAGGACGAACGCCGGCACGGCTTCTTTCGCTTGCAAATCGATGGCGGTCCCCCGCGGCTCGCTTAAACTCGCTGCAGATTCTTGCGGTCCGCGCAGATTGAACGGCGATTCATATCGCTCGCGGGCGCGGCCGAATGTGATGTCAAGAATGGCCCGCAGCGAATAAACGGCCGCGAAAATCAACCCGAGTGCCCCAGCCGCCGCGAGGGCCGGCTTCGTTTCAAACAGTCCAAGGAAAGCGGTAAATTCGCCGACAAATCCGGCAAGCCCCGGCAAACCGAGCAAGGCGAGCGCCGCCGTTAACAAATATCCGGAAAAAAGCGGCATCGCTTTCGCCAGCCCGCCAAGGCGGCGAATGTCGGTCGTGCCGACCCGGTTGGCGAGAACGCCGACGAGTAAAAACGACAAGGCGGCGATGAGCCCGTGGGCGACCGACTGGAACACCGCCCCTTGAATGCCGGCCTCATTGAGTGCGCCAAGGCCGACGAGCACGACCCCCATATGCGATACGCTCGAATAGGCCAGCACATGTTTCAGCTCGCGCTGCCGAAGCGCCAACAGCGCGCCGTATAGAATGTTAATGACCCCGAGCACGGCGATGGCGCCGGCAAACGCGCGAAACTCATCCGGAAACAGGCCGATCCCGAAACGAATCATCCCGTATGCCGCAATTTTCAACAATACTCCGGCGTGAAGCATCACGACCGGCGGCGGCGCTTCAACGTGAACGCGGATGAGCCAGCGATGAAGCGGAACGGCTGGCAGCTTGAAGGCGAACGCCAGCAGCAACCCGCCAAGCAGCCAGTGCCGCGCCTCTGACGTCAGCGGGGCGATCAGCTGCCCTTCGGCGATCGGATTATGTAACATGTCACGGAGCAACGCGAAATTCGCCGTTCCGGTGCGGGCGACAAGCACGGCGATCACCACGAGCAACAGCGCCGAGCCGAGCCCGTTGTACAGCAAATAGCTGTACGCCGCCCGTTCGCGCTCAAAGCCGCCCCATTTGCCGACGAGCAAAAACATAGCGACAAGCGTCACCTCTAAGAAGAGGAAAAACCAGATGAAATTGGCGGCGGCAAACACGCCCAGCATGCCGATCTCCAGCGCAAGCAGCCACATAAAATATCCTTTTTTCTCCACTTTGACAAGCAAGGACGCGACAGCGGCCAACGTCCCGAGCACGGCGGTCAGGACGATAAACAGAAGCGACAGTCCGTCGATGCCAAGCTCATAGCGGATCACATACGCCGCGTCCGTGAAAAACGGGAGGTCAGCAAGCCGCACCCAATCGTGCGCTTCATCGAGCTGCTCAAGACGGAAGCCGCGCCCCGCCTGAATGAACGCGAACAACGCCAGCAATAACGGCGGCACGGTGGCAGCCGTCCCGAGCCATTGAATCATTTTTGCATCCGTTCGGCGGACAAACGCCAGCAACATGATGCCTAACAACGGCGAAAAGACGAGCAGCGACAAAAAGCTCATAGCCAGTCCCCCCCTGTCAACGCGAAGATGACGACCAAAATGGCCAATCCGGCCACCGTCACCGCCCCGTACGTCTGCGCTTGCCCGTTTTGCCCGCGCGATCCGGCGGAAGCGGCGGCGCTCACCGTGCCGGTGACAAGCCGAACGAGCCCTTCCACAAGGTAACGGTCGACATACGCCAACAGGCGGCTAATGAATGACACAATCGCCACAACGGTCCACCGGTAAAGGTCGTCAATGTAATAGTGGCGGCGCAACAATTCGTACCCGTGCGGCGCACGTGCGGACAACCAGTCGCGCGGCACGGTCCGCTTTCCGTACATGAGCCAGGCAAGGAAAATTCCCGCAAGCGACACGATCGTCGCCACAACCGCGATCCATCCGGGCGCCGCTTCATGATGGTACGCCCCGTCGGTCAGCCACTCGCCGAGAAACGAGCCAAACCAAGGGGTTTGAATGTACCCGGCAGCGACTGATAATACGCCGAGCACGACCATCGGCCCGACCATCGACATCGGCGCTTCATGGACGTCGCCATCATGGCGATGTCGCGCCTCGCCGGCAAAGACGAGGAAAAAGAGCCGGAACATGTAAAATGACGTCAACAGCGCTGCGGCGACCGCCAGCCAAAAGAGCTCGACCGGTCCGTTCGCCCAAGCGGCGGCTAAAATTTCATCCTTGCTGAAAAAGCCGGCAAACAGCGGAACCCCGCTGATCGACAGCGCCCCGACAAGAAAGAGCGGCGCGGTCCACGGCAACCGCCGCCAAAGCCCGCCCATTTCTTCAATGTTTTGCGTATGGACGGCGTGAATGACGCTGCCGGCGGCCAAAAAGAGCAACGCTTTGAAAAAGGCGTGCGTCGTTAAATGGAAGATGGCGGCGACATAGCTGCCCGAGCCGAGCGCGAGCATCATATAGCCGAGCTGGCTGATCGTCGAATAGGCGAGGACACGTTTAATGTCCGTCTGCACCAGGCCGATCGTCGCGGCAAAAATCGCCGTCCCCCCGCCGATCACCGCCACGGTCATCATAGCAGCTTCGCTTGCCTCATAGAGCGGGAACAGCGCCGCTACGAGGTACACCCCGGCCGCCACCATCGTCGCGGCGTGGATGAGCGCCGACACGGGCGTCGGGCCTTCCATCGCATCCGGAAGCCACGTATGGAGCGGGAACTGCCCGGACTTGCCGATGGCGCCGATGAAAATGAGGATGGCCGTCAGTGCCGTCATGCCGGGCGACAGCGTGCCGTCGCCAACGGCGCGGAAAATGTCGTCGTAATCAAAGCTTTTCGTCTGCCAAAACAAGAGCAGCATGCCGATAAAAAAGCCGACATCACCGATGCGCGTCATAATAAACGCCTTTTTCGCGGCCGCTTTTGCTTCTTCTTTGTAGAAGTAAAACCCGATCAGCAAAAACGACCCGAGCCCGACGAGCTCCCAAAAGATGTACGCCTGCAACAAGTTCGGCGACAGCACAAGCCCAAGCATCGCAAACGTAAATAACCCTAAATACGCATAAAACGTCGAAAACCGCTCATCCCCAGCCATATAACCTTGCGAATAAATGTGAACGAGCCAGCTGACAAAAGCGACGACAACGAGCATCCATGCGTTTAACGCCGTAACGGAAAACCCGACCGTCAACGTCACGTCACCGATCTCCATCCACGTCCAGTTCGCTTCATGCGTCGCTCCGCCGAGGCGGCCGGCCAGCACGCCGAGCGCCGCAAGCAGCGACAGAAACGTGGCAGCGATGCCGACATAGGCGCTCGCTTTCTTCCATTTCCGCCCGAACAACAGCAGCAAAACAAACGAACAAAGCGGGAACAGCGGCACAACCCAAGCCAGGTTCATCATCTTTCCCCATCCCCTTTTCTAATGTTTCAATGAATTGGCTTCATCGACTTGAACCGTTTTGCGGTTGCGGTAAAAGGCGATGAGTGCGGCCAAGCCGACAGCCGCCTCCGCTGCCGCTACGGCGATCGCAAACAACGCGAACACGTGGCCGTGAACGCCGGGATGGGCGCCGTATTTGGCAAAAGCGACGAAATTGATGTTGACCGCATTTAACATCAGCTCGATACAAATGAGCACAATGACCGTATTTCGTTTCGTGAGCGCCCCGTACAGCCCGATGCAAAACAAGATGAGCGCCAACGCCAAATACGCTGATAATGTCATTCGTCTTCCGCCTCCTTGCCGTCTTTTCTCGCCAGCACGATCGCCCCGATCAAGGCGACAAGCAAAATGACGGACACGATTTCAAACGGGATCGTATAATACGAATACAGCCATTTGCCGATCTCCCTCGCGTTATCGGCCGGAAGCGCGCTGCCATCGGCGCCGAAATCGAGGCGGCGGATGCCGAAGTAAACGGCAAGGCCAAAGGCGAGAACCGAGAGGGCGGCGGCCGCTTTATGCCAAATGCCGCCTGTCGTTTGACGCTCCTTGTCATCGGCGTGATGACGCGTCAGCATGATCGCAAACAGCATAATGATCGTGATGGCTCCGGAATAAATGAGCACTTGAACAACGGCGACGAACTCGGCGGAAAGAAGGACGTACAGCCCGGCGATGCCTAAAAACGTCATGACGAGAGCGATGACCATGTGAACGACGTTCGTCAGTTGAAGCATCGTCACCCCGCCGGCAATGGCCGCAAGGGCGAGCAGGAAAAAAGCAATGTCGGTTCCGCTCACGGCTTATTCTCCCTTCTTACGTTCGTGTCGTTTTCATCGAGCCAGGTCAAATCTTTATACAGGGCATCACGGCTGTATTCAGCGAGTTCGAAGTTGTTCGTCATAACAATCGCTTCTGTCGGGCAAACTTCCGTGCATAAATCGCATAAAATGCAAATTTCAAAGTTAATGTTGTACGTCTCAATCACTTTCCCTTTTTTCGTCGGATCAGGATGTTTTTTTCCGGTCAGCTGAATGCATTCCGTCGGACAAATGTTCATGCACTGATTGCAGACGATGCATTTTTCCGGATAAAACTTTTGGATGCCGCGAAACCGGTCCGGGAGCGGGAGCGGCTCGTGCGGGTAATCGTACGTCACCTTTTCGCGCGTCAACTCTTTTAACGTATACGCCAATCCTTTCACTAACCCGATCATCCGTCTACCCCTCTCGTGGGAAAATAGCGTTCCGGCACGGCCTCTTTCTTTAGAGCAGAGAAGCCGTGCCTATGGATAGCGGCCGCCTCCCCAGCCAGGCGGGCGCCTCGTTTCTTCTAGAAGAACAACGATTTTATCACGGCCGTCAACACGATGTTGACGAGCGAAAGCGGGAGCAGCACTTTCCAGGCGAACTCCATCAGCTGATCGGCGCGCACGCGCGGGAACGTCGCGCGAAACCAGATGAGGACAAAGACGATGGCACAAAATTTGAGCGCAAACCAGACTGCGCCGGGAATCCAGCCAAGAAACGCAACCGGGTGCCAGCCGCCCAAAAACAAAATCGTCGTCAAGGCCGACATCGCAAACAAATACACATACTCGGCGAGCATAAAGAACGCCCAGCGGAATCCGGAATATTCGACGTGAAATCCGGCGACAAGCTCGGACTCCGCCTCCGGCAAGTCAAATGGCGTCCGGTTCAATTCAGCCACCGCGGCAATGAGGAAGATCAAAAATGCCAGCGGCTGGGCGAAAAGGAACCAGACGTCTTTTTGCGCGTTGACGATGTCGACCAAGTTCATGCTTCCAGCCAAAAGCACGACGCCAAGCGCCGACATGACGAGCGGAATTTCGTATGAAATCATTTGCGCTGCCGCGCGCATGCCGCCAAGCAGAGCATATTTGTTGTTGGATGCCCAGCCGCCGGCGACAACGCCGACCGTCGTCAAACCGGAAACGGCGATATAATACAAGAGGCCAACACCGATATCGGCAAACCGGAACGCGTCGGTAAACGGCAGCACCGCCAACACCATAAATGACGGCGTAAAGGCGATGATGGGCGCCAACACGTACAGCGGGCGGTCAGCCGCTTTCGGAATCGTATCTTCCTTCAACAGCAGCTTCAATACGTCAGCGACCGTTTGCAGCAATCCAAGGCGGCCGCCCACTTGGTTCGGGCCGATGCGCCCTTGCATAAATCCCATCACTTTCCGTTCCGCTAAAATGCCGTATGTGACGAACCCGAGCACGACCGCCAACAGCAGCGCCCCGAGCCCGAAAAAGACGGCGACATTCGTCCAGCTTGGCGCCGATTCGAGCCATTGTTCCATCATCCGTCGACCTCCCCGAGCACAATGTCAATCGATCCGAGAATGGCGATGACGTTGGCCAAATTTTCCCCTTTCAGCAGCTTCGGGAGTATTTGCAAGTTGTAAAACGACGGGCGCCGGAATTTGAGGCGGTACGGCTCTTTTTTGCCGTCGCTCGCAATATAGCAGCCGATCTCGCCGCGCGGCGCTTCGATGCGGACAAATGTCTCACCCGGCGGCGCCTTAATGATGCGCGGCACTTTGCCTATAATCGGCCCGTCGGCCGGAAACTGCTCGCACGCCTGTTCAATAATGCGAAGGGACTGTTCAATTTCCGCCATCCGGCATTCGTAACGGGCAAGACAGTCGCCGCCCTCGCGCACCGGCACATCGAAATCAAACCGGTCATAGATGGAATACGGCTCATCTTTGCGCAAATCCCATTTGACGCCGGTCGACCGCAAGTTGACCCCGCTTAACGAATAGCTGATCGCTTCTTCTTTCGTGTACCGCCCGACACCGGTGACGCGTTCGCGGAAAATCTCGTTGCCGGTGACAAGGTCATGGTAGCCGGCGAGCTTTTCCCGCATGTACGGGACGAACTGCTTCACTTTGTCGATCCAGCCGTCCGGCGCGTCCCACTTGACGCCGCCAATGCGCATATAGTTGAACGTCAGCCGCGCTCCGGACAGCTCATTTAATAGATTAATAATCATTTCGCGCTCGCGGAATGCGTACAAAAACGGGCTTGTCGCGCCGAGGTCAAGCAAATACGTCCCCCACCAGACGAGGTGGCTGGCAACTCGCCCGAGCTCCATCGCAAGGACGCGCAAATACTCGGCCCGTTCCGGCACTTCAATGCCCATCATCGTTTCGACCGCATGGCAAAGCACATAGTTGTTCGTCATCGCTGACAAATAGTCCATTCGGTCGGTATACGGGATGATTTGCGTGTATTGCAGCCCTTCGGCGATCTTCTCCGTCCCGCGGTGCAAGTAGCCGATGACCGGCGTCGCCTCTTGGATGATTTCGCCGTCAATTTTTAAAATGAGGCGAAACACCCCGTGCGTGCTCGGGTGCTGGGGGCCGACATTTAAAATCATCTCTTCTGTGCGCAGCATCGTTTACACCTCCGCATCATACGGCTCGTAATCTTT
The DNA here is from genome assembly GCF_001618685.1 of Geobacillus subterraneus. Classification (GTDB taxonomy): domain Bacteria; phylum Bacillota; class Bacilli; order Bacillales; family Anoxybacillaceae; genus Geobacillus; species Geobacillus subterraneus. The sequence goes on along the minus strand of NZ_CP014342.1, from coordinate 3,380,670 downwards.
GCGCAGCGGATGCCCGACCCATTGCTCTCCTAGGAAGATGCGGATTAAATTCGGGTGGCCGCGGAATCGGATGCCAAGCAAATCGTACGCTTCGCATTCCGGCCAGTTCGCCCCCGGCCAAAGCGGGACGAGCGAATCGATTTCCGGGTTGTCGCGCTCGATTTTCACTTTGAGCGCCACCGGCTGCCGGTTCGGATACGAATACAAGTGGACGTACACTTCCATATGCGTTTGAAAATCGGTTCCGTGCAGCTCGGACAAATAATCAAACCAGAGCTGCTCATTGTATTTCAAAAACTCGGCCACTTTGTAGTACGCCTCTTTGTTAACAACAAGCGTCGGCACGTCTTTCGCCAGCCGGTTGATATAGGCGTCTTCGAGCACATCCGGCCCAAGATGTTCCTGAATGACGCGGACATATTTTTGCAGCAGCGGATCGTTCGGCGACGGGGAAGACGGCTGTTCCGTTCCGCCGTCAGCGCCAGCGGCTTTCGCCTTCGCCCGGGCGGCGGCTGCTGCTTTTGCCTTCGCGGCGGCTGCTGCCTTTTGTTTCGCCGCGTCATCATCGGCGGCGTCGCCTTGTTGCTTCGCCATGGCGGCAGCCCGCGCTTTCGCCGCAGCGGCAGCTTTCGCCTTCGCGGCGGCTGCCGCTTTTTGCTTCGCCAGCTCGTCGTCGCTTCCCGCCGCTTCAGCGGCCTTTTGTTTAGCCAACGCCGCCGCCTTCGCCTTCGCCGCGGCGGCGGCCTTTTTCTTCGCTAACTCGAGGTCTTCTTCCGCCGCCCCTCCGGACGCCGCTGCCTCGCGCTGCCGGCGCAGTTCGGCCGCCTTCGCTCGCGCTGCTTCCGCCGCTTTTTTCTTCGCCGCCTCAAGGTCGTCGCCTGTCGCCCCTCCGGACGCTGCCGCCTCGCGCTGCCGGCGCAGTTCAGCCGCCTTCGCTCGCGCTGCTTCCGCCGCTTTTTTCTTCGCCGCCTCAAGGTCGTCGCCTGTCGCCCCTCCGGACGCTGCCGCCTCGCGCTGCCGGCGCAGTTCGGCCGCCTTCGCTCGCGCTGCTTCTGCCGCTTTTTTCTTCGCCGCCTCAAGGTCGTCGCCTGCCGCCCCTCCGGACGCCGCTGCCTCGCGCTGCCGGCGCAGTTCGGCCGCCTTCGCTCGCGCTGCTTCCGCCGCTTTTTTCTTCGCCGCCTCAAGGTCGTCGCCTGTCGCCCCTCCGGACGCCGCTGCCTCGCGCTGCCGCCGCAGTTCAGCCGCCTTCGCTCGCGCTTCTTCCGCCGCTTTTTTCTTCGCCGCCTCAAGGTCGTCGCCTGTCGCCCCTCCGGACGCCGCTGCCTCGCGCTGCCGGCGCAGTTCGGCCGCCTTCGCTCGCGCTTCTTCCGCGGCCCGTTTTTTCGCTGCTTCGAGGTCTGCGGGTGATGCCGGCTGCGCTGCGCCCGACTCTTCCTTTACCGGGCGGGTGGACGAATCCGAAGGCGTTTTCAAATCGCTGTCCGGAGCGCCGCCTTGGCCAGCGGCTGACTTGGCCTGTTCGGCTGCCTGCTTGGCGGCCAGCCGTTCACGCGCCAGCTGCTTCGCCCGCTCGGCTGCTTCTTTTTTTCGCTGGGCCAAATCTTTTTCCTCATCCATCGGTTACAACACCTTCTTCCCTGTTTTGGCTTCCAAGCGGATTTTTTCTTTTAATTTATGGATGCCGTAAATCAGCGCCGCAGGGTTCGGCGGACAGCCGGGTATGTACACGTCGACCGGGACAATTTGGTCAACCCCTTTCACGACGCTGTACGATTTGACGTACGGTCCGCCCGCCGTCGCGCACGACCCCATGGCGATCACCCATTTTGGCTCCGGCATTTGATCATACAGCCGGCGCAAAAGCGGCGCCATTTTTTTCGTCACTGTTCCGGAGACGATCATGACGTCTGATTGCCGCGGCGAGGCGCGGAAAAATGAGCCGAACCGGTCAAGGTCATAATGGGCGCCGCCGACGGCCATCATCTCAATCGCGCAACAGGCAAGGCCGAACGTCAGCGGCCAGAGCGAGTTGCTTCGCGCCCATCCTTTTAACTGTTCCAGCGTCGTAAAAAACACGTTTCGCTTTACTTCTTCCATCTCGGCGAAAGTTAAACCATCCCATTTTACATCCATCGTAACACCTTCTTTTTCCAGGCATAAATGAGGCCAATGGCAAGCAAAACGATGAAAATGATCATTTCCACTAAAGCAAACAGGCCGAGTTGATCGTAGACGACCGCCCACGGATATAAAAACACCGTCTCGACGTCAAAAATGACAAATAACAAAGCAAATAAGTAATAGCGGACTTGGAACTGGATGCGCGAGTCATGAAACGGAATGTTACCGCTTTCATAAGTCGTCGCCTTCATCTCGTTCGGTACGTTCGGGCGCAGCCATCGTCCGGCCGTAAGCGCCCCGATCGGCAGCAGCACGCCGAGGCAAAGAAAGACAAAGACAATCAAATAACTGTTGGCGTAAATGTTGCTCAACAAGCTCGCCCCCTTCCTGGTTTACTACATACGTATGATGTTAATGGTGAAATTTTTAAACAATTCCTTCGATTTCATTATAACATTTATATCCAGCCGTGTCAGCAACACTTCGGGTTATCACTGCCAACACTGTAGGAAATCGTGAAACGCAGCCACACCTTGTTCGATTGACGCGCCAAGCGCAGACAGCATGCTCTTCTCCCCATTTGGTCCAAGGCGAATCAGGCCCCCGACAGCCCCCTTGATGCCCAATGGGATGGTTCGAGTCGAGTTTTCACCGAACGCTTACGCCGCCTACGCTCACGCGTAGAAGCGGGGATCTGCCCGGTTTAGGATAATAAAAAAAGCAGAGAAGCGTTTGCTTCTCTGCTTATCTCGTTTCAGCAACGTTCAAGCGATTCAAGGCGCGTTTTAACGCCAGTTCGGCCCGCTTGAAGTCAATATCATCCTGCTGGCTTTGCAGGCGGCGTTCCGCCCGTTCTTTCGCCGCTTTGGCGCGGAGGACATCGATGTCTTCCGCCCGCTCAGCCGCTTGGGCCAAAATCGTCACTTTGTCCGGGCGGACTTCTAAAAAGCCGCCGCTGACCGCAACATAGTCCGTCTTGCCGTCCTTTTTCAGACGGGCTGCGCTAATCTCAAGCGGAGCGACAAGCGGAATGTGCCCCGGCAAAATACCGAGCTCGCCGCTTTTCGCCTTCACGCTTACCATCTCCACATCGCCTTCGTACACCGGGCCATCAGGAGTGACCACGCTCACATGGATCGTTTTCATTGTCCAATCCCCCTATCCCGGGTCACACTGCGACACCCATAGCTTTCGCTTTTTCGACAACTTCTTCAATGCGGCCGACTAAGCGGAACGCATCTTCCGGAAGGTGGTCGTATTTGCCCTCCAAAATTTCTTTAAAGCCGCGCACCGTTTCCTTAACCGGCACGTACGAACCCGGTTGGCCCGTGAACTGTTCCGCCACGTGGAAGTTTTGCGACAAGAAAAACTGAATGCGGCGGGCGCGGTGGACGACGAGCTTGTCTTCGTCCGACAGTTCGTCCATCCCTAAGATGGCGATAATGTCTTGCAATTCTTTATAGCGCTGCAGCGTTTGTTGCACGCGGCGAGCCACTTGGTAATGCTCTTCGCCGACAATTTCCGGCGCCAATGCCCGCGATGTCGACGCAAGCGGGTCAACGGCCGGATAAATCCCCATCTCGGCGAGCTTCCGCTCAAGGTTGGTCGTCGCATCCAAGTGCGAGAACGTCGTTGCCGGAGCCGGGTCCGTATAGTCGTCGGCCGGGACGTAAATCGCCTGGATCGAGGTGATCGAGCCTTTGGCCGTCGACGTAATCCGCTCCTGCAATTGACCCATCTCCGTCGCCAATGTCGGCTGATAACCAACAGCTGACGGCATACGGCCTAACAACGCCGACACTTCCGAACCGGCCTGCGTGAAGCGGAAAATGTTATCGATAAAGAGCAGCACGTCTTGCCCTTGCTCATCGCGGAAATATTCGGCCATCGTCAAGCCGGTCAACGCGACGCGCATCCGCGCGCCCGGCGGCTCGTTCATTTGCCCGAACACCATGGCCGTTTTGCTGATAACGCCGGAATCTTTCATTTCATGGTACAAGTCGTTCCCTTCGCGCGTCCGTTCCCCGACGCCGGCGAAGACGGAAATCCCGCCGTGCTCTTGGGCGATGTTGTGGATCAGCTCTTGGATCAAGACCGTTTTTCCTACGCCGGCACCGCCGAACAAGCCGATCTTACCGCCTTTAATATACGGGGCAAGCAAGTCGACGACTTTAATCCCTGTTTCCAAAATTTCGACTTCCGTCGCCAATTCCTCGAATTTTGGCGCCGGACGGTGAATCGGGTCGCGGCGGGCTTCAGCCGGAATGTCATCTTGCAAATCGATCGGCTCGCCTAAGACGTTAAAGACGCGGCCGAGCGTGACATCGCCAACCGGAACCGAGATCGGCGCACCGGTGTCCACCACTTCCATGCCGCGGATCAACCCGTCGGTGGACGCCATCGCGATCGTCCGTACCGTATCATCGCCAAGGTGCAAGGCGACTTCCAATGTCAAGTCGATGTCGACTTCGTTTTCGTTGCGCGCTTGATGTTGAATTTTCAGGGCGTTGTAGATGGCCGGCAAGTGACCGTTTTCGAACTTGACGTCTACAACCGGACCCATGACTTGAATAACGCGTCCTCTTGTCATCGTTTTCCCTCCTAACTTGCTAGTCCGCTATTGCAAGGCGTTTGCCCCGGCGACAATTTCTGTAATTTCTTGCGTGATCGAAGCTTGGCGAGCGCGGTTGTAGGAAAGCGTCAACGTGCGAATGAGTTCGTGCGCGTTGTCGGTCGCGTTCTTCATCGCTGTCATCCGGGCGGCGTGTTCGCTCGCTTTCGCATCGAGCAACGCGCCGTAAATGAGGCTCTCCGCATATTGCGGCAATAAGACGTCCAAAATTTCTTCTTGCGACGGTTCAAATTCGTATATCGTGCGCTTCTCGTTATCAGCCAAATCGGTGAGCGGAAGCAGCTTCCGTTCCGTCACATCTTGCTGGATCGCGCTCACATAATGGTTATAGTACATATACAGTTCATCAAACGTGCCGTCGGCGAACAATCCGACCGTTTTGTTGGCAATTTCTTTAATATCGGCGAACGACGGCTGATCCGGCAAGCGGGTAATGTCAAGAATGACCGGCATGTTCCGTTTGCGGAAAAAGTTTAACCCGACGCGGCCGATGACGATGATCGCATACTCATCCGGGGAGGAGTGGCGCGCTTGAATCGTCTGGTAGACGGTGCGCAACACGTTGCTGTTGTATGCTCCGGCCAAGCCGCGGTCCGACGTAATGACCAAATACCCCGTCTTTTTCACCGGGCGCGAAACGAGCATCGGGTGGGAAGCGCCGCCGGCGCCAAGTGCGACGTTGGCCACGACTTCCTGCAGTTTTTCCATGTATGGAATGAACGACTTCGCGTTTTGCTCCGCGCGGTTTAATTTCGACGTCGAGACCATTTCCATCGCTTTCGTAATTTGGCTCGTTTTTCTCGTCGAGTTGATGCGCGTTTTAATGTCGCGTAACGATGCCAAAGGTTTCACCACCTTTTTGCTGCACGAGATCTAACAGGCGCGGGGGCCGAACGCCCCCGTCAGCCTTATTGGGAAACGACAAACGTTTTCTTGAACGCTTCGATCGCTTTATTGAAATCTTCCTCGTTCGGAAGGTCTTTCGTCGTACGGATGTGTTCAAGCAAGTGCTGTCCGTTTTGGTCAAGCCACAAGAAAAATTCTTTTTCAAAACGGCGCACGTCTTCGACCGGAATGTCATCCAAAAAGCCGCGCGTCAAAGCGTAAATGATGGCGACTTGCTTTTCGACCGGAATCGGTTGGTGCAAGTCTTGTTTCAGCACTTCAACCGTGCGCGCCCCGCGGGCAAGCTTCGCTTGCGTCGCTTTATCGAGGTCGGAACCGAATTGGGCGAACGCTTCTAATTCACGGTATGCCGCCAAGTCGAGACGGAGCGTCCCCGATACTTTTTTCATCGCTTTAATTTGCGCGGCACCACCGACGCGCGAAACGGACAGCCCTGCGTTGATCGCCGGGCGGACGCCGGAGAAGAACAAGTCCGATTGCAAGAAAATTTGTCCGTCCGTAATCGAGATGACGTTCGTCGGGATGTAGGCGGAGATGTCGCCCGCTTGCGTTTCGACGAACGGAAGCGCGGTCAAGGAGCCGGCGCCTTTGGCATCGCTCAATTTCGCTGCGCGCTCAAGCAGGCGGGAGTGCAGGTAGAAGACATCCCCCGGGTACGCTTCACGGCCTGGCGGACGGCGAAGCAACAGCGACAGCTCGCGGTACGCAGCGGCTTGCTTCGACAAGTCGTCGTAAACGACTAAGACGTGTTGGCCTTTGTACATGAAATACTCGCCCATCGATACGCCCGCATACGGCGCCAAGAACAAGAGCGGAGCCGGCTGCGACGCCGAAGCGGTGACGACGATCGTATAGTCAAGCGCGCCGTGTTTGCGGAGCGTTTCGACAACCGTACGAACCGTCGATTCTTTTTGCCCGATGGCGACGTAAATACAAATCATATTTTGGCCTTTTTGGTTGATGATCGTGTCAATCGCAACGGACGTTTTCCCGGTTTGCCGGTCGCCGATGATGAGCTCGCGCTGTCCGCGGCCGATCGGCACGAGCGCGTCGATCGCTTTAATCCCGGTTTGCAGCGGCTCATGTACCGATTTCCGATCCATAACGCCCGGCGCCGGGCTTTCGATTGGACGCGTTTCCGTCGTTTCCACCGGACCTAGGCCGTCGACTGGCTGGCCGAGCGGGTTGACGACGCGACCGATGAGCGCCTCCCCGACTGGCACTTCCATAATCCGTCCGGTACGGCGCACTTCGTCTCCTTCTTTAATGCCGGTGTACGGACCTAAAATAACAATACCGACGTTGTTTTCTTCCAAGTTGAGCGCCATGCCCATGACGCCGTTGGCGAATTCAACGAGCTCGCCGGACATGACGTTATCAAGCCCGTGAACGCGGGCGATCCCGTCGCCGATTTGGATGACGGTGCCGACGTCGCTCACTTGGATTTGCGATTCGTAGTTTTCAATCTGCTGCTTAATGAGCGCGCTAATTTCTTCCGCTCTAATGCTCATGCCTTTCACCCCTGTCTCCAAATGTTAACTAATGAGCTGCCGCTGAATCCGTTCCAGCTGTCCGCTGACGCTGCCGTCATAAATGCGGTTGCCGATGCGCAACTTCACACCGCCAATGAGTTCCGGGTCGACGATATTTTCAATGCGGAGCGTCTCTTTGCCCACCTTTTTGGCAAATACGTCAGAAAGCGCCTGCAGTTCTTCATCCGTCAACGGCCGTGCTGAATAGGCGATCGCCTCGGCGATGCCGCGCGCGTCGTTAGCGAGGACGATAAACTGCTCGGCCAGTTCGGGCACAAGGCCGAAGCGATGGCGCTCAAGAAGAAGCAAAAGCGTATGTTGCACCGGAGCGGAAATGCCGGCAAACGCTTCGCGAACGAGCGCTTTTTTCTTGTCTAAGGAAAGTTTCGGATTGGAAAGAAGCGATAAAAACTCGCCGTTTTCCACCAACGCTTGGCGCACGGCGCGAATGTCTTCCTCGATCTTGTCCAGCTGCTGCTGTTCAAGCGCGATTTGAAACAGAGCGGATGCATACCGTTTAGCGATCACTTCTTGGTTCATCGCGCTCCTCCTACCTCTTGCACGTCTTTAATGTACGCTTCAATCAGCTTGCGCTGGTCTTGTTCGGTCAATTCTCTTTCAATCACTTTCGAAGCGATGAAGACAGACAACGACGCCACTTGTTCGCGAAGCGCGGCCATCGCCTGTTCTTTTTCGCGCTCGATTTCTTGTTTCGCCGCTTCTTTTACCCGCTCCGCTTCCGCACGGGCCGAGGCGACGATTTGTTCCTTTTGCTCTTCGGCGAGCTTGCGCGCATTTTCAATGAGCGTTTGCGCTTCCTGGCGCGATTGCTTCATCAGTTCACGCTGTTCTTCAAGCAGTTTTTCCGCCTCTTGGCGGCGTTTTTCCGCTTGGTCAATTTCATTGGCAATATGCTCTTCGCGTTGTTTCATGACGCTCATAAGCGGTCCCCAGGCAAATTTGCGAAGCAAAAGCATCAACAAAATAAACGCGACAAGCTGAAAAATGATGTCCCCGGTGTTGACCGCTCCATGCCCAGCCGCTGCGCCGAGCGCCGCTGTTTGTAATGCTGCCAACATATTTTCGTTCACTCCTTTCGGCCGTTGCGTCTTGACCGAACATTGCTGATCGGTCGTCCCTCTATATCAAGGCATACATAAAGCAATGGCGAAGGTTCTTATCGAATGATCTTCGCCATCATGACTTTGACCTTTCTTTTTGCTGAAGGCGCTTGTTAACATTCCGTTAACAAGCGCTCCCCATTTGTTATCTTCCTTGTACCATAAACGCGATAACGACCGCGATGATCGGAATCGCCTCAACAAGCGCAACCCCGATAAACATTGTCGTTTGCAGCATGCCGCGCGCTTCCGGTTGGCGTGCAATTCCTTCTACTGTACGAGAAACGATTAAACCGTTACCGATACCCGCACCAAGTGCGGCAAGACCAATAGCAATTGCTGCAGCTAATACACCCATCTGAAGAATCCTCCTTATTAACTAAAAAGTTGATTTATTTTTTAAAAATAGTAAACAGAACATGGATCAAGATGAAGATTAATGATCATGGCTAACTTTATGCGCCATATATACCATTGTTAACATGGTGAATATGAATGCTTGAATGGCCCCGACGAAAATACTAAACGCTTGCCATACCATCGTCGGAATGATCGCGGCAATCGTTCCTCCGACACCGGTGGCCAGCCCCCCGACAAGCAATGCAAGCAAAATTTCGCCGGCAAAAATGTTTCCGTAAAGACGGAGACCAAGTGTCAATGTATTGGCGAATTCTTCAATGATCTTGAGGGGAAACATAAACCACATTGGGCTTGCAAACCCTTTTAAGTATTCGGAAGCGCCGCGCAGTTTAATGCCGTAGTAGTGGGAAAGGGCTACAACCATCACAGCCAACGTCAACGTAATAGCCGGATCGGCTGTCGGTGATTTCCACCATAATTCATCATGGACGACAACGGAGAATGGAAGACCTAACATGTTGGCGACAAAAACATACATAATTAACGTTAAACCGAGTAAATGAAAACGCCCCCCTGTTGCCCAGTCCATGTTGCTTTTAATGATTCCTTTCACAAAATCGACAACCCACTCGATAAAATTTTGCAATCCTGTCGGCCTCATCGAAAGATTACGCGTTGCCGCAATGGCAATAGCCAGTACAATGACGCAAGTGATAGTCACCATTAATACGTTGGCCAAATTAAATGTAAGACCAAACAATTCATAAAGTGGCGCTTTATGATCCATTATCGCTCACCTCACTTTCTATGCAGCTGATTGATCATTATGTAAAAAATGATTTACTACCAACAAAATATACGGGGTGGATAGGCCGATCACCGCCGGCACCACCGACAAATGTTGGGGGTAACGGGACACAAGAAAGGCAACCGCCATCGCCAACGCAAAACGGATCATTGTCCCAAGCGACGGAGGGCGACGCCCTTCAGCGACCGCTTCTCCGACCTTTCTTACACGCCGAGCCAACAGCCGTATGCTGTACCATCCTGCCGCTGTACCGACGAGCAGACTAAAAAACCACCCTTCATACTTTGTCCATATCGCCCCTAATGCATAACAAGCCATCAAGATGAACAGTTGGTTTTGAATTCGTTTGATGATCGTATCGAGCATGGCTCCTTATTCCTCAAAAAAGCGTCGGACTGTTTTCAGCGTGGCAAAAACTCCTGCCGCTAAACCGAGCAACAGGCCAATAATTAGAAAAATCGGCTCACTGTCTAATTGCCGGTCGGCCCATCTTCCACCGAACAAACCGACTAACGTGCAGCCGACAAGTTGTGATGTAATTGCCGACATCAACCCGATCGCTCGAAACGGGTGGCGGTCATTTTTTTTCATAGACCATATACCCCACTAAGTTGATAACAAGAGTAGTTTTAGACAGTGAAAACCCTCTCAACATATCCCCTGTAAAGCATACAATACCAATAGGTTCATGTCAATGTATTTCCACACAAAACCTCATTAACACAGGGCAAATATTAATAATTTGTGACAATTTCTCATTTTCTTTTCACAAATATCATGTATAATGGTATATTTTATTTTTAGCTGCTCTTTCTGCCTGACTTGGCCGTTCAGCTTCCCGCCATAGCAGGCGGCGTCGCAGGTAATCATAACGCAAGAAGGTTTCCATATGTATGCCGAAAAAGGGTGTCCCGGCCATGCGGGCACCCTTTTGTTCGCCGTATGCGCGGCGTCTTGTTCAGTTGACTGTCATTTTGTTCCAAACAGCCGGTCGCCGGCATCGCCGAGGCCGGGGACGATATAACCGTGGTCGTTCAGCCGCTCGTCAAGGGCGGCGATGTAAATGTCGACGTCCGGGTGCGCCGTTTCCACCGCCTTGACCCCTTCCGGCGCCGCGATCAGGCACATAAACTTAATGCTTTTCGCCCCCCGCTTTTTCAACGCTTCGATCGCCGCCACTGCCGAGCCGCCGGTCGCGAGCATCGGATCGACGATGATGAAATCGCGCTCTTCGACATCGCTTGGCAGCTTGACGTAATATTCCACTGGCTTGAGCGTTTCCGGATCGCGGTATAGGCCGACGTGGCCGACTTTCGCTGCCGGGATGAGCTTCAAAATGCCGTCCACCATGCCGATACCGGCGCGCAAAATCGGGATGACGCCTAGCTTTTTGCCGGCGATGACTTTCGCTTTCGCCCGGCTGACAGGAGTTTCGATCTCCACTTCCTCAAGCGGAAGGTCGCGCGTAATTTCAAACGCCATCAGCGTCGCCACTTCTTCAACGAGCTCGCGAAATTCTTTTGTACCTGTATGCTTGTCGCGAATGTACGTCAGTTTATGCTGGATGAGCGGATGGTCAAATACATACACTTTTCCCATGGGTCATCTCCTCTTCCGTATGTATGGCAGTACACTTCTATACATTCTACTGGAAAACGGGCGCCCGTTCAACTGTTGAAACAAAGGAAAAGGCACACTGCCGAACCGATCATTGGCAGTGTGCCTCGCCCATTCTGAGCCGAGAAGACCCCCATGTCTACATGTGAACGCAGACGGGAGCGTTCCATTGCCGTTGTCTCCTTAGTCTTGGTAGAGCGGGAATTTTTCCGTCAAAGCGGCGACGCGTTGGCGCGCTTCTTCAAGCGCCTGTTCATTATCTTTGTTTTTCAGCACGAGACCGATAATGGCGGCGATTTCATCCATTTCTTCCAAGCCGAAGCCGCGCGTCGTGACCGCGGCCGTCCCGATGCGGATGCCGCTCGTGACAAACGGGCTTTCCGGATCATATGGAATCGTGTTTTTGTTGACGGTAATGCCGACTTCATCCAATACTTTCTCCGCTGTTTTCCCTGTCAGCTGCTGCGGGCGCAAGTCAACAAGCAGCAAATGGTTGTCCGTGCCGCCGGAGACAAGGGTGAACCCTTCTTTTTGCAAGGCGTTCGCTAAGCGCTGGGCGTTGTCGATGATGCGCTTGGCGTACACTTTAAAGTCCTCTTGCAGCGCCTCGCCCAACGCGACTGCCTTCGCAGCAATGACATGCATGAGCGGGCCGCCTTGAATGCCAGGGAAAATCGATTTGTCGATTTGTTTCGCAAACTGCTCTTGGCATAAAATCATCCCGCCGCGCGGGCCGCGCAATGTTTTATGCGTTGTCGTCGTGACAAAGTGGGCGTACGGCACCGGATTCGGATGAAGACCTGCCGCAACAAGACCGGCAATATGGGCCATATCGACCATTAAATAGGCACCGACTTCATCAGCGATTTCCCGAAACTTGGCAAAATCGATGACGCGCGGATAGGCGCTGGCGCCGGCGACGATCAGCTTCGGCCGATGGAGGCGCGCTTTTTCGCGCACATCGTCATAGTCGATGACATGCGTTTCCGGATCGACGCCATATTCGACAAAGTTGTACTGGATGCCGCTGAAATTGACCGGGCTGCCGTGCGTCAAATGTCCGCCATGCGACAAGTTCATGCCGAGCACGGTGTCGCCGGGCTTGAGGACGGTGAAATAGACGGCCATGTTCGCCTGCGCTCCGGAATGCGGCTGGACGTTCACATGCTCTGCCCCGAACAACTGCTTCGCCCGTTCACGCGCCAAATCTTCGACCACGTCGACGTACTCGCAGCCGCCGTAATAGCGTCGGCCCGGATAGCCTTCCGCATATTTGTTCGTCAATACCGATCCTTGCGCTTCCATGACGGCGCGGCTGACGAAGTTTTCCGAAGCGATCAGCTCGATTTTCGCGTGCTGCCGCTTCCGCTCTTGTTCGATGGCCGCGAACACTTGCGGATCTTGTTGTGGCAAGTAGTTCATCAATAGCTCCCCCTTACACAAAATTCAGTGAATATCCGTTTTTATTTTATCAGCTTTCACCGGACAAATCCAAAGAAAAAGTGAATAAAATGACTAGAAAGTGCAGGAATCATTCGGATTTTCCAACGAATAGACAGCGCGGGCGCCGCCGATCAGCTTCGGCCGTGTTTTCGCCAACGTCACATGCGCCGCTCCGACTTGCTTCACCGGGACGCGCACGGGGACGACGACCGGCTTCAAATGCATGCCGATGAGCGTATGGCCGATATCGATCCCGGCGTCGGCGCGAATCGCCTCGACGACGACCGGATCCGCGAGATTTCGATAGGCGTAAGCGGCCATCGCTCCCCCCGCCTGCGGCACCGGAACGACGGAAACGACCTCCAGCCCGTGAGCGCGCGCCGTCTCCCGCTCAACGACAAGCGCCCGGTTTAAATGTTCGCAACATTGAAACGCCAGCTCAATGCCGGTTTCACGCCGCCACGCCTCAAGCTCGGCAAAAAGCATGGCGGCGACATCCATCGACCCGGCCGTGCCGATTCGCTCGCCAAACACTTCGCTCGTGCTGCAGCCGACCACCACAATGTGGCCGCGGCCAAGCGGCGCCTGTTCGCGAAACGCGCGCAAGATGGCTTGCCATTGTTGCCGCCATTCGGTCAATGGTGCGTCCATGGCCATCCCCCCCTTATTGATGCGCCGATATATCGGCAATTTTTGCGAAACGATGCGCCTTTTATTTTTTACAAATGTTCGTTTTCATAATCGGCGATTTTGTCGATCCGCCGCGCGTGACGGCCGCCTTCGAATTCTGTCTCGAGCCACGCTTTCGCGATCTCACGCGCCAAGCCAGGGCCGATCACGCGCTCCCCCATCGCGAGGATGTTGCTGTCGTTATGCATGCGTGTCAGTTTGGCGCTGTAAACATCATGACAAAGGGCGCAGCGCACCCCTTTCACTTTATTGGCGGCGATCGTCATGCCGATGCCGGTCCCGCAAATTAAAATGCCGCGGTCAAACTCGCCGCGCGCCACTTTTTCAGCGACCGGGAGCGCGTAATCCGGGTAATCGACCGACGTTTCACAGTCGCAGCCAAAATCGGTATATTCGATGCCCATTTCATCAAGAAGGGCTTTAATTTCTTCACGGATACGAATTCCGCCATGGTCGGAAGCAATGGCCACTTTCATGTTCGTTCGTCTCCTTTCTGTTCGCTCTGCCCCTTGTCTCTCGGAGCGGGCGTTTCATCGATACCCTATCACATGATGCTAGCGCGGTTTTTTTGTTTCCGGCAGCGAAGTCGACAGCGTGTTTGTCGGTGCGCCTGTCATGTTAACTGGCGCGAAAACGGGCGACCGCTGCCTGCAGCTGTTCCGCCTGTTCGACGAGCTCGTTGGCCAGCTTGTGCACGTCGCCGATCGCTGCCGTTTGTGCCCGCGTCGCCGCCGCGACTTCGAGCGCACCGGCGGATGTCTGTTCGGCAATCGCTGCCACTTCTTGCGCCTGTGCAGCGGCTCGCCCCATATGCACCATCTGATTTTTCGCCAACCCGGCGATCTCATGGACGGCGCGGATCAATTCATCCGCCGACGCCGTCATGGCCGCAATGGCCGCGTTCGTGCGCTCCCCTTTGGCCGCCGCAGCGTTGGAAGCGGCTACTTGCTTGTCCATTTGTGCCACAACATGGGCGACTTCGTTTTGAATGTTGCCGACGAGTTCAGCGATTTGCTTGACCGCTTTAGCGCTTTCATCGGCTAGTTTGCGCACTTCTTCAGCCACAACGGCAAAGCCGCGGCCATGCTCGCCGGCGCGGGCGGCTTCAATCGAGGCGTTGAGCGCCAGCAAGTTCGTTTGCTCGGCAATATCGGTGACAAGCAACGTAATATTGCCAATTTGTTTGGCGTTTCCTTCAAGCTGTTTGACGACTGCCCGCGACCTTTCTTGATCGTCGGCGAGCTGTCCGATGCCGTCGACAAGGGAACGGATCGCATCGCAGCTCGCTTTGAGCGTTTCTGCCATCGCCTGCGCGGATTGTTCGGCGCGCTCGGCCGTCCCTTTCACTTGCTCGGCGATGGCAAGCACATCTTCGACCGCCGCGGCTGCCGCCTGCGTCGCTTCAGCCGAGGCCGCTGCCCCTTTGGAGATGTCGTCAATCGTCGCCGCGATGTCGTGCGCACGACCCGCCGCCGCCTCAGACGCTTCTTTTATCTCTGCCGTCTTTTCGTTCGTGCGCACCGCGTTTTCTTCAATGTTGGCGACGACCGCGCGCAAATGGCCGAGCATGCGGTTGAAAGCGACAGCAAGCGAGCGGATTTCGTCATTGGACGGAGGGAGCGGGACGTCCGCTTCAATGTGCCCGCCGGCTGCCTTCACAGCGGCTTCTTCGAGGCGTTGCAGCGGCCTCGTAATCCAGCCGGCCGCGACATAGGCGAGCACCCCCGACCAAAAAATGCCGAGCAGCAGCACAATAATCGTGAACACGCCTTTATTGAACGATGCAAACCACCAATCGTACAACACATACAAGAACAAGGCGCTCGTTGAATATGTAATGAGCGCCAGCGCCGTCGTAAAGACGACAAGCTTCAGGCGCAAACCAAACGAACGATCTGTTCCCCCCATCGTTTTTCCCCTCACCGATCATGTCAGATCATTGTCTCTCTTGCAATTTTTCCGCCAAGCGGTCAATGAGCGCCGCCAACTCATCGCGCGCCGCCCGGTACGCCTCGACCGGGCCGCCGAACGGATCGGCGATGTCACCGTCTGTTCCTGAAGCGAACTGTTTTAACGTAAACGTTTTGTCTTTCGCCTCCGGAAAACGGCCAATGATCATCTCTTTATGGCCGGACGTCATCGCCAACACATGCGTCGCCCAATCAATATGCTCTTTTTTTAACGGCGAGGAACGGTGGGATGCGTCAATCCCCTTTTCTTTCAGCACCGTTTTCGCATGGGCGGACGCCTCGCTTCCTTCCGCAGCAAACACCCCAGCCGATTTCACCTCGACACCGGGCAGCTGCTTGCTCTCAAGCAATGCCGCTGCCATCGGGCTGCGGCACGTATTGCCTGTGCAGACGAACAAAATGCGGTACGACATGACAACCACCTCTTCACAACAATGGCCTACCACCAATATACCATAGGAAAAAGAGCAAAAAAAAGCAGGCAGTCCGCTTTTTCCCACGTAAATGAAAAAGCCGGCATCGCCTGCCCCGATTTTTCACGAAAAGAGCAGCTTCAGCCCGAACGCGAGCAAAATGCTGCCGCCGAGCGCTTCGCTGTATGAACCGAGCCATTGCTGAAAATGGCGGCCCACCAACAGCCCGATCCAAGTCAATACCGTGCTGAATAGGCCGAACAGAAGGATCGTCACCATCGTCCGCGCCCCGAAAATGCCAAGACTTAGCCCGACCGAAAAGCTGTCGAGGCTAACGCTGAACGCAAAAAAAAGCAGCCCCGCCCCGCGCGGAAACAACGGTGACCCGTCTCCCCGCTGAAACGATGTAACGATCATTTGCCCGCCCAGCCATAATAGCAACAGCCCGCCCGCATAAGTAGCGATGCTGCCGAACTCGCGCGACAAAAAGCGGCCGACTGCCATGCCGACAAGCGGCATAAAAATATGAAACAAGCCGATCGTGAGCCCAATATAAAAAATTTGCCGAAGCCGAAGACGCAACAGCCCCATTCCTAGAGCGACCGAAAATGCGTCCATCCCTAGCGCCAGCGCCATTAGCGACAGCGCGATCATTTCGCCGATTAACGCGCCCATTCCCCTTCCCTCCCGGACTGGCCTTACTGCTAACATATGCACGTCCAGAATCGTTTAGAAGCAAACTGGTCATACAGGGGGAAAGACGGCTTCATGTGCAGAACGGCGAAAAGAAAAAGGGTGCCGCAACACAATGAGACCCCCTTTTTCACCGCTCTATATACACATCAAATGGATTCGTTTCACTAGCAGATGACCTTTTGCGTCAGCTTCTTTGCGCTTTAGCCAACGGGCGCTTTCGTTTCCGCTATTCGCGAATGACGCGCCCGCCGGCTGCTTTCTTCAACCGGTTCATGATCGCAACGCCGATCCCTTCTTCTGGAAACGCCTCGCTGTAAATGAGGTCGACGCCCGTCTCATCAAATCGGCGCAGCGTATCGTACAGGCGATGGGCGACCGTTTCGAGCTCGCGGCGCGTCCCGCACGCCAACACGACATCAGCGGCATAACGGCTTTTATTTTCTTCAGTCGTCAGCACACCGACGGTTTTTCCCCCCGCCCGGCTTTCATCGACAAGCTGCTGCAACAACGACGGCGGGCCGGAGACGATCGAAAGCGGCGCTTTTGGCGCGTAATGCGTATATTTCATCCCCGGCGCTTTCGGCGCTGTCTGTTCATCTCCCATGCCGACGGCCTCCTCAACGCGGCCGACCGCTTCGCTCAGCGCCTCCTTCGTCACCCCGCCCGGGCGCAAAATCGTCGGCACCTCCCCGCTGCAATCGAGCACAGTCGATTCGACGCCGATGCCGGTCGGCCCGCCATCAATCACCCCGGCGATGCGCCCGTTTAAATCGGCGAGCACGTGGGCGGCCGTCGTCGGGCTCGGTTTTCCTGACCGGTTGGCGCTCGGAGCGGCAAGCGCCAAGCCGCTCGCCTCGATCAAGGCGAGCGCCAGCGGGTGATCCGGCATGCGCACCGCCACCGTCGGCAGCCCAGCCGTCACCCGTTCAGACACCGCTTTGGCCCGTTTTGGCAATACTAACGTGAGCGGCCCCGGCCAAAACCGCTCCATCAATGTTTTCGCCATCGGCGGGATCGCTGCGGCGATCGCTTCCACTTGCGCTACGTTCGCGACGTGAACGATGAGCGGATTGTCGCTCGGCCGCCCTTTGGCGGCAAAAATTTTGCCCACCGCTGCCGTATTGGCCGCATCCGCCCCTAAGCCGTACACCGTTTCCGTCGGGAACGCCACCACTTCCCCGGCCCGCAGCCATTCGGCCGCCTCTTGTATTTGTGGATAAATTTGCTGTTTATCAACAATATTATCCACAGTCCAAACACGCGTTTTCAATCGTTTCACCTTCTCTATCGTCTTGATTCGCCTTGAAGATAGCGGCTTTGTCCGGAAGCGCTGAACCGGTTTTCGCCGCCCGTCCATAGTTACGCACAAGTTGTGAATAAATCTGTTATTTTTGTGGATAACTTTGTGGATAGGATCTTATGGAATGAGATGGGCCAGCCACTCTTTGAAGAAAAATTTCACTTCGATCCGCTGTTCCGGCTCAGCGATGACGACAGGAGAAGCGTTTCCGCCGTCTATTCCTCCCCCTTCACTCGCATCCTCGCCCGTGTTCTTCGCAGCGGTGCTCGCGTCGTCTGCCTCATTGTCCACACCGCCCACACGAATCCCCACGTCATCCACATCTTTGCTCACACTATCTGTCTCAGCACTTATCGTGTCCTCGGCCGCTGCGCGGCGCCCCGTCTTCTCCATGGCCGCCGCGGTGCTCCCGCCTTCTTGTTCATCCGGCTGCACCGCCTCCTTGTCACTCTGCTTTCTCTTAACGGGCTGATCGGCCTCGGCCGGTGCCGGCTTACTTGTCTCGTTTGCCGGCCTTTCTTCCGCTCTCATCATCACAGCGTCACCGTTGGAAAAGTCGAGAAAACAAAGCGGCGGGAACAAGACACACCACCAGTTTGACCCTTTCCCTTCCCCGAGCGTAATGAGGACCGCATCGTACGTGCCGGCCGGATAGACGTAGTCGCCATACACTTTCGTCGGAAAGCGAACCGGGCCAAACTCTACTTTGTACGACTGGCTGCTTTGCTCATCACGGAGCACGCGAGCGACTGTCTGTTCAATGTCCGGCAGGCGGGAGCGGATGACGCGCTTCGCTTCGTCGAACGACGTCAGTTCAGCGACCCAGCTGTTGATTTGCGCGTTCACCGCATCGCGCACGTTTCGTTTCAATTCTTGGTCAGCAGCCGCATCGCTGTTGGCTAAAATGCGCAAGCGAACCGCCTCGTCGGGAACCGCGACCGCGGCGTTGGCCCCAGCATCGGTCTGCTGGCCGTACAGCTGAACGAGGACGCCTGTTGTTAATAGAATGATATATAAACATACAGCGATGGAATTTCCCTTCATTCTCATCATCGGCACCGTCCTTTCACCTCTCATTGTGGACGGCGCCGCCTCATTTTAAACCTATGAATCTAATTTTTTCTTGTCATATAAACCATTCGGTCCTTGCCGTTCAAATCAAAGGCCACTTCGACCCGCGCCTCGGGAAACGCTGCCGCTAAAAGCGCAGCGACCGCTTCCCCTTGTCCGGCGCCGACTTCAAACGCGACAAGCGCCGGGACGCCGAGCACAAGCGGCAAATCGCGAGCGAAGCGGCGGTAAAAGTCAAGCCCGTCGCGGCCGCCAAAGAGCGCGGTGTGCGGCTCGTAGTCTTTCACGACCGGAGAGAGCAACGCAGCATCGGCCTCGGGAATGTACGGCGGATTCGAAACGACCACATCGACGGTTCGTCCTTGTTCGATGAGCGGCTGCAATAAGTCGCCGCGCAAAAACGAAACGCTTGCCCCAAGCCGGCGAGCGTTTTCCCGAGCGACTGTGAGCGCTGCTTCGGAAATATCGGTGGCAGTCACCGACAACGCTTTGTTCTCTAGCGCCAATGTCACAGCGATCGCTCCGCTGCCGGTGCCGACATCGACGACATCAATCCGCTCCCGGCCGGCAAATAGGCGCGGCACGCGCTCAAGGACGCCAAGCACCAACTCTTCCGTTTCCGGGCGCGGGATGAGCACATGACGGTTCACAAGGAACGGCCGTCCGTAAAACGATTCATGGCCGATCAAATATTGAACCGGCACATGGTGTAAGGCATGGCGGCGCACATCGGCCGTAAACCGTTCGTACACCGCTTCCTCAACGGGCTCGCGCCAACGGGCGAACAGCCCGGCCCGGTCAGTGCGCAAATGGTGGCACAACAGCCACTCGGCCGCCCGCTCCTCCTTCCCATGGGCGCGCAAAAAAGAAGAAGCCCAGGCGAGGACTTCATGCACGTTACGACGCATCGTTCGCTTGCTCCAATTTTTTCGCCTGGTCGTCTAAAATGAGCGCCTCGATAATTTCATCAAGCTGCCCGTCCAACACGAGGTCAAGCTTTTGAATCGTCAGCCCGATGCGGTGGTCGGTGACGCGGTTTTGCGGGAAGTTGTACGTGCGGATGCGCTCTGAACGGTCGCCGGTGCCGACCGCCTGCTTGCGCGTCTGGTCATATTCGGCGCGCGCCTCTTGCTGGTATTTGTCGTAAATGCGGGCGCGCAACACTTTCATGGCCTTCTCTTTGTTTTTAATTTGCGATTTTTCGTCTTGGCATGTGACGACAATGCCGGTCGGAATATGGGTGAGGCGTACGGCCGACATCGTCGTGTTGACGCTTTGCCCCCCTGGCCCGCTCGAGGCGAACGTATCGACACGAATGTCTTTTTCATGAATGTCGACTTCGACTTCTTCCATTTCCGGCAGACAGGCGACCGTTGCCGTCGACGTGTGGATGCGCCCGCCCGACTCCGTTTCCGGAACGCGCTGGACGCGGTGGGCGCCGTTTTCAAACTTCAGCTTCGAATACGCCCCTTTTCCGTTGACCATAAAGATGATTTCTTTATAGCCGCCAAGGCCGGTCGGGCTCGCTTCGATCACTTCTGTTTTCCACCCTTGCGACTCGGCATAGCGCGTGTACATTCGGTACAAGTCGCCGGCAAACAGCGCCGCTTCCTCGCCGCCGGCGGCGGCGCGAATTTCCATAATGACGTTTTTCTCATCGTTCGGATCTTTCGGCAAAAGCAGCACTTTCAACTTCTCAACGAGCGCCGCTTCCCGTTCTTCGAGTTCATCAATTTCCTCTTTCACCATCTCGCGCAGCTCTGGCTCAAGCTTTTCTTCCAACATGGCCTTCGCTTCCGCGAGCTGGTCGCGAACGGACTTGTATTCGCGGTACGTTTGCACCGTTTCCGCCAAATCGGCCTGCTCTTTCGAATAATCGCGCAACTTTTTCGGATCGTTGATGACGGCTGGATCCATCAACAGCTCGTTTAATTTTTCATACCGTTGTTCGACAGCTTCTAACCGGTCAAACACATCATTCACCTCTGTTTTTCAGCACAGTCTAATTTCAAATTATATCATGAAACAAGACCAAACAAAAACCCCCGCTTTTGGCAAGCGGGAGTGTTAGTTCACGCGCACGATAATTTCGTACGTCGGAATCGCTTTTGTCAGCAGTTTGTCGATGCGGCTCGCCTCACGTTGCCGCTCTTCGGCGGACAATGTTTCCGGCACATCGACTGTGACATACATATTGCTGCCGTGAAACCAGATGGAGTCGGCGCGGTAATCGGTATGCCGCTCAATGAGTTGTGCGGCTTTCCGCGTATCGGCGCGCTGGTTTTCGCTTCCTTCGGTCAAACTAATGAAGTTCGGGTTTTGCCGCGTTTTTTCTGGGTCGTCAAAGTTGTTGTACAAGTCGTGATCCGCATCCATTTTCGGCCGCTCGTCCGTCATCAGCCGCGTACCGTTTTTGTCTTCGCTTTGCTGGCGGTAAGACGAATGATCCGGGGTCAACGAACAGGCCGAAAGCAACAAGGCAATCCCTAACAGCCAGATGCGTTTCATTGTTTTCGCCTCCCTGCTGTTAGGATGCCCGTGACAAGCCATAATATTTATATCCTCTCCGAGCGGAGAGGCCACCGCCTTTAAACAAAGGAAAAAGCCAAGCCGCGGTTTGTGGGCAACTATGTCATTCATTCCCCCATTGAGCGGGGCGGCGGAAACATCCGGCGCGCGCCGGCATTGGTCACCGTTGGTAAATGGCGCATTCAGTAAACAAACGGCTTGCGGTTTGCCGCGAATTTTCTCTTTTCCCGTTGTTTACCGACACGTCTAGCAAGCGATGGGAACACCGATACGTATCGTTCTTGATCCCCTGATCCTGTCACTCGCCGGCACGTTCAGCGAGCGGATGGCCATGGCGCTTTTTCGGTTTGCCCGGCACTTCGTGATGATGGCGGCAACGGGGTTCGTACGCTTCGCTGGCACCGACAAGAATGATCGGATCGTCATAAGAAGCAGGCGCACCGTTAATAAGCCGCTGCGTCCGGCTGGCTGGGGAACCGCAGACGGTGCATACCGCTTGCAGTTTCGTCACCGACTCGGCGATCGCCATGAGCGCGGGCACCGGTCCGAACGGTTCGCCGCGGAAGTCTTGATCCAACCCGGCGGCGATGACGCGATAACCGCGATCCGCGAGCGTCTGCACAACATCAACAATGTCATCGGAAAAAAACTGCACTTCATCAATGGCGACGACATCGGTGGCAGCGGAAATGTAACGAAACAGTTCGGCCGGCGTCGCGACCGGGATGGCGATCACCGAATTGCCGTTGTGCGACACGACTGCGTCTTCGCTATAACGATTGTCGATCGTCGGTTTGAACACTTTCACTTCCTGCTTGGCAAACTGGGCGCGGCGGATGCGGCGGATCAGTTCTTCCGATTTGCCGGAGAACATGCTGCCGCAAATGACTTCCAGCCAACCGGACTGCGTCATCACATACATCGGGGGCCTCTCCTTTCGCTCAACACTGTCATCGAAAAACGAGCCAACCGCACCGGACCGAAACGGCCGGCAAGATCCGCTCTATGGGCAACGGTTCGTCCATCTGCCCTCACGAAAAAGCAGGCAAGCGGTGCGCTTGCCTGCTTTCGTCCGTTCTTTTTTTACTTAAGGCCGTATTTTTTATTGAATTTATCGACGCGGCCCGCTGCCGAAACGAATTTTTGTTTGCCCGTGAAGAACGGATGGCATTCCGAGCAAATCTCGACGCGCAGCTCGTCTTTGACCGAACCGCTTTCGAACTCGTTTCCGCATGCGCAGCGGACGATCACTTTTTTGTACGCTGGATGGAT
This sequence comes from Geobacillus subterraneus, assembly GCF_001618685.1. Taxonomy (GTDB): domain Bacteria; phylum Bacillota; class Bacilli; order Bacillales; family Anoxybacillaceae; genus Geobacillus; species Geobacillus subterraneus. The sequence continues at coordinate 3,358,189 of NZ_CP014342.1, read as the reverse complement.
CCCTTGTTTCATCGTTTTCATCTCCTTCCGCCCTGTATCTCATCGAAACAGAGTTATTCGTTCGTGCGGGCTCGATGCCCGAGGCGCTTCCGCCTTTCCGGCGAAGCGCCGCGCATGGAACGGCCGGGGCTTTATGAGAGCAGCCCGGCCGGTGCAGACGGTTCATCGTGTGAACACATAAGCGCTAGCTAAAACACACATGTTAAGATTATAACAGCTTTTCCGCTGATTTGCAATGGGCGATTCCCGGCAAATTCCGCCAGCCATTTAGAGGCGAAGCGGGCCGCCGCTTTTCCATTCTTGATCGAGCAAGGCGAAAAATTCTTCGTTCGATTTCGTGCGGCGCAGCTTGTTTAAAAACCGCTCGATAAAGTCCGGAGAATCAGCCATCGTTTTGCGGATCGCCCACAGTTTATCCAAATGTTCTTTCGGAATAAGCAACTCCTCTTTGCGCGTTCCGGAGCGGCGAATGTCGATCGCTGGGAAAATGCGACGCTCAGCGAGCGACCGGTCGAGGTGGAGCTCCATGTTGCCTGTTCCCTTGAATTCTTCGTAAATGACATCGTCCATGCGCGAGCCGGTATCGACTAAGGCCGTCGCCAAAATCGTTAAGCTGCCGCCCTCTTCGATGTTGCGGGCCGCACCGAAAAACCGTTTCGGGCGGTGAAATGCGGCCGGGTCGATCCCGCCGGAGAGCGTGCGACCGCTCGGCGGAATGACTAAGTTGTACGCCCGGGCCAAACGGGTGATGCTGTCCATTAAAATGACGACATCGCGCTTATGCTCGACCAAACGCATCGCCCGCTCTAAGACGAGCTCGGCCACTTTAATATGGTTTTCCGGCACTTCGTCAAACGTCGAGCTGACGACATCCCCTTGTACGGACCGCTCGATGTCGGTCACTTCTTCCGGCCGTTCGTCAATCAAAAGGACGATCAGCTCGACGTCCGGGTGGTTGGCGGTGATGCTGTTGGCGATTTCTTTAAGCAGCATCGTTTTCCCTGCTTTCGGCGGCGCGACGATCAGCCCGCGCTGCCCAAAGCCGACCGGGGCGATGAGGTCGATGATGCGGGTCGACAACTTGTCCGGCGTTGTCTCGAGCTTCATTTGCCGATTCGGATATAAAGGGGTTAACGCTGGAAAATGGACGCGCTCTTTCGCGATTTCCGGGTCTTCCCCGTTGACCGCCTCGACGTGGAGCAAGCCGAAATAGCGCTCGTTTTCTTTCGGCGGCCGCACTTTGCCGGATACTTTATCCCCGTTGCGCAAATCAAAACGGCGAATTTGGGAAGCGGAAATGTAAATGTCTTCCGAGCTCGGGGAGTAGTTGATCGGGCGCAAAAAGCCGAATCCTTCCGACGGAATGATTTCGAGGACGCCTTCCATGAAAAAGAGGCCGTCTTGCTCGGCACGCGCTTTCAAAATAGCAAAAATAAGCTCTTTTTTTGTCAATTTGCTGTAATACGAAATTTTATATTGCCTGGCGAGCTCATACAGCTCTTTTAACTTCATGTTTTCTAAAGCCGCTAACGTTAACTCCATCTTGACACCACACTTTGCAAAGTTTCCTATGCTCCCATCGTTCGCGTTCGGACATATTTGTCATCAATTCGACAGGCGAAGGGATCATTCGTTTAGAAGATGATGAAGGCTGAAATAAGGAAGTAGAATGGCAGAGCTTATTTTTGCACAGGTAACACGACTATTTTACCCTTTTTTCCTATTTTTAATCAATCTTTTTTTGCTTTCCCGGTCAGGGAGCGGCCCGGGAAACCGGCGCCGCCGCCAAGCCGGATAAGGGGCGCTACTTAATGACTAAGTTCGGTTTTTTCTTCAAGCTATGCCGCCCCTCAATGAAGCGGACAGTGCCGGATTTGGCGCGCATGACGACCGAGTGGGTGAGGCCGTATGCCCCTTTCAGCTGCACGCCGCGCAGCAGCTCGCCATCCGTGACGCCGGTGGCGGCAAAAATGGCGTCGTCCCCTTTCACTAAGTCGTCCATGCGCAACACTTTGTTCACGTCGATCCCCATTTGTTTGCACCGCTCAAGTTCGGCGTCATTTTGCGGCAGCAGTTTCCCTTGCAGTTCGCCGCCAAGGCACTTTAACGCAACGGCCGCGAGCACCCCTTCCGGTGCGCCGCCTGAGCCGAATAAAATGTCGACGCCGGTATGGTCAAACGCCGTGTTAATGGCGGCGGCGACATCGCCGTCATTAATGAGCTTAATGCGCGCGCCAGCCTCGCGCAGCTCTTGGATGAGCCGTTCGTGGCGCGGACGATTGAGGACAATGGCGACCACATCTTCAATGTCTTTGTTTTTCGCTTTCGCCACCGCTTTTAAATTGTCGATGATCGGCGCTTCAATATCAATCATGCCGACCGCTTCCGGACCAACGGCGATTTTTTCCATGTACATATCCGGCGCATGGAGCAAATGGCCGTGGTCAGCGACGGCGACGACAGCCAGCGCATTCCAGCCCCCGGAAGCGACAATGTTCGTCCCCTCAAGCGGATCGACAGCGACATCGACGCGCGGGCCGTAGCCGTTGCCGAGCTTTTCTCCAATATACAGCATCGGCGCCTCATCCATTTCCCCTTCACCGATGACGACCGTCCCTTTCATCGGCACCGTGTCAAATACATCGCGCATCGCCGATGTCGCTGCGTCGTCAGCCTCATTCTTTTTTCCGCGCCCCATCCAGCGGGCCGCGGCAAGCGCGGCTGCTTCGGTGACGCGCACAAGTTCCATCGACAAGCTTCGTTCCATTGTCGTTCTCCCCTTCCCCTTTACTTGCCAGACGTCAAGCGTTTTTCACCTGCTCAATTTCCTCATCGGTCATTTTTTCGCGCCAAATCGTAGCGCCGATCTCAGACAGCTTTTCAACTAACCCGCTGTAGCCGCGGTCGATATGCTCGACGCCGGTAATTTCCGTCACTCCTTCGGCCATGAGCCCGGCGACAACGAGCGCCGCCCCGGCGCGCAAGTCGCTCGCTTTCACTTTTGCCCCTTGCAACCTGACCGGCCCGGTGATAATGGCTGAGCGGCCTTCGACTTTCACGTTCGCGTTCATGCGCCGCAATTCGTCGATATGTTTGAAGCGCGCGCTGTAAATCGTATCGGTGACGACGCTCGTGCCGTTCGCTTTCGTCAACAAAGCGGTAAACGGCTGCTGCAAATCGGTCGGAAACCCCGGGTAGACGAGCGTTTTGACGTCAACCGCTTTCAAAACATCGGAGCCGCGAATCAAAATTTGATCCGCGCCTGTCTCGACGTGCACGCCCATTTCACGCAACTTCGCCGTCAGCGATTCGACGTGCTGCGGGATGACGTTGTCGACGACGACTTCGCTGCCGATCGCCGCAGCGGCGATCATATACGTACCGGCCTCAATCCGGTCCGGGATGATGGCGTGGCGGCAGCCCGATAATTTTTCGACGCCGTCGATGCGGATGACATCGGTGCCCGCGCCTTTAATTTTTGCGCCCATGTTCGAAAGCAATGTCGCCACATCAATGATTTCCGGCTCTTTCGCGGCGTTTTCGATAATCGTCCGCCCTTTGGCGCGCACCGCCGCCAGCATAATGTTGATCGTCGCACCGACGCTGACGACGTCCAAAAAAATGCGGGCCCCGCGGAGCTCCTCAGCGCGCAAATAAATGGCGCCCTGCTCGTTCGTCACCGTTGCACCGAGCGCCTCAAACCCTTTAATGTGCTGGTCGATCGGACGCGGCCCGAGATGGCAGCCGCCCGGCAGGCCGACGACCGCTTTTTTGAATCGGCCAAGCATCGCTCCCATCAAATAGTACGAGGCGCGCAGTTTTTTCACTTTTCCGTTCGGAAGCGGCATGGAAACCATGTTCGTCGGATCGATGACCGCCTCTTTGCCGTCAAACGAAAACGAACCGCCGATCTCCTCGATCAAGCTTCCTAAAATGTGCACGTCGGAAATGTCCGGCAACCCTTCGATCGTCACCGGCGAATCGGCTAAAATCGCCGCGGGAATCAAGGCGACCGCGCTGTTTTTCGCGCCGCTCACTTTGATCGTCCCCCGCAGCCGATCCCCGCCGATAATTTTCATTTTATCCATCGTCGTCTCCCTTCTTTGCTCGGAAGTTGGCTTCACCCCTAGGAACGAGAAAGCGGCCGGGCGGGCTCGACTCCCCGACCCGAACGCGGTCGGGTGAGCCCGCTTAACCTAGGAGGCAAACGGCCTATTTTCATTGTTGCCGATTCCAGTCGGCGAGAAACTTCTCGATCCCTTGGTCAGTGAGCGGATGGTTAAACAATTGCATGAGCACTTTGTACGGGACAGTGGCAATATGCGCCCCACGCAAAGCCGCTTCTGTCACATGGAGCGGGTGGCGGATCGAAGCCGCGATGATTTCTGTTTCAATGCCATGAATGTTGAAAATATCAGCGATGGTGGAAATGAGCTCTAAGCCGTTATGGCCGATATCATCGAGGCGGCCGAGGAACGGAGAGACGTACGTCGCGCCGGCGCGCGCAGCCAACAGCGCCTGGTTGGCGGTAAACACGAGCGTGACGTTCGTTTTGATGCCTTTTTCGCTGAACGTTTTTACCGCTTTTAACCCTTCCGGCGTCATCGGCACTTTAATCGTGATGTTTGGAGCGATTTTCGCCAGCTCCTCGCCTTCTTCGATCATGCCGGCCGCCTCGGTTGAAATGACTTCCGCGCTGACCGAACCGGAGACGATCGACGTAATTTCGCGCAGCCGGTCATGGAACGAGACGTTTTCTTTCGCCACTAAACTCGGGTTGGTCGTTACGCCGGCCAAAATACCGAGTTCATGGGCGTGTTTAATCTCCTCTAAATTGGCTGTATCAATAAAAAATTTCATTAGTGACCCTCCTTGTCGTTGTTTGGATGCAAGCGGGCAAGCCCGGGCGGCGGCCGAAAGCCGCCTGCTAGGCCGATCTTGCCGTTTGCCTGTTATTGTGCTGCTTTTCCGGACGAACCGAACTCGCGCATTTTACCGATGACCGTCGCTTTGATCGCATCGCGGCCCGGGCCGATGATTTTGCGCGGGTCATAAACGTTCGGATCTTTTGCGAGCAGCTCGCGGACGACTTTCGTGAACGCCATTTGGTTTTCTGTATTGACGTTGATTTTCGATGTGCCAAGGGAAATCGCGCGCTGGATTTGCTCAGTCGGGATGCCGGTACCGCCGTGAAGCACGAGTGGAATGCCGGTTAAATCGCGGATTTGTTCCATCTCGGCAAACCCGAGTTTCGGCTCCCCTTTGTACGGGCCGTGCACGGAACCGAGCGCCGGAGCAAGGCAGTCGATGCCTGTCCGCTTGACAAGCTCTTCACATTCTTTCGGATCGGCGTAAATGACGTCTTCACCGACGACGTCGTCTTCTTGCCCGCCGACGATGCCGAGCTCAGCTTCAACGGAGACGCCGCGTGCATGGGCGTATTCAACGACTTGCGAGGTGATGCGGACGTTCTCTTCAAATGGATGATGGGAGGCGTCAATCATGACCGAGGTGAACCCGGCGTCGATTGCCGCTTTACATTTTTCAAAGCTCGAGCCATGGTCGAGGTGAATGGCGACAGGAACTGTAATGTTCATGTCTTCCATTAAGCCTTTCACCATGTTGACGACCGTTTTAAACCCGCCCATATAGCGAGCCGCTCCTTCAGAAACGCCGAGAATGACCGGCGATTTTTCTTCTTCGGCTGCCGCTAAAATGGCTTGCGTCCATTCCAAGTTGTTAATGTTAAATTGGCCGACCGCGTATTTGCCGCGCAGCGCCTCGTTGAGCATCTCTTTCATCGATACTAACGGCATGGTTACATCCTCCTTAGCTGATCGTCGTCTTTGTCGCCATGGCGGAACGTAGGCCCACAGGCGCAAAATACATCTACGTTATAAGCATACCAACTTGCCGGCAAAACAGCAACATTTCCCTTCTTCATTCTGCTAACGTTGCACAGGCAGCTGAAAAGAGCTTTTACAAGGAAATATATTTTTTGACGGCAGCGCGCAAATCATCGATATCAAACGGCTTGGCAAAATGCATCAGCGCGCCGAGCTCTTTTGTTTCCTGGATCATATCGAGCTCGCCATACGCCGTCATGATGATCACTTTAATATCCGGGTCGATGTCTTTTAACCGCTTTAAAATTTCAATACCGTCCATGCCGGGAATTTTCATATCGAGAAGCACAAGGTCGGGATGGTGTTTGCGAACGATTTCAAGCGCCTGCATGCCGTTGGCCGCCTGGTATGTCACATACCCTTCCCGTTGAAACACTTCGTTTAACAAAATGCGGATGCCATACTGGTCGTCGACAATTAAAATTTTGTTTCCCACGGTTATGCACCTCTATTCCCTTTTTTCTCCCTATTAATGTTTCGCATTTCCCGAACGTATTTCCTGCTTGCTTTTCTTGCCATTTGCAGATTTTGTATAATAACGGCGAAAGGAGGCCGAACGATGAAAATTTTGACGACACAAACAATCGGACTGCTGCAAAAAATCGCCGCCGATGAAGAGCTGGCGCTCGAAGACGGAGCGCGCTTGCTCGCCCAGGCAGCCATTAGCAACGGACGCATTTGGCTGTATGGAACAGGCGAGCTCGATGCGGTCGTTGCTGCCGCCCTTCTCGGCCCGGATTCGCTGCCAAAAGCGGCGCACCTTGAACCGGAGGCGGCCGATGACTGGAACGAAACGGATCGGGCGCTTGTGTTCGCCCGTTTTTCCAACGACAAAGAGGCGATCCGTCTCGTCGAACAGCTGCAAGCGAATGGCGTTGATACGGTCGCTGTCTCGACGCTTGTCAAAGACGAACCCGGATTAGCGGATATCGCCGCCGTCCATATTGACAGCAAGCTCTCCCGCCCGCTCGTGCCGACCGAAGACGGCCGCCGCATCGCCATGCCGACGGTCGTTGCCGCTTCGTTCATCTACTACGGGCTGCTTGTGTTGCTTGACGAAATTTTGGAAGAGTATCAGTAACCGCCGCCGCGAAAGCGGGTGCGCCTACCGGATGAAGCTATCAAAAAACGGTGTCCGGCAAACGGACACCGTTTTTTCGTCATTGTTTCAACGACGCTTTGACAAACTCGCGGAAGAGCGGCTGCGGCCGCGTCGGACGGGAAGTAAATTCCGGATGGAACTGCGCGGCGACAAACCACGGATGGTCTTTTAACTCGATCACTTCGACGAGCCGCCCGTCCGGGCTCGTGCCGGAGAAGACAAAGCCGTGTTCTTCCATTAAATGGCGGTACTGGTTATTGAATTCGTACCGATGGCGATGACGCTCGTAAATGACTTCATCGCCGTACGCCGCATGGGCGAGCGTCCCTTCTTGCAGCTTGCACGGGTACAAGCCGAGGCGGAGCGTTCCGCCTAAATCTTCGACATCTTTTTGTTCCGGAAGCAAGTCGATGATCGGGTGCGGCGTGTTCGGGTCAAACTCCGCCGAATGGGCGCCCGCAAGGCCGACGACATGGCGGGCGAATTCGATCGACGCAAGCTGCATCCCTAAGCAAATGCCTAAAAACGGCACGCGCTGTTCGCGGGCGTAGCGGATCGCTTCAATTTTTCCTTCGACGCCGCGGTCACCAAACCCGCCCGGAACGAGAATGCCATCAGCCTCTTTCAACAGCTCGGCCACATTATCGCGCGTCACATGTTCCGCATTAATCCATTGAATGTCAATATCCGTATCAAACGCATAGCCGGCGTGGCGGAGCGCTTCAACGACTGAGATGTAGGCGTCGGGCAGCTCGACGTATTTGCCGACGAGGGCGATTTTCGTCGTTTTTGATAAGTTGCGCACTTTCTCCACGAGCGCTTTCCATTCGGTCATGTCCGCGTCGCGGCAGTTGAGGCGCAAATGTTCACAAACGATTTGGTCGAGCTTTTGCTCCTGCAGCATGAGCGGCACGGCATACAGCGTATCCGCATCGCGCGACTCGATGACCGCCTTCGGGTCGATGTCGCAAAAGAGGGCGATTTTGTCTTTCATTTCTTGCGGCATCGGCATTTCCGTACGCACGACGATGATGTTCGGCTGAATGCCAAGGCTGCGCAGCTCTTTCACGCTATGCTGCGTCGGCTTCGTTTTCATTTCCCCGGCCGCTTTAATGTACGGCACGAGCGTACAATGAATGTACATGACATTTTCGCGGCCGACATCGCTTTTGATTTGGCGGATGGCCTCTAAAAACGGAAGCGACTCAATGTCACCGACCGTGCCGCCGATCTCCGTAATGACGACATCGGCGTTCGTCTCCTTCCCGGCGCGGAAGACGCGGTCTTTAATCTCGTTTGTAATGTGCGGAATGACTTGCACCGTACCGCCTAAGTAGTCGCCGCGCCGCTCTTTGCGGATGACGGCGGAATAAATTTTTCCGGTGGTGACGTTGCTGTATTTGTTCAAGTTAATATCGATGAACCGCTCATAATGCCCTAAATCCAAATCCGTTTCCGCACCGTCATCGGTGACAAACACTTCGCCGTGCTGGTACGGGCTCATGGTCCCCGGGTCGACGTTAATATACGGGTCAAACTTTTGGATCGTCACGTTCAAGCCGCGGTTTTTCAACAGCCGCCCGAGCGATGCGGCCGTAATTCCTTTTCCTAGCGAAGAAACGACACCGCCCGTCACAAAAATGTACTTCGTCATCTTGTCTTCCCCCTTGCCGAAATTACAGTAACAGTTTCAGTGTTTGCGAAAGGCGCAAATAAAAAACGCTCCGCTTACCACACGTAAGGGAGCGATGATTTCATTCATCCGTTTTTCAAGAGCCCAACACACATTGTACCGAGTTCCCCCGGCAAAGTCAAGCGGTTATTCGTCTTCCTCCGGCTCCTCGAGATCGAGTTCTTCGTCGAGCGGCTCTTCGTCCAGTTCAAACTCTTCCTCGTCGAGCATGTCGTCTTCAAAATCGACATCTTCGTCAAGGTCGAACTCCTCGTCTTCAAGCAGTTCTTCGTCGTCGACTTCAAGCTCTTCATCATCGTATTCGTCAAGATCCTCGTAATCAAGATCCTCTTCGTCAAGCAGCTCTTCGTAATCGTCGTATTCGTCATCAAGCGCTTTTTTCTTCTTCTTCGGCTTGACAATCGTCACCGTTTCGTCTTCCGTCTGATCGAACGGATACCATGCGCGCAGTCCCCAGACGTTTTCCCCGACGCAAATAAACCGTCCGTCGATGTTTAAATCGGTGTAATACTGGGCAAGCCGCGCGGCGATGTCATCCTCCGCTGCGCCGGTCAATGCCGCTACCTCGCGGACGATTTGGTCAAACGGCAGCGCCCCCCGCTTATCAAGCAAAATGAGGTTCGCCAACTCGACGAACGACATCTCCTGCAATTCCTCTGGCGAGTATTGCTGCTGCAGGCTCAAATTCAGCACTCCCCTTCTATATAATGAAACAAATGAATGCAAGTGGAATACATACCATTCATTATAAACAAATTGCCGGCGTTTATGCTAGCTATTTAGCGAAAAAAGCAAAAAGAGAACCGCCCCATAGCGAAGGCAGCCCTCTTTTCGCCATAGCCATTCAATGACAGCCATTCTCTTCGACCCAGCTTTCCCGTTTTGACCTAGGCAAGCGAAGAAGCATACATAGTTTGCGTCATGCCAAGCAAGGAGGCGGATCACTACGTCCGGCCAAGACTAGCGAACACACGTTCTACATATTCCGCCGGTATTGCCCGCCGACTTCGTACAACGCGCGGGTAATTTGCCCGAGGCTCGCGACTTTGACCGTTTCCATCAATTCTTCGAAAATGTTGCCGCCGCTGATCGCCACTTGTTTTAAGCGCTCAAGCGCCGGGCCGGCTTTATCTTTGTTCCGCGCTTGGAATTCACGCAAATTGTGGATTTGCAGCTCTTTTTCTTCATACGTCGCCCGGGCAAGTTCAAGATTGTTCAGCTCATCTTCTGACGGCGGGTTCGGATTTAAGAACGTATTCACGCCGATAATCGGCAGTTCCCCGCTATGTTTTTTCGTCTCATAATAGAGCGATTCGTCTTGAATTTTGCCGCGCTGATACTGCATTTCCATCGCTCCGAGCACGCCGCCGCGGTCATTTAACCGCTCGAACTCTTGCAAGACGGCTTCTTCGACAAGGTCGGTGAGCTCCTCAATAATGAACGATCCTTGGAGCGGATTTTCGTTTTTCGCCAGGCCAAACTCTTTTGTAATAATGAGCTGGATGGCCATCGCCCGACGGACCGACTCCTCGGTCGGTGTTGTGATCGCTTCGTCATAGGCGTTCGTATGGAGCGAGTTGCAGTTGTCGTAAATCGCCAACAACGCCTGCAATGTCGTGCGGATGTCGTTAAAATCGATTTCTTGGGCGTGGAGCGAACGGCCGGACGTTTGAATATGGTATTTCAGCTTTTGGCTTCGTTCGTTGGCGCCGTATTTCTCGCGCATGGCAACCGCCCAAATGCGGCGGGCGACACGGCCGATCACCGAGTATTCCGGGTCGAGGCCGTTGCTGAAGAAAAACGACAAGTTCGGCGCGAAGTCATCAATATGCATGCCGCGGCTTAAATAATATTCGACGTACGTAAAGCCGTTGGCGAGCGTAAATGCCAGCTGGGTGATCGGATTCGCTCCAGCCTCGGCGATATGGTAGCCGGAAATCGACACGGAATAATAGTTGCGGACGCGGTGCTGAATGAAATATTCTTGAATGTCGCCCATCATTTTCAAGGCAAAATCGGTGGAGAAAATGCACGTATTTTGCCCTTGGTCTTCTTTTAAAATGTCGGCCTGCACCGTGCCGCGCACCGTTTGCAGCGTCGCGGCTTTCACTTGTTCATACTCTTCCGCGGTGAGCGGGCGGCCGAGCTCTTGTTCCCGCTTTTCGACTTGCTGATCGATGGCGGTGTTCATAAACATCGCCAGCAAAATCGGAGCCGGGCCGTTGATCGTCATCGACACCGAGGTGAGCGGATCGCACAAGTCAAACCCTTTATACAGTTTTTTCATGTCATCGAGCGTACAAACGCTGACACCGCTTTCCCCGACTTTGCCGAAAATGTCCGGCCGGTAGTCCGGGTCTTCGCCGTAGAGCGTGACCGAGTCAAACGCCGTGCTGAGCCGCTTCGCCTTGTCTTCTTTGCATAAGTAGTGGAAGCGGCGGTTTGTGCGCTCCGGCGTCCCTTCGCCGGCAAACTGGCGCTTCGGGTCTTCCCCTTGGCGCTTGAACGGGAAGACGCCGGCCGTATACGGGAACGAGCCAGGAACGTTTTCTTTATACACCCAGCGCAAAATTTCTCCGTAATCTTTAAACTTCGGCAAGATCACTTTCGGAATGTCCAAGCCGGACAACGTTTTTGTCGTCAGCTCAGTGACGATTTCTTTGCCGCGCACGTTCGTCACGAATTGCTTAGCCGCGTATTTCGCTTTCGTTTCTTCCCACGTCGCCAAAATGTGTTTCGATTCCGGCGTCAGCTTCGCCTCGTAATCGGCCTTGAGCATCTCGAGCGCGCGGATGACGTCCTCAGCCTCGCCGCGCTCATTGGCCGCTTCAATCGCCCCTTCGATTTGAAACAGGCGGCGCGCAATCTCTGCCTGCTGTTCGGCACGGCGGTGGTACGAGCGCACCGTCTCAGCGATTTCGCGCAAATAATAGCGGCGCTCGTTCGGAATGATGACGTTATGCTTTTCAACGTTGGCAACCGTTTTTAAATTCGTTTTCCAATTTGTTCCTGTTTTCTGGTTGATCGTATCGATGAGGGCGACAAAAAGCGTGTTCGTGCCCGGGTCGTTAAACTGGCTGGCAATCGTGCCGTACACCGGCATTTCCGACACGTCGCGGTCAAACAGCTGACGGCTGCGCTGATATTGCTTTTGCACTTGCCGCTTCGCATCTTCCGACCCTTTGCGCTCAAATTTGTTAATGGCGATCAAATCAGCATAATCGATCATATCGATTTTCTCAAGCTGCGTCGGCGCCCCGAACTCGCTTGTCATCACGTACATCGACACGTCGCACACTTCTGTAATGGCGGCATCGCCTTGGCCGATCCCGCTCGTTTCAATAATGACGAGATCAAAACCGGCCGCTTTGACGACTGAAATGGCGTCGCGAATCGCTGGCGACAGCTCGGAGCGGGAATGGCGCGTCGCTAGGCTCCGCATATAGACGCGCGGCGAATGGATGGCGTTCATCCGAATTCGGTCGCCTAACAGCGCCCCGCCCGTTTTTTGTTTCGTCGGATCGACGGATAAAATGGCGATTTTGATCTCAGGAATTTCATTTAAGAACCGGCGGACGAGCTCGTCGGTAAGCGAGCTTTTCCCCGCTCCGCCCGTACCGGTAATGCCGAGCACCGGCACGCGCTGTTCCATCGCCTTCACTTGCTCGATGACTGCTTCAGCCGCAGCGGCCGCCTCCTGTCCTGCCTCGGCGCGGTATTCGCACAGCGTGATGAGCCGGGCCACGGCTTGCACATCGCCGGTTTGGAGCCGTTCGATTTCATCGGTCACGGCAGTCACGGTCGGAAAATCGCACTCTTCCAGCATCACGTTAATCATCCCTTGCAAGCCGAGGGTGCGGCCGTCTTCAGGCGAGAAAATGCGGGCGATTCCGTATTCATGCAATTCCTTGATTTCGCGCGGGATGATGACGCCGCCCCCGCCGCCGTAAATGCGAATATGGGGCGCCCTCCGCTCTTGCAGCAAATCATACATATATTTAAAAAATTCCATGTGGCCGCCTTGGTACGAAGAAACGGCAATGCCTTGCACATCTTCCTGAATGGCCGCATTGACGATCTCTTCGACCGAACGGTTATGGCCTAAATGGATGACTTCGGCGCCGCTCGCCTGCAAAATGCGGCGCATAATGTTGATCGAGGCATCATGGCCGTCAAATAAGCTTGACGCTGTCACAAAGCGGACGTGATGCTTCGGACGATAAATATGCGCCATCGTCTCTCCCCCTTTGTTCAAACTTGCTGTTTCTCCATAATCCCCTTTAATAAAAACTCGGTCTGCCATTCAATGTATTCTTCGAGCGTATACATTTTCCTCAGCGCCCATCGCCGGAACGCCCACATTTGCCCAAGCACGATAATGTTGTGGGCAAAGAGGCGAATCTCGCCTTCGGAAAGCTGCAGCGCCCCGCTTTCGACGCATGTGCGCAAAATACGCTCGAAAATGGCCGTCATCTCGAGCTCTTTATTGAGAACGTACGGGAGCGACTCTTTGCTTAACGCCTTCAGCTCTTGGTACATGACGAGCACTTCGTCATCGAGCTCATCAACGACGCGAAAATAGTGGGCGATCGCACGCCGCAGCCCTTCAACCGTGCCGTGATGATCGCCAAGATCTTGTTCGGTCCGCTCCCGCACCTCGTCGTAAATGCGGTCGCACACTAAATACAAGACATCTTCTTTTTTGCGAATGTATTCATACAGCGTGCCGATGCTAAACCCGGACGCTTTGGCGATTTCCCTCGTCGTCGTTTGGTGGAAGCCTTTTTGTTTAAAAAGAGAAATGGCGCCTTTAATCATTTCGTTGCGCCGTTTTTTCACGAGCTTCTCATCTTTGACCGATGCGATCACTTCCCGTTTTTTCATGCAGATTCCTCTCCCCCATTCCCGTTTAGCAGCTAGGCTGGCGCCCCGCACAGCTTCCCGTTCGCGCCGCAGAACGGGACATGTCGTGCGGCATACGGTTGAAATCATCGCCATGACCCGCACGGCACATCCCCGAAATCATTAAGAACCCCCTGACAGCAGCACAGAGAGCGCGCTCCTTGAAACGGCTGCCGCGATTCGCGCATCCAAACGAGGAAATGGCGCGCAACCAAGCGCCGCGGCCATCAATCACGCGTCAACACGAATGAGTTGACGCGCAGCGTTTAATCGCGCGTCAACATGCGCGAAATAACGAGGCGCTGAATTTCTTGTGTTCCTTCGTAAATTTGCGTGATTTTTGCATCGCGCATAAACCGTTCAACCGGATAGTCTTTCGTATAGCCGTTGCCGCCAAAAATTTGCACCGCATCAACCGTCACTTTCATCGCCGTGTCGCCGGCAAACAGTTTTGCCATCGCCGATGCCTTGCCGTACGGCAAGCCGTTTGACTCAAGCCATGCCGCTTGGTATGTCAAGAGCCGCGCCGCTTCAATGGCGGTGGCCATGTCGGCGAGCTTAAAGGCGACGCCTTGCTGCTCAGCGATCGGCTTGCCGAATTGGATGCGCTGTTTCGCGTAGTCAATGGCGGCATCGAGCGCTCCTTGGGCGATGCCGACCGCTTGGGCGGCGATGCCGTTGCGGCCGCCGTCTAACGTCATCATCGCGATTTTAAATCCTTCTCCCTCTTGGCCAAGCAAGTTTTCTTTCGGGATGCGGCAATCTTCAAAAATGAGCTCGGTCGTCGGCGATGAACGAATGCCGAGTTTCTTTTCTTTTTTGCCGATCGAAAAGCCCGGTGTCCCCTTTTCAACGATAAAAGCGCTGATTCCTTTATGCCGTTTTTCCGGATCGGTGACGGCAAAGACGACGTAAATTTCCGCCTCACCGCCGTTCGTGATCCACACTTTCGACCCGTTTAACACGTAATGGTCGCCGTCTTTGATGGCGCGCGTTTTCATCGAGGCGACGTCAGACCCCGCCCCCGGCTCGGACAGTCCGTACGCCCCGAGCTTTTCTCCGGTCGCCAAAGCGCGCAAATACTTCTGCTTTTGCTCTTCCGTGCCGAACTTGTAAATCGGCCAACTCGCGAGCGAAATATGGGCGGAAAGCGTCACCCCGGTCGAGGCGCAGACGCGCGACAGCTCCTCAACGGCGATGACATACGCCAAATAATCGCTGCCGATGCCGCCGTACTCTTCCGGCCACGGGATGCCCGTTAAGCCGAGCTCGGCCATTTTGTTAAAAATGCCGCGGTCAAACCGCTCTTCCTCATCGCGCTCAGCGGCGGTTGGCGCCACTTCGTTTTCGGCAAATTCGCGCACCATTTTTCGCAGCATTTCATGTTCTTCGCTCAATTGAAAGTTCATCGTTTCATTCCCCCGTTTTCTATAAACATCCTCTTCCCCTTGTTACTGTTTGGTCAGCTGCTTGCTGATGACGATTCGCTGGATTTCGCTCGTTCCTTCGTAAATTTGCGTAATTTTCGCATCGCGGAACAGCCGCTCGACCGGGTAGTCTTTCGTATAGCCGTTGCCGCCGAAAATTTGCACCGCTTCAATGGCGTTATCCATCGCCGTTTGCGAGGCAAATAGTTTGGCCATCGACGCTTCTTTGCCGCACGGCAAGCCTTGGGCGCGCAGCCAGGCGGCGCGGTAGACGAGCCATTTCGCCGCTTCCGCCGCCGTCGCCATATCGGCAAGCTTAAAGGCGACGCCTTGCTGCTCGGCGATCGGTTTGCCGAATTGGATTCGTCCTTTTGCGTACGCCGCCGCATGTTCGACCGCGGCTTCTGCGATGCCGAGCGCTTGGGCGGCGATGCCGATCCGGCCCGCATCAAGGTTGGCCATGGCGATTTTAAATCCTTCCCCTTCTTGGCCGAGCAAGTTTTCCGCCGGCACCTCGGCGTCTTCAAACGTCACCGTCACCGTCCGCGAGCCGTGCAGCCCCATTTTCTTTTCATCTTTGCCGATCGCCATCCCCGGCGTTCCTTTTTCAACGATAAACGCGGAAATGCCGCGGCTTCCGGTTTCCTCCGGATTCGTGCGGGCGAAGACGATGTATGTGTCCGCTTCTCCGCCGTTGGTGATGAACATTTTCGAGCCGTTCAATACGTACGTATCGCCGCGGCGCACCGCTCTCGTTTTTAAGCTTTTCGCATCCGAGCCGGCGCTCGGTTCGGTGAGGCAAAACGCCCCCAAATAGTCGCCGCGGGCAAGTTTCGTCACGTATTTTTGTTTCTGGTCTTCCGTGCCGAAATACAAAATCGGGTTTGTGCCGACTGACGTGTGCACCGATAAAATGACACCGACCGTCGGGCTCACTTTAGAAATTTCGTGGATGGCGATAATATATGAAACAAAATCCATGCCCGCGCCGCCGTACTGTTCCGGAACAGTGATCCCCATCAGGCCGAGCTCGGCCATTTTCGTTAAAATCGGACGCGGAAATTCGCCTTGCTCCATGCGCTCGACAAACGGGGCGATTTCCGCCGCCGCGAATTCGCGCACCATTTGCCGCATCATTTCTTGTTCTTCCGTAAACCGAAATTGCACGGGACATCCCCCTTTGTCATGTTGCTCGTCAATGTTGCTTTGACCCGCTTACTCGTACGTGTAAAATCCGCGGCCTGTCTTGCGGCCAAGCCAGCCAGCCTTGACGTATTTACGCAACAGCGGGCATGGGCGGTACTTGTCATCGCCGAACCCTTCATGAAGCGTTTCCATAATGTATAAGCACGTATCCAATCCGATAAAGTCAGCGAGCGTGAGCGGCCCCATCGGATGGTTCATGCCCAGTTTCATCACTTCATCGATCGCCTCTTTGGTCGCTACCCCTTCGTACAGGGCGTAAATCGCTTCGTTAATCATCGGCATGAGGACGCGGTTGGAAATAAAGCCCGGAAAGTCGTTCACTTCCACCGGCACTTTGCCGAGCGTCCGGGTGACCGCTTCAATCGTCTCATACACGTCATCGGCCGTCGCTAAGCCGCGGATGATTTCCACCAGCTTCATGACCGGCACCGGATTCATAAAGTGCATGCCGATCACTTTCTCCGGCCGCTTCGTCGCCGCCGCGATTTCCGTAATCGGAAGCGACGACGTGTTCGACGCTAAAATCGTTTCCGGGCGGGCGATTTCATCCAGTTCGGCAAACAGCTTCGTTTTCACGTCCATGTTTTCAACGACTGCTTCGATGACAAGATCGGCGTTGACGGCAGCGCGCAAGTCATTGGAGCGAGAAAGCCGCGCCAGCGCCGCATCTTTGTCCGCCGCCGCCATTTTCCCTTTTTCCACTTGACGGGCGAGCAGTTTTTCGATGTTTTGCATTCCTTTGTCTAATTGCGCTTCGCTAATATCATATAAAAGCACGTCATAGCCGGCGACAGCGCATACTTGAGCGATGCCCGATCCCATTTGTCCGGCGCCGACGACCATGATCGTTTTGACGTCCATGTTCCTATCCCCCTGTCTATGTGTATTTCTGAAAAATGAACGTGCATCACATCCGCTAGATTCACGGCGCTAATGGCGCGGTGCCGACAGCAAGGAACATCGCGGCGGCACACCGCTTCCTCCCCCGCAGCGGCTGCACGGGGGCGCGCGGCCGCATCTTGCGCCTTGACGTTGTTCTGGGGATACCGCTCCGGTTCATAGACGCGCTGCTAGCAGCAGGCCGCGTCCTCTGCCGTTTTGTCCCCATCGCCGAAGGGCGGGGCGGCGACACGTCCCGTTTCGCGCCGCGTCACCAAGGGACAGGATCGCAGCAAGCCGCTTCCTGCATCTTGGCGACAGCCGGCGACACGCGCCTTGGCGGCGGGCTGTCGTGCGGGGACATGCGGCGACAGCCATGTCATCCCCGCACGGCTACGGGAGAGACGCGCCCTTGGCTTCCCTTATACCTCAACTAAGATGGCGTCGCCTTGGCCGCCGCCGCTGCAGATCGCGGCGATGCCGAGGCCGCCGCCGCGGCGTTTCAGCTCATGAATGAGCGTCAAGATGATGCGCGCACCGCTCGCGCCGATCGGATGGCCAAGGGCAACGGCGCCGCCGTTGACATTTACTTTTTCCGGGTCAAGGCCGGCGATTTGGATGGCCGCCAGTGCGACGGCGGCGAACGCTTCATTCACTTCGAACAAGGCGATGTCATCGACCGTTTTTCCCGTTTTGCGGAGCAGCTCGTTAATGACAAGCCCCGGCGTTTTCGGGAAGTCTTTCGCCTCGACAGCGATGGCCGTGTGGGCGACCACCGTTGCGAGCGGCTCGAGCCCTTCGCGGGCGGCGCGCTCTTCGCTCATTAAAACGAGCGCGGCGGCGCCGTCGTTGACGCCCGGGGCGTTGCCGGCCGTAATCGTGCCTTCATGGTCAAATACCGGCGGCAGTTTCGCCAGTTTTTCAAGCGACGTATCTTTCCGCGGCGCCTCGTCGTGTTCAACGACAAGCGGGGCGCCTTTGCGCTGCGGAATCGTCACCGGAACGATTTCTTCCGCGAGGCGGCCGGTTTCGATCGCAGCGATGGCGCGCCTATGGCTGCGGTACGCCCACTCGTCTTGTGCCTCTCTGGTGATGCCGAGCTCACGCGCTGTATTGCCGCCGTAAACGCCCATATGGACGCCGGTGAAGCTGCATGTGAGGCCATCATATACCATCAAATCTTTGACCGTGCTGTCGCCCATCCGCAGCCCCCAGCGCGCTTTCGGCAACACGTACGGCGCGTTGCTCATCGACTCCATCCCGCCGGCGACGACGACATCGGCGTCGCCTAAGCGGATGAGCTGGTCAGCAAGAGTGACGGCGCGCATGCCGGACGCGCACACTTTGTTCACCGTCTCGGTGCGGACGTGCCACGGGATGCCGGCATGGCGCATCGCCTGCCGCGACGGAAGCTGCCCTTGTCCGCCTTGCAGGACCGTACCTAAAATGACATGATCGACTTGTTCTGCGCTCACGTTGGCGCGGGCGAGCGCCTCTTTCACGGCGATGCCGCCGAGCTCTGATGCTGATAACGCTCGCAACGCGCCGCCTAATTTTCCGAACGGGGTGCGCACCCCGCTGACAATCACCGTTTTCCCCATCATTCCTCTCCCCCTTTTCAGATAAGAAAGCGATTACAAAATACAGACTGAACGTTCGCTCGATAGCGAGGCGAAAGAGAAGGCGTACAACCGTACACCATCTCTTTCCAAACACAATTTGTTACTTACTATTTTAAAAAATAGAAATTGTCTATGCAACTATTTTATGATGCGGCTTCGTTTTTTTCCTCCCCAAACACCGATTTCGCCAACAGTTCCGCGACATCGTACGTCGAAACGCGGTCTTCCACTTCTTTCGCCTTCGTGCCGTCCGACAGCATCGTCAAACAGTACGGACAGCCGGAGCTGATGACCGTCGGGTTAACAGCGAGCGCCTGCTCCGTGCGGGCGACGTTGATCCGGTTGCCGGTCGTCTCTTCCATCCACATGAGGCCGCCGCCGGCACCGCAGCACATGCCGCGTTCGCGGTTGCGCTCCATTTCGACGAGCTCGACGCCCGGGATGGCGCGCAAAATTTGTCTCGGTGCGTCATAGACGTCATTGTAGCGCCCTAAATAGCACGAGTCATGGAACGTGATGCGCTCGTTGACCGGATATTTCGGCACAAGGCGCCCTTCTTCGATGAGCTTGGCAAGCAGCTCGGTATGGTGGTACACTTCGGCTTCGAGCCCGAAGTCCGGGTATTCGTTTTTAAACGCATTGTAGGCGTGCGGGTCGATCGTGACGATTTTGTTAACGCCCGCTTTTTCAAACTCGGCGATGTTGTTCGTCGCCAACTCCTGGAATAAAAACTCGTTCCCTAACCGGCGCGGCGTATCGCCCGAGTTTTTCTCCTTGTTGCCTAAAATCGCAAACTTGACGCCCGCTTCGTTCAGCAGTTTGGCAAAAGCAAGGGCGATTTTTTGGCTGCGGCTGTCGTATGAGCCCATCGAGCCGACCCAGAATAAATACTCGATCTCTTCCCCGGCCTTGGCCGCTTCTTTGACCGTTGGGACGTGGACGTCGTCGCGCAGCTCGCGCCAGTTTTCCCGCTCTTTCCGGTTTAAGCCCCACGGGTTGCCTTGGCGCTCGATGTTCGTCATCGCCCGCTGCGCATCCGGATTCATCCGCCCTTCGGTCAACACGAGATAGCGGCGCAAGTCGATAATTTTATCGACGTGTTCGTTCATGACCGGGCATTGGTCTTCACAGTTGCGGCACGTCGTACAGGCCCAAATTTCTTCCTCGGTGATAACATCGCCGATCAAGCTCGGCATTTCAATCGCTGCCGCCTGCTCCGATGCCGCGGCGAACGCGAGCTGGTTGCCTTTCGTGTTTTTAAAGGCGAACGTCGGCACCCATGGGGCGCGCGACGTGACGACCGCCCCTTTTTCCGTCAAATGGTCGCGCAGCTTCAAAATCAAGTCCATCGGCGACAACATTTTCCCGGTGCCGGTCGCCGGGCACATGCTCGTACAGCGGCCGCACTCGACACAGGCATACAAGTCGATCAACTGCTTTTGCGTAAAATCTTCAATTTTGCCGACGCCAAACGATTCTTGGCTTTCGTCTTCAAAGTTGATCGGCGAAAGCTTCGGCCGCGTCAGCCGGCCGAAAAAGACGTTGATTGGCGCCGCGATCAAATGGGCGTGCTTTGACTGCGGCACATACACGAGGAACGTCAGCAAAATCAACAAATGCACCCACCAGGCAACAAAGAACAGCACCGCGGCCCCGGTTTCGCCGATCCATGAGAACGCGCCGGCAATGAGCGAGGCAACCGGCTCGCTCCATGTCGCCTCTTCGCCGTGCCAAATTCTGCTCATCCCGTTGCCGAACAAAACGGACAACATGAGTCCGCCGATAAAAAGGAGCACAAGTCCGGCTTTGAAATCGCGCTTTAAGCGGACGAGCTTTTCAATGTAGCGGCGGTAAAAGGCAGCGAGCACGGCGATTAAAATGAGCAACGTGACGATTTCTTGGAAAAACGTAAATCCTGGATACAGCGGCCCGAGCGGCAAATGCGCTCCGGGCGCGAGCCCTTTGATGATAAAGTCAATCGCGCCAAACTGAACGAGAATAAAACCGTAGAAAAAGACGACGTGGATCAGCCCGCTTTTTTTGTCTTTGAGCAGCTTTTTCTGGCCGAAGACGTTGATCCAAATGTTGCGCAGCCGCTCGTTCACTTTTTCATCAAACTCGACTTTTTTGCCGAGCTTAATGTACATCGCCCGTGTTTTCACGACATACGCAAACAAGTAGATGGCGTAAGCGGTTACAAACAAAAACGCGAGCCAATTCACCAGTACTAAGGCGTTCATCTTCTCTCCCCTTCCCCCGCTTTTCCGGCGAATTTGTTGCCATAACAAAACAAATTTTCAGAATTGTGATTTACGTCTATTGTACAAATGAATGAGCATTCAGTCAATAGCTTTTTTCTCATTTCTTTTCGCGTTCGAGCAAAAGCCGGAGAGGAGGCCGATATATTGGCCAGCCAGACGGTTCGCTCCTGCCCGCGCTTCGCCTCACCGCGGGCACGATTGAATCATTGAGTCTCCATAAGGAACGGTTTGGCGCCCGTCCGGCAAAGCCGGATGGAATCGGCGGCGATAGCTTTGCTATTTTTGTACGTTGTAGGACACATTAATAAGTACTGAAGCGATGCACAGGAGGGGAAGGCATGGTCGTCATTGCTGTTATTGCCATCATATTCGTGCTCATTTATCTTGATGACAAGCTCGGACAGCTCGTCTTCCGGAACGGACGCAAAAAAGTTGTCTATCCGGAACGGAGAAGCGATATTGCGCTCTACGTAAACGGCAGACATTTATTTTCCGACTATTTTGCTGATCTGCGCCGCGCCCGCGACCATATTCACATCCTGTTTTACATCATCAAAAGCGACGAAACGACCACGCCTTTTTTCCAAATTTTAAAAGAAAAGGCGGCTGAGGGAGTGAAAGTACGGGTGTTGGTCGACTGGGTCGGCGGCCTCGGGCTGCCGAAAACGCTCATTCGTTCGCTACGGGCGAACGGAGTGGAGTTCGCCTATGCCCGCCCGCCGCGCTTTCCGTTTTTCATTTACCGCCTCAACCGCCGCAACCACCGGAAAATCACGGTCATTGACGGACGAGTCGGCTATATCGGCGGATTTAACATCGGCCGCGAGTATAATGGGAAAGACGCCGATTTCGGGGAATGGCGGGACTACCACTTAAAAATCAGCGGGGAAGGCGTATATGACTTGCAGGAACAGTTTTTGCATGATTGGGAAGAGGCGACAGGCAAGACGGTGACTGACAAGCGCCGCTACTTCCCGGAGCTTCCCGCCGGCACCATTCGCCATCAATTGGTCGCCACCGATGGCGCCGCCCTCGAAGAGCAGTATATCGATGTCATCCGCCACGCCAAAAAAGAAATTATGATCGGCACCCCGTACTTTATCCCGAGCCGTCCGCTGTTTAACGAGCTGATGCGCGCACTCAAGCGCGGGGTGCGCGTCACCGTGCTCGTGCCGCTGAAGGCAGATCATTTATTTGTAAGGGAAGCCGCCTATCCGTATTTTTATCAAATGCTGAAAGCCGGTGCACGCGTTTACCGCTTTTACCAAGGGTTTTACCATGCTAAAACAATCGTGATCGACGAAGAATGGTGCGATGTCGGCACGGCCAATTTCGACCGGCGCAGTTTGTTTTTAAACAGCGAAATCAACTGCTATGTGTTTGACCGTGCGTTTACTCGGCTCGTCAAACAGGCGATCGAACGCGACTTGACACGCTCCGAACCGCTGACGCTCGATTTTTGGCAAAACCGTTCGCTCCTCGACCGCGGCAAAGAATCCATTTCCCAGCTACTTTCCACTTGGTTGTAGCGGCTTCCCGGCAAAAACCGTAAAGAAAGAACGTTCATCCATCCATAGGGCTCGCGTTCGGAAGCGCGCCTTTTCCTAAGAGAGGGATAGCACATGGTCTTGCAGAAACGTTCGTCGCATATATAGCGATGAAAAAGGGTGCCCCGCTGCGCTGGGACACCCTCACTCCTATCGAACTGCTGCCGAAGCAGCAAAAACAAAAACCCGGCCGGCGCCCGCGGCGATCTCGCATCGCCAAAACGGCGCCAGCCGGGGGATTGAACCGTCCCGATCGGCTTGCCATTGCGCGGCTGCTGCTCATTTCCAAAACAGCGCCAGCCATTGAAACAGCCGCATGCCGAGATATACGCCGACGATGCCCGCAATGCCGGCCAACGCCGGGGGGGCAGGAATCGGCAGACGAAACAAGGTAAACAAAAGGCCGACAACCATGCCGGTGATAAGCGATAATATGACTTCTTTCACCTGTTGATCCTCCACCGCTGTTTTCCTTTAGCATGCCCAAACAAAAGAGGGAGCAATCGCTCCCCCCTGTTCGTTTACATTTGTTCCGGCGCTGAGACGCCGATTAACGCCAGGGCGTTTTGCAGCGTGATTTGCACCGCCTTGACAAGCGCGAGGCGGGCTTTCGTTTTTTCGATATTGTCCAGGTCAAGCACTTTCTCCGCATTGTAAAAGCTGTGAAGCGCCGACGCCAAATCAAACGCATAGGCGGTGACGCGGTGCGGCATCCGCTTCAAGGCTGCCTCAGCGACGACATCCGGGAAGTCGCCGAGCACTTTGAGCAGCTCGATTTCTTTTTCCGTTTCCACGAGATGATGAAGGGCGGCATCCCCTTCATATGACAGCTGCTGCTCTTCCGCTTGGCGGAGAATGCTTGAGACGCGGGCATGCGCGTATTGGACGTAGTAAACCGGATTTTCATTCGACTGCGACACGGCCAAGTCCATGTCAAAATCCAAATGCGTATCGCCCGAGCGCATCGCAAAGAAGTAGCGGACGGCATCGACGCCGACTTCTTCCATCAGCTCGCGCATCGTCACCGCCTTGCCGGTGCGCTTGCTCATTTTGACGCGCTCGCCGTTTTGGTATAAGTTCACCATTTGGATGATTTCGACTTCGAGCGCCTCCGGATCGTAGCCGAGCGCGGCGATCGCCGCTTTCATGCGCGGGATGTAGCCGTGGTGATCCGCTCCCCAAACGTTAATCAGCTTGGTAAATCCGCGCCGCAGCTTGTCTTGGTGGTAGGCGATGTCCGGAAGCAAGTACGTATACGTGCCGTCCTGCTTAATTAAGACGCGGTCTTTGTCGTCCCCAAACGCCGTCGAACGGAACCATGTCGCCCCGTCCTGCTCGTAAATGTAGCCGCGCTCACGCAGCGTGGCGAGCGCCTCGTCGATTTTACCGCTCTCATAAAGCGACGTTTCTGAATACCAAACGTCAAACGGCACGCGGAACGCGGCTAAATCGTTTTTAATTTTGTCAAGCTCGTAACGGAGGCCGTATTCGCGGAAAAAGGCGAGCCGTTCCTCTTCGTCAACGTGAACGAACCGATCGCCGTATTCATCGGCGAGCTGTTTGCCGATTTCCACGATGTCATCGCCATAATAACCGTCCTCCGGCAGCGGCATATCGGTGCCAAGCGTTTGGAAATAGCGGGCTTCGACCGATTTCGCTAAATTGTAAATTTGCTTGCCGGCGTCGTTAATATAGTATTCGCGTGTCACGTCAAACCCGGCTTTCGCCAAAATGTTGCAAAGCGAATCGCCGACCGCCGCGCCGCGGGCATGGCCTAAATGCAAGTCGCCGGTCGGGTTGGCGGAGACGAACTCGACTTGCACTTTTTCCCCGTTGCCGACGTTCGATTCGCCATACGCTTGTCCCGCCTGCAAAATCGCCGGCACGACCGCCGTCAAATAGCGGTTGTCCATGTAAAAGTTAATAAATCCCGGCCCCGCCACCTCAATGCGCGCCACCGATACGCGCTCGCGATCAAGCTGCCCGACGATGGCTTCGGCAATCGCCCGCGGCGGCTTTTTCGCAATGCGGGCAAGCTGCATGGCGATGTTCGTCGAGTAATCGCCATGCGCCTTGTCGCGCGGCACCTCCAGCAAGACGTCCGGCAGCTCATCAGCCGAAACGAGCCCGGCTTTCACCGCCGCCTCGCGAATTTCCTCTTTCAGCTTTTCTTTCATTTGCCCGACAATGTTCATCGGCTTATACCCCCTTAAATGTTAACGTCAACGTATGGCGCCCGCTCCGCTCATGCTCTAGCATCAGTTCATACGAGAGAAAGAGCTGCCCTTGTTTCCGTCTTTCGTCATATCGGAACTCGATCGCATCCGTTTTTGTCGCCAGCGCCCACCGCCCGAACACCGTTTTGTAATGGCCCGGCATTTCCTGCCGACAGCGGAACGTTTGCCGCATCTCGACCGCCCCAGAACGGAGAACGGTCACCTCATCGGGTGCGATTTTCACGATGTTATTCACCCGGCCGAGTTCGTTTTCCTCGGCAAACTGCAAATACATCGCTTCCCCTTTTATGTAATACATGCCGTCCACTTCAAGCACGACCGTCTCTTGGTGCGCACCGTCGCGGATGACGGCCACCTGGCGAAGCCGCACCGGAATGCCGTTTGTTTCTTTCATAATGGATGAACACACCTTTGCGAACACAGTCATAACAATAAGTATAAAGAACTGTTCCGCCTGATTCAAGGGGCGAGAAAAAGAGAAGGCCCAAAGCAAGCGCTTTGAGCCTAGTCATCTCAGCTTGACGATGAGGCGCGAACGCGTTGCAGCACGGCAATGGCAAAGGAAATGACGCCGAGGACAACAAGTACTCCGCCGAAGGCCGTCAACGGTACGAACGCCTCATGACCGTACACGACAAAAATAAGACCTATCATCATGAGCGGCAGGCCAATATTGTGCAGCCAAAAATGGACTTTCGCCCATTTCGTCGCTGCTGCCTGTGGAAATAAATGATAGATGATGCCCGCGAGCGTCAAAGCCGTCCAACCTAACAGATTGATATGGACGTGAACCGGTGTGAGCACAAACGAATGGGTCATCGACATGCCAAGTCCAATCAAGACACCGATGACGAAGTATACGACGGAAATTTTGATCAGCCTAATGCCCACTTTTTCCTTATCCCCCTTCTAATGGTAAATTTGTTAAGCATATTGAATATTATTCCATATGGCACACCCATATTCCTGCAACCTTTCTCCTACACACAAAAAGGGGCTGACCCAAAAGTCCGCCAAAAAGCGGACTTTTGGAGTCAGCCCTCTCTGGTTTTTGTATATTTTACCAAACGGAACAAAATTCCGACTCTGTTCTCCCCCTCATTTACGCCACCAAGGACAATTGCTTGTCCCTAGCGGCTTTTTTGAGAAGATTGTGGGCAGCACAAACCAGCCCCCATTCGATGGAAACTTTTTGGAGGCCTCGCAGGACAAAGCGACGAAACCCGCGATTTTGTTTGATTTGCCCAAATACACTCTCAATGTCGGTTTGGCGTTGGCGGTATCGGGCTTGCCCTTCTTCACTCTCCAACCGTTCGCGGGCTTTCTGTTTTTGTTCATGATAGACGGGGTTCCATTGCGTGGTTCGTCCATACTTGGAAGTCGTGCAGGCCGAACGGAACGGACATCCTTCGCATTCATGGCATTGGTAGTGTCGGGTGACCGAGGTGTATCCTGATTCCGTGGTCTGTTTCGAAGTTCCGGTGCGAACCAGCTTTTTCCCATTGGCGCAAATCCAAACGTCTTCTTCTTCCACATAGGTCCAATTCTGCTGATGATGCGGATTTTTCTTGACCTTGCGCGTGTTCTCCTTCTCATACGTATGGTACTTGATCAAGGCCGATATGTGCTTCTCTTCCAGCTTCACGTAGTTCTCTTCCGAGCCATAAGCCGCGTCAGCGATCAAACGTTCGGGTTCCACGCCGTACTTCTCTCGAACGGTCTCCAAATGCGGGAGAAGACAACGAGTGTCGCCCGGCCTCTGATGAAGGGAATACCCCAAAATAAATTGGCCGGAAGAACCCACCTGTACGTTATAGGCCGGCTTGAGCTGGCCGTTTCGCATGTGATCCTCCTTCAACCGCATGAAGGTGGCATCCACATCGGTCTTGGAATAGCTGTTGCGATCCCCGCATACATGGAGTTGGTGTTCATACTTTTCACTGCGGGGCAAGTAGTCCTCCTTCATCTTCTTGATGGCCTTCTTCAACGGTTGGTTGTCCGGCTCGGCCTCCAACCGTTTTTCCCACTCCTCGGTTTTCTTTCGGATTTCTTCTGACGTAAAGGCCGGCGAAGGGTCGATGTCTTCCGCCTTTTCTTCTTCCACGATCGCCTCGATCTGGGCAATCAGCCGATCGACATTGGCTTGGAGTTTCTCCTGGTACTTCTCAGCCGATTTGCGCCAAACGAAGGTGTACCGGTTGGCATTCGCTTCAATTTTCGTTCCATCCACAAAATAATCTTCCATCTTGACATAGCCGTCGGCCACGAGCAGCGTGATCATTTCCCGGAACAGGTCGTCAATCAGGTCTTTCATCCGCTCCGAACGAAACCGATTGATGGAGCGGAAGTCCGGCTTTTGAAATCCACTTAGCCACATGAGGGGAAGGTGGACTTCGAGCTGCCGTGCAATCTCACGGCCATGATACATTTTTTGGGTGTAAGCGTAAAGGAGAATTTTGGTCATCATTTTCGGATGATAGGCGGAGGCGCCCCCTCCTTTGTAGTAAGCAAGAAACGTCTCCATCGGGATGCGTTCAACCATCTCATGAACCACGTGGGCCATGTTATCCCGTGGAATGAGATCGGCGATGTTGCTTGGCAAAGAGAGGTTGTCCATGGTATACTCTTTAAAGGAAATATGATCATGTTTCATAAAAGAATCGCCCTTCTTTCGGTGGTAGTGGTTTTGGTGACTCTATTCTACCAGAAAAAAGGGCGATTCTTCTATATTTGAGGCAAAAAAGTGGGGGCTGATCCCAAAACGCATTCGCGTTTTGGGTCAGCCCCTTTTCTCTATTCACTTCGCCACCCAGCCAAGCAGCATTTCCCGAACAAGTTTGCTCGCTGTGTTCGCGGTTTGTTCTGAATGGTCGTAAATCGGCGCCACTTCCACTAAATCGGCGCCCACGACGCGGACGTCAGAGCGGGCGATCTCGTGGATGGCGGCTAATAGTTCTTTCGATGTAATCCCACCGGCATCAACCGTTCCCGTGCCCGGGGCGTGAGCCGGGTCGAGCACATCGATGTCGATCGTCACATACACCGGACGGCCGGCAAGCTTCGGCAGCACGGAGCGAAGCGGCTCAAGCACTTCAAACTTGGCGATGTACATGCCGTTTTGTTTCGCCCATTCGAACTCTTCTTTCATGCCGGAGCGAATGCCGAACGAAAAAACGTTCGTCGGGCCGATGAGATCAGCGACTTTGCGGATCGGCGTCGCGTGCGACAGCGGCTCGCCTTCATAATGTTCGCGCAAGTCGGTATGGGCGTCCATATGAATGACGGCCACATCCGGGTAATAGTCGTGCACCGCTTTAATCACCGGCCAAGAGACAAGGTGCTCACCGCCAAGGCCGAGCGGAAACTTGCCGGCATCGAGCACTTTTCGGACGAACTGTTCAATCAGCTCCAAGCTGCGGGCGGCGTTGCCAAACGGCAGCGGAATATCGCCGGCGTCAAAATAGCGAATGTCACCGAGCTCGCGGTCTAAATATGGGCTATACTCTTCAAGCCCGATTGACACTTCGCGAATGCGGGCCGGGCCGAACCGCGAACCAGGCCGGTAGCTGACCGTCCAGTCCATCGGCATCCCGTAAATGACGGCCTCGCTTTCTTCAAAGTTCGGGTGGCTGCCGATAAACACGTTGCCGGAATAAGCTTCATCAAAGCGCATCGGTCTGCCCCCCTTATTTCACCAAATCCGCAACAAATTTTGGCAATACGAAACATGCTTTATGCAGCTCTTTGGTGTAATATTTCGTATCGATGTCGTGGAAGCGGTCATCGCTCACTGCGAGCGGATCATATTTTTTCGAGCCGAGCGTAAACGTCCAGAGTCCGCTTGGGTAGGTCGGAATGTTCGCCGTATATAGACGCGTGACCGGGAAAATTTCCTTCACATCACGGTAAACGGTGCGAATCAACTCCGCCTTAAACCACGGGTTGTCCGTTTGGGCGACGAAAATGCCATCCTCTTTCAACGCTTTTGCAATGCCGGCGTAAAACCCTTTTGTAAACAAATTCACCGCCGGGCCGACCGGCTCGGTCGAGTCAACCATAATGACGTCGTACTCGTTTTCACTTTGGGCGATATGCATAAACCCGTCATCGACTTTCACTTCGACGCGCGGATCGTCAAGCTGGCCAGCGATTTCCGGCAAGTATTTTTTTGAGTACTCGATCACCTTGCCGTCAATTTCAACAAGCGTCGCTTTTTTGACGCTTGGGTGTTTCAGCACTTCGCGGATGACGCCGCCGTCGCCGCCGCCAACGACCAGCACGTTTTCCGGATGCGGGTGGGTAAACAGCGGCACATGGGCAACCATCTCATGATAGACAAATTCGTCTTTTTGCGTCGTCATCACCATACCGTCCAAAATAAGCATGTTGCCAAACTCGGCTGTTTCAACCATGTCGAGTTTTTGAAACGGCGTTTGTTCTGTATGTAAAGTGCGGATGATGCGTGCCGTGATGCCGAAATGTTCCGTCTGCTTTTCCGTAAACCATAGTTCCATTCGGTAACATCCTTTCTCCGAGCGTTTGCTTACTATCAAGTTTCCCTTGCCAACGAAAAACTAAACATGAAAAAGTATAGAGCAATCTAGCAAAAATGCAAGGGGAACAAGTTTAAAATAAAAAATTTTTTTTCATACTAGTAAGAAAGCGGAAAGCGCCCGCCTAAGGCAGCGGGCCGGAGGGAAACCCATCCGCCTGTCCTAACATACTGTTGAAACCATTGGGGTGATGCGCAATGGAACCGATCCCGGGCAGCCGTTTTCGCGGCACGTGGAAATATGTGCGCGCCGCCGTCTTTATTGGCGTTTTCCTCGCAATCTTTGCTTCCGCTGCCCTCGGGAGCTTTATTTTGTTTGCCAAAATCGAAGGCGCTCCGCCGGTCGCTGTGCCGCAAACGACCATTTTTTATGCCGACGACGGCAGCAAAATCGGGGAAAGCGACCACGGGCAGAAGCGCTACTGGGTTCGTCTCGATGACATTTCCCCGCACGTCATTGAAGCGACGATCGCCGTCGAAGACCGAAAGTTTTACGAGCACCACGGATTTGATTTGAAACGAATCGCCGCCGCCGTCATCGCCAATGTGCAGGCGATGGCCAAAGTCGAAGGGGCGAGCACGATCACCCAGCAATACGCGCGCAACTTATTTTTGACGCACGAGAAAACGTGGTCGCGGAAAATTCAAGAGGCGCTCTATACGATCCGCCTTGAAGCCAACTACAGCAAAGAAAAAATTTTAGAAGGCTATTTAAACACCATTTACTATGGACACGGAGCTTACGGGATCGAAGCGGCAGCCCGCTATTATTTCGGCAAGCACGCGAGCGAGCTGACGCTCAGCGAAGCGGCGATGCTGGCCGGCATCCCAAAAGGCCCATACTATTATTCGCCGCTCGTCAACGAAAAGCGAGCGAAAGCGCGGCAAAAAATCGTCCTTCTCTCGATGGTGGAAGCAGGCTACATCAGCCGCCAAGAGGCGGAACAGGCGTACCGCGACGAGCTCGTCTACGTCCGGCACCGCGAGAAAGAACGGCCTGTCGCCCCGTATTTTCAAGACGTCGTCAAGCAGCAGCTTCGCACCAAGCTCGGCCTTGACGAGCGCACGATTGAATTAGGCGGGCTGCGCGTGTATACAACACTTGACCCGCGCCTGCAACGAATCGCCGAGAAGCAACTCGAGCGAGTGATCAATCCAACGTCCGCCATCCAAGCCGCGCTAGTGGCCATGGACCCGCGCACCGGAGAAGTGAAAGCGCTCATCGGCGGACGCGACTACGACGAAAGCCCGTTCAACCGGGCGGTGCAGGCGGAACGCCAGCCGGGGTCGACGTTCAAGCCATTTTTGTACTATGCGGCCATTGAACAAGGGTTCACCCCCTCGACCGAATTGCGTAGCGAGCTGACGACGTTTACGTTTGACAGCGGCCGGGCGACGTATACGCCTCATAACTACAATGATTATTATGCGAACGGCCCAATTACCCTCGCCCAAGCGCTCGCTGTATCCGACAACGTCTTTGCGGTCAAGACGCTGCAATTTATCGGAGCCGACAAACTCGTTGACACAGCGAAGACGCTCGGCATCACGAGCAAGCTAAAAGCCGTGCCGTCATTAGCGCTCGGCACTTCGCCAGTGAGGGTGATCGACATGGTCGCTGCCTACAGCACCATCGCCAACTATGGCAAACGAAACGACCCGGTGTTCATTAAAAAAGTAGTGGACAGCGCCGGCAACGTGATCTACGAGCATCAGCCGGCAAGCCGGCAAGTGCTCGACCGCGACGCGGCGTTTGTCACGACTCATTTAATGACGGGGATGTTCGACCCGAAGCTGAACGGCTATACGACCGTCACCGGACAATCGATCCTCGACGAAATAACGCGCTCGTATGCCGGCAAGTCCGGGACGACGAAAACGGACAGCTGGATGATCGGGTTCGCCCCACAACTTGTTGCCGGCGTCTGGACCGGCTACGACCGCGGCGAGCCAATGGATCGCTTTGACGAAAAACAATACGCCAAACAAATCTGGGTTCACTTTATGGAAGAAGGGCTCGCCGATGAACCAAAACGGTCATTCAAACCCACGAAAGGAGTCATCGGCGTCGACATCGACCCGCAAAACGGCAAGCTGGCCACCGACGCTTGTCCGGTGAAGCGAAAAACGTATTATCTCATCGGCACCGAACCGACCGACTATTGCACCGACCATCTGGAGAAGAAAAAGAAGAAAAAAGAAAACGGAAAAAGCTGGTTTGAGAAATGGTTCCCGTGGTTTTAACATTAAGAAAATCCCCTGCGCATGCGCAGGGGATTTTCTTGTCCTAGTTTTCCTGTGTTATACATGTAGGTTTAGTTTATCCTTTTTTCCAAACAAGAACAAGCCCTTGCACAAATATGTTCACAAAACCGTCACAATTCGCCTTCAAGCCCTTTTTTCAGCTCATCGCTCGAACGGTTCCACATGTCGATGTCGTGCCCTTTCAAAAAGTCGGCGAGCACCCGCTTGGATTTCGCATCCATATGATCGACGATGATGTGCCGCTTTAGCGACTTATCGAGACGGTTCACATGTTCCGGCAATAGCTTATAGCCGCGGCGCGCCTCGCGGTCAACAGTCATTTCACACGCCGTCACCCCGGCGTAATACGGGCCGTCCTCGCCGCGCTCGATCGTCACCCAAACGATCCAGTACGGCTTGCCGTTTGGCACAGCCGAACGGTCGGGCAAAAACTTAATGCCGCGCTCGACGGCGCTGCGCGCATGCATCGCCCCCATATCGACAAACGCTTCGCCCGCCTCGACGTCAATGATGACCGGCGAGACGTTTTCCAAGCTCAACGCCCCGGCGCCGAAACCGCGGTGCCCGTCGGTCGGATCGTCTTTAATAATGTGAAAACCGATCGTTTTTTTCTTTTTTTGTTCCATCCGCTTCTTCCTCCTTTCTACGTAAACAAGTTGGCAGCGAACGTCTGCAAATGTTCGAGCACGAACGGCAACGCCACTTGAAATACCGGCTCAATCGTGTACCGGTCGAGCGGCGTCAGCACAAGAATGAGAAAAATGAGCGCCCCGTAGGTTTCCCATTGCGTCATTTTTGCCCGAAGCCTATCCGGGGCTAAGTCTTCAATAATACGATACCCATCAAGGGGCGGAAACGGCAATAAATTAAACACAAACAAGACAGCGTTCAAGCCGATAAAAATTTGGAAAAACATATCAAACCCAGCGGCAAACCAATCCGGCAGCGCCCGCATGATGCCGAAATCGACCATCGCATACCAAATGACAAACCCAAGCCCGGCGAGCACAAGATTGCTTAGCGGCCCGGCAACTGAGACGAGAATGCCGGCTAGGCGCGGGTTTTTAAAATGGAAGCGGTTGACCGGCACCGGCCGCGCCCAGCCGAACCCGGCCAGGAAAATGAGCAGCGTGCCAAGCAAATCCAAATGGGCAAACGGTGATAACGTCAGCCGTCCTTGGTTTTTCGCCGTCGGATCGCCGAACTTGTAGGCGACGTACGCATGGGCAAACTCGTGCACGGAAAACGCCAGCGCCAACGTCAACAGCACGTACGGAATTTCACTTAACGAATACGGCAACATGTGTTCCACTTGGTTAACTCCTTTTCCCCTGTATTCACTATCCTTAGTATACATGATTTACCGTGAAAAGTGGACTGAACTTCACCGTTCCATGGTATAATAAGCGCGACAGCACTCGACAAGGAAATGGGAGGAATCACGATGCCGTATGTAACGATCAAAATGCTCGCCGGCCGCACGGACGAGCAAAAGAAAGCGCTTGTTGAAAAAGTGACGGACGCCGTTGTAGAAACGACGGGGGCGAAAAAAGAGAGCGTTGTCGTTTTTATCGAAGAAATGACGAAAGATCATTATGCCGTCGCCGGAAAACGGCTGAGCGACGCGGAGTAAAGGAAAGACGGGGGCGCTTAAGGCGCTCCCGTTGCTTTTTGAAGTAAAAACGAATATTATTATACTTGCTTCTACTATTGTTCGTCTTTTAGGAGGTTGCCTATGATTCGTTTCGCAGAAAAACAGACTGACCGCAAGACGGAAATGCTCGCCGGTTTGACCACGTTCCTCACGATGGTGTATATCATCGTCGTCAACCCGGTTATCTTGTCGGACGCCGGCGTCCCGTTTGAACAGGCGTTCACGGCGACCGTCATCGCCACGGTGATCGGCACGCTGTGGATGGCCATGTTCGCCAACTACCCGATCGCCATCGCCCCTGGCATGGGGCTGAACGCCTATTTCGCCTATTCGGTCGTCGGCTCGCATGACAACATTTCGTACGAAACGGCGTTTTCCGCTGTATTTGTCGCGGGATTGCTGTTTTTGTTGCTGTCGCTCACCCCGCTCCGCAGCAAGCTGATTGAAGTGATCCCCGACAGCTTAAAGCACGGTATCACCGCCGGCATCGGGCTGTTTATCGCCTTCATCGGCCTGCGGCTGACCGGGATCATCCAAGCCCACCCGCAAAATTTGGTGGCGCTTGGCGACTTGCATGCCCCATCGGCTATGTTGACGCTTGTCGGCCTCGCCGTCACGCTCGTTCTCATGATGCGCGGCGTTAACGGAGCGCTCTTTTACGGCATGGTCATCATCGGGATCATCGCCTACACGACCGGTCAATTGAAATTTGACGAAGGAATCGTGTCGCTGCCGACGCTGCCGGACGGGGTGATCGTTGCCAATCCGGTTGCGGCCGTTGGGGACGTCATCAGCCATCATTTGTACGCCGTCGTCTTTTCCTTTTTGCTTGTGACGCTGTTTGACACGACCGGCACGATGATCGGCGTCGCTCAACAAGCGGGATTGATGAAAGGGAACACGCTGCCGCGCGCCCGCGAAGCGCTCTTGGCTGACTCCGTCGCGACCACGATCGGGGCCATGTTTGGCACAAGCCCAACGTCAGCGTACATCGAGTCGTCCACTGGCATCGCTGCCGGCGGACGGACCGGATGGACGGCGCTCACCGTCGCTGTCCTGTTTGTCATCGCGGTCTTTTTCAGCCCGCTAGTCGGCGCGGTCGCCGGGTTATCGGCCATCACCGCCCCGGCGCTCATCATCGTCGGCAGCTTGATGATCAGCCATATCGCCCATATTTCGTGGCATCAGCTCGACGAGGCGTTCCCGGCCTTTCTCATCATCTTAAGCATGCCGCTCACCTCGAGCATCGCGACCGGCATCGCGCTCGGCTTCGTCTCGTACCCGCTCTTAAAAATCGCCTGCGGCCGCTGGCGCGATGTGCCGTTGCTGCTGTACGTGCTTGCCGTGCTGTTCTTTTTGCAGCTGGCGTTTTTGCCGCACTGATGGAATCAACCCGACGGTCGTCGGCAGCACCGGTTTTCAACTACTAAAAAGCCCGCTTATACGCGGGCTTTTGTGTTGCATCGGTTGCGGAGCGCATCAATATACGCATACGCCTCTTCGATCTCTTCCTCCGTATAGCGCTGCTTGCTTTTTACGACAGCGATTTTCTCTTTTACTTCCTCTTTTGACAAATGTTCAAAATAGAGCACCGTGGAGACAAGCTCCAAAAAGCGTGCGTTTTGTCCGTTCATCGCCTGCATGCATTCGGCAAGGCCCGGCATCTCCCAGTCGTAATGGCGCAAAAACTGTTCGCCCGCTTCGGTCAGTGTATAGCGGTATTGCACATAGCCGCTCTTTTTCTCTTTCACTTCATGCAAAAAGCCGAGCGCGCATAACTCCTCGACGCGGCATGTCAGCTCCTCGGAATACGGGCCGTAAAAATGGAAATCGAACTTCTCGTAAAACGGAAAGTCGAGCTTTTTCGCGATGTAAATCATTTTTTGCAGCTTTTTGCGGCCCGCTATTTCCCCGGCGGCCGCCAACGCCTTCATCACTTTCGCATGCTCCGTGAGCACTCTCCGTCATCTCCTAACCCTTTAAAATGTCCATAATCTTTTTCTTCACTGTCCGCTTCGTTGATACGTCATGGAGAAAGTCAGCCGGAAAATACAGCTTATGGTCGGTGCGCCGCTTGCCGGAAATGGCGTCAACGAGCACCGATTCGCGCGACAGCTCGCGCAGTTCTCCGTTTGGCATAAGCAGATAAATCGGCAGGCGCTCGCCTTCCTCGCCAGGCCGGTAAAAATCGTACGGCAAGTCGGACGATGAGTCGACGACCAAGTAATAGTCTGGATCGATCCCGGCCTTTTTGAACAAGCCCGTCAGCTCAATCAGCTTTGTCATTTGCTCGTTCGTCGGATGAAATTCGGTATATTGAAACAGACGGCGGTGGACAAACCGTTGGCATAAATCGCTTAAAATCGGATCCCGCTCGTATTGCCATTGCTGGAAGTAAAACAGGATGATCGCTTCATCGAGCGCCAAATAGTCGCCGAGCGTTACATGGCCGGCAAAAAACGATAAAAAATGGGTTGGCTTCGTCGCAAACGTATACCCGTCCTCGTACAGCTTTTTTGCCCGATGCAAAATTTTCGTCAAAATGACCTCCGCGCTGCGCGTGACCGGATGGAAATACACTTGCCAATACATTTGGTAGCGGCTCATAATGTAATCCTCGACCGCATGCATGCCGCTCCGCTTAATGACGACTTGGTCTTCGCGCGGGCGCATGACGCGCAAAATGCGCTCCATGTCAAAATAGCCGTAGCTGACGCCGGTATAGTACGCGTCGCGCAATAAATAGTCCATCCGGTCGGCGTCAATTTGACTCGAAATCAAGCTGACAACGAGTTTGTTTGGATACGTTTTGGCGATCACCTCGGCCACTTTTTGCGGAAATTCGCTGTCAACGGCGCGCAAGGCGGCGTTCACTTCCGTCTCACCGACAATAATGGCCCGGGTGAAATCTTCATGGTCTAAATGAAACACTTTTTCAAACGAATGGGAAAACGGGCCGTGCCCTAAATCGTGCAAAAGCGCCGCGCATAGGCAAAGGAGGCGTTCGCTATGATCCCAATGGTCGCGGCCGACAAAAACGTCATCAAGAATGCGGCGGATGATTTCGTAGACGCCGAGCGAGTGGTTAAACCGGCTATGTTCAGCGCCATGAAACGTCAAGTACGTCGTGCCGAGCTGCTTAATGCGGCGCAGGCGCTGAAATTCTTTTGTGCCGATCAAATCCCAAATCACTTTGTCGCGAACATGTATGTATCGGTGCACCGGATCTTTAAACACTTTTTCTTCGTCAAGCTGCCCGCCGGAATACATCGCATCCTCCTCTTCCGTCTCCAACATACATCTATTATACGCCGTTTCTTTTGGCAAAGAAATAGTTGACTTTTTTCTCCGTCTTTCTCCATTATTGACGGAAAAAACAAAAAATCACCTTCTTTCGGCAAAGAAGGTGATCGGTTATCGCTTTTTCAACCTTTCAGCAATTTTATCAATCAGTTCGTCTTCCGTCAGCGCCGCCACCGGACGGTTGTTGACGAAAGCAAACGTCTTTTTCCGCCCTGGGCCGCAATACGACTGGCAGCCGATTTTGATGACCGCATCCGGATCCAGCTTTTTCAAACGCGGAATCAATGTTTTTAAATTCGGTGCCTTGCAGTCGTCGCAAACGCGAAACTCATTCGCCATCATCCGTCATCCCTTTCCACAGCGTTTGCTTTGTGTATTCTACCGCTTTCGCGAAAAAATTGCAAGCGGGCGGCTTTCATTCTGGCAATTTGCCAATCCTGTAAACTTGCAACGTATAAACTTGCCTCGTTTTGCCCATCCTTTTACTAGCAGCGAAAAAGGAGTGGAGAATGATGAAACAACGGCAAGACGCTTGGACGGAAGAAGACGACTTATTGTTGGCGGAAACGGTGCTTCGCCATGTGCGCGAAGGAAGCACCCAGCTGAATGCGTTTGAAGAAGTCGGCGACAAGCTGAACCGGACGTCAGCCGCCTGCGGGTTCCGCTGGAACGCGGTCGTCCGCCACCGATATGAAGAGGCGCTTCAGCTGGCGAAAAAACAGCGGAAAGAGCGCCAGCGGCTGCTCGCCAAACAAGGCGGCGCGAAAAAGCGGCGTCTGTACGAGCCGCCGATGCCATCATTCGAAGAGCTGGGAGAGGTGATGCAGCTGCCTGCCGTCATCCAAGCGGCACCACAGCCCCAATCAGTCACGCTTGATCAAGTGATCGCCTTTTTGAAAACGTTCCAATCGCACGAGCGGAAACGAGAAACACTAGTGAAAGAAAACGAGCGGCTGCGCCGCGAAATTGAAGAATTAAAGCGAAAAAATGAAGAATTGGAAGAAAAGGTTGCGAAATTAGAAGAAAACTCGTCCACCGTCCAAGAAGATTTTGAGACGCTTGTCAAAATCATTAACCGAGCGCGCAAAATGGTGTTAAAAGAGGAAGAAGAGCGGGGGCTGACCTTCCGTATGGACCCGAACGGCAACTTGGAAAAAATAGCAGAATAAACAAAATGAGGATGCCCTATCCATGGCTGCGCCTTGATCGCACTCTCTCCGGTGCGGCCGAGACACGGGGCATCCTTTTTGTCCGCCGGCGGCGTCAGGCGATGAACGCAGGCTCTTCGCCTGCCGCCGGACGGACTGCTTCCCTTACTCCCCTGCTGAAAGCGCACCGCTGAGCGCCGTTTCATTCCGTTCGACGATGCGCGCCCAATACTGCTCATACCAATTCCATTCGCCGTTCTCGAGGGCAGACGAATACAGCTCGCCGCCAAACGACTGCAGCGTGCGCCAAAGGGCGACAAGCAGCTCATCGATCGACAACTCGCAGCCGAGAAGCTCAGACAGCGACGCCATGACAGTTGGGACAACATCGGGGTAGGCGAATTTCGTTTTCTCTCCTTGGCGGCCGAGCTCATAAAAACGGCGAATAAGCTCAGCCCGCGCGGCTCCGCTCCCGTTGACGCAAAGGTAGATTTGCACGGCAACGCCGCCGCGCACGCGCCGTTGCGAAATGCCGGCAAACTTTTTGCCGCCAATGCTCAAGTCATAGCTCCCCGGGCAATACGAACCGACGATTTCCCCCGCCTCAACGCGGGCGCCGTATGAGGCAAGCATGGCGGCCATGAGCGCATACATCGCCTCATACCCTTGCTCGATGGCAATCGTGTTTTTCGTTTCCGGAAAAATGAGCGAAATATTCAACACCCCGCTGTCAAGGACAACGGCCAACCCGCCGGAATTACGGACGACGACGCGATACCCTTCCTGGCGCAAAAACGAAATGGCCTCATCGATGTACGGAAGCTTCGTATCAGCGGCGCCTAAGACGACGGTATTCTCATGCACCCACGTGCGGACGACCGCATCCGACTGTCCCGCACCAACCGCGGTGCATAATGCATCATCGATGGCAAACGATTGTTTCGCATCAAACAGCGGACCGAAATGCGACTGGTCGATGACCCGCCATTTCGGCTGCCGCAGCAATTCATGGCTCATCGCAGCAAACCCCTTACGTTGAACGTTCCGCTCTCATTATACCACATCAAACTGGAACGATTACGGCCATTAAAAAAGAAAGCGGCTAAACAGCAACCAGCCGCCTTCTTTGACACGAATCCATGCATGAAACAAGAGATCGCCCATTCTTTGGCAAAACGAACCGGTTCCGACTCCTCTTGCTCAGTTCGCCGCCTCTTTACTCCCCAAGCGACTGCGCCGCGGTGATGAGCGCGAGCTTGTAGGCGTCTTCGGCGCTGCAGCCGCGCGATAGGTCGTTCACCGGCTTGTTCAGCCCTTGCAAAATCGGGCCGACCGCTTCAAAGCCGCCAAGGCGCTGGGCGATTTTGTAGCCGATGTTGCCCGCCTCAAGGCTCGGGAAAATAAAGACATTTGCGTCCCCTTGAATGACCGAGTCCGGCGCTTTCTTTTTCGCCACCTCTGGCACAAACGCGGCGTCAAATTGAAACTCACCGTCAAGGATCAGATCCGGCGCCATTTCTTTCGCCAACCGCACCGCCTCAACGACTTTTTCCGTCTCCGGCGACGAGGCCGACCCTTTCGTGGAAAAGCTTAACAGCGCTACGCGCGGCTTAAGGCCGAACATTTTGGCCGTCCGGGCGCTCTCGACCGCGATTTCAGCCAAATCATGACTGTTAGGAGCAATGTTGATGGCGCAATCGGCAAACACATATTTTTCGTCGCCGCGCACCATGATGAACACGCCGGACGTTTTGCCAACGCCTGGCTTCGTTTTAATGATTTGCAAGGCTGGTCGGACCGTATCCGCCGTCGAATGTGCCGCCCCGCTGACGAGGCCGTCGGCCGCTCCCGTATAAACGAGCATCGTACCGAAATAATTTTCATCGAAAAGCAACTCGCGCGCCGTTTCTTCTGTCACTTTCCCTTTGCGCCGCTCCACAAACGCCGAAACTAGCTCATCAAACCCGCCGTAGCGGCGCGGGTTGACAATCTCCACCCCTTCAAGCGGCAAGCCAAGCGCAGCTGCTTTCACCCTTATCGCTTGCTCATCGCCAAGGACGATCGGCTGAAGCACTTGCTCCGTCGCCAAACGGCTCGCCGCCGTTAAGATGCGGTCATCGGTTCCCTCCGGAAACACGATTTTTCGACCCGTATCGGTTACTTTCGCTTTTAATGCCGTAAATAAATCGGTTGTCACGATTCATGCCTCCTTCACGGTTGGCCCGCCTGTCTCCAGGCATCAGCCTTTCTCTACATTAAGCATACCGCTTCGATACGAAAACGCAACGATCGTAAGCCCTTCCAATCAATAATTCACCTTTTGGAACAATTCAGTATCTTTTGCTTTATGCACGGACACCCGCTTTTTTGGCCAAACTATGATATAGTGGTACTGTACAATTGATTGAATAAAGGAGTGACGATGATGAGCGAAGCGGCCCAAACGTTGGACGGTTGGTATTGTTTGCACGATTTCCGCACGATCGACTGGAGCGCGTGGAAAACACTTCCAAACGAAGAGCGCGAGGCAGCGATCAGTGAGTTTTTAGCGCTTGTCGACCAATGGGAGACGACGGAAAGCGAGAAGCAAGGAAGCCATGCCGTCTACACGATCGTCGGGCAAAAAGCCGATATTTTGTTCATGATTTTGCGGCCGACGCTGGATGAGCTGCATGAAATCGAAACAGCGCTTAACAAAACGAAACTCGCCGACTATTTATTACCTGCGTATTCGTACGTTTCAGTCGTGGAGTTGAGCAACTACTTGGCGTCCGGCAGCGAAGATCCGTACCAAATTCCAGAGGTGCGCCGCCGTTTGTATCCAATTTTGCCGAAAACGAACTACATTTGCTTCTATCCGATGGACAAGCGGCGCCAAGGCAACGACAACTGGTACATGTTGTCGATGGAACAGCGGCGCGAACTCATGCGCGCCCACGGCATGACCGGCCGAAAATACGCCGGCAAAGTGACGCAAATCATCACCGGCTCCGTCGGCTTGGATGATTTTGAATGGGGCGTCACCTTGTTTTCAGATGATGCACTCCAGTTCAAAAAGCTCGTCTATGAAATGCGCTTTGATGAAGTGAGCGCCCGCTTTGGCGAATTTGGTTCATTTTTCGTCGGCACTCGCTTGTCGGTGGAAAAAGTTCCTTCGTTCTTCCATGTATAAAAAAGAGGGGCCCAAACGCGGCAGGGCCCCTTCGCTTATTTTCCTGTTCTTCAAGCAACCGGCGAGCTCCTCCCCCTGAAAGGTCAGCCAAACGAGCGATTTCTTCCGCCGTCATCCCTTTGCACATCATGTTACGGGTCTTTCTTGCGCAACGGGTTTCCCTTTTTGGTCAACCTCCCCTGTTTCTGTCATATCCAGCCCAACTGCCCCATACATATAAATCAGAAATTCCTCCGAGAAATCGCCTGTCTGTCTGTCACCATTTTCTTGTTCCACCAATAGCCTATTACTGTCGAAATTCACAACGACTGAGGTGACGATATGGGTCAGATCGCTCCCTCCATTGTAGCCCACACAGAAGAGGAAGTAAAGTTGTTGGCTCGGCTCATGCGAGCTGAAGCGGAAGGAGACGGGCGGCTTGGGATGCTCATGGTCGGCAACGTCGGCGTCAACCGCGTCATCGCCGACTGCCTTGACTTCCGCGGCATCCGCTCTATCCGGCAAATGGTGTTTCAAAGCCCGGGCGGCTTTGAGGCGGTGCAAAAAGGGTACTTTTACCAACGGGCGCGCGAAGTGGATATAGGCCTAGCCCGCCAAGTGCTCCGCGGTTGGCGCTACCACCCAGCGACAAACGCCCTTTGGTTTTTTAAACCACCTGAAGGTCAACCGTGCCCACCGCAATGGTTTGGCCAGTGGAACGTCGGCCGCTATAAATCGCATTGCTTTTTTGCACCGACTCCATCCGACTGCCCACGTGTCTATTCTTAATATTGAGGAGGGTTCTTTATGCCGAACAATCCAGAAAATCAATTTTATCCACTTGATGAGGAGCAACAATCATTTTATTATTCGCCGTTCGGTCAAGAACGGCAACAACCGTATGCATCCTATCCATACGGCTATCCGTATCCGCAGCCGTACTATCCGGCGGCGTACCCGTATTATTACTATCCGCAAGCGGCTGCCGCTCCAACGATGACACCGGCGACAGCCGCCGCTCCGACGTTCGGTTTGCAGGCGCCGACGTTTACGGCCCCGACACCGATGCCGACCACCACCGGCCCATCGATTCCAGGGATGCTGCCGATTGAAGAATCGTACATTGAAAACATTTTACGGTTAAACAAAGGAAAAGTCGCCACTATCTATGCGACGTTTGAAAACAACCGTGAGTGGAATGCCAAGGTGTTTCGCGGCGTCATTGAAGCGGCTGGACGTGACCATGTCATTTTAAGCGACCCACAAACAGGCACACGCTATTTGATCCCGATGATTTACCTCGATTACGTCACGTTTGAAGGAGAAATCGCCTACGAATATCCGTTTGCCGGTGCTACAGCCGCAACACCGCTTGCTACGTATTCTCCACGCTAAACGGAAAAACTGTCTTTTGACAAGAAGGTTGCCGATGGCAACCTTCTTTTTTTGGTTGACGTGATGGCCATCACAAGCTGCTACTACACGGCCTTATATAATGGTGGTAAATGACACAAAAGAGGTGTCTACTGATGGTTTGGACGTCGCGTGATTTCCTGCTGGGGGTACATCTTATCGCGGCGATCATGTGGGTGGGGGGCGTGGCATTCATCGGCTGGGCAGTGTATCCAGCCTCCCAATTCATGCCGCCTCTTGAGCGCCGGCAATTTTTCCGCTCGCTCATGCAGTGGTCGCATCGGCCGCTCGCCGCGGCAAGTGCCGTCGTCATCGCCACTGGCATATGGCTTGGCACAGCCGCCGGACCGATCAACCGTTGGGCAGATGTATGGCAGACCGCCTATGGCCGTGTATGGCTGACCGCCCTTCTCACAGGCATCGCAACGCTCGCTTGGGGGATGTTCGTCGGCTACCGCAAGGCGATGACGGTGTTTTCCAATGAATACCTTTGGCGCCAAGCCAATGGCGGTGACGATGCGCCGTTAAAAAAAGCGATGACCTCGATCATTGCCGTTCAGTCGGTCGAAGCGGCCGGATTTGTCGTGCTCATCGTATGCATGCTTTTACTCTCCTAACGGAAACGAGGGGTTCGCATTGCGATATGAACATCGTGAAGAAGATCGGCATTGGGTTTACCGTTTTTCATGGCTTCACTTAATGCGCCCGCCGACATGGAGCGGAACGATCAGCCCTGTGCTGGCCGCCACCGCGCTGGCGGCGAAAAAGGGCGCCGTTCGGATCGAGGTGCTGCTGGCGATGTTAGCCGCCTCTGTGCTGATTCAGTCAGCCGTCAACATGCTGAATGACTATTTTGATCGGTTGCGCGGCCAAGACGATGACAAATGGACGAACGGGCATGGCCATGGACCTGCCCATCGCTCGATCCCTGCCGTTGCTGGCGCCATGCTGGCCGTCGCGGTTGCGTTAGGCGCGTACTTGGCGTGGCAAAGCGATCCAGCCATCGCGTGGATCGGCGCCGCAGCGATCATCTGCGGGATCGCCTACTCAGCCGGGCCGCGTCCGCTCGCCTCGCTCGGTTTAGGTGAGTTGACCGCCGCCGTTTGCATGGGGCCGGTCGTGACCGCACTCGCTTATGCCGTACAAGGGCATGTTCCAAACACCGCTCTGTTTGCCTTGTCCATCCCGTTCGCCTTGCTGATCACCTCGATGATTTTGACAAACAACATCCGCGACATCGAAAAAGACCGGCCGTTTCGCCGCACATTAGCCATCCGGCTCGGACGGAACAACGCCGTGCGCCTTCTCGGGCTTCTTCTCGTCTCCGCCTACTTGTCCATTGCTGCTTTGATCGTTTGGCATATCGTTCCTTTGCTTGCCGCGGTCACAGGGCTCGCGATGCCGCTTGCCATCCGGCTTCGTCTCTGTTTCCGCCCCGGCGCTAGTCGAACCGAGGAAAGAAGCGGCATGAAATGGGCCGCCCGCCATCATTGGGCCGTTGGACTGTTGTTGACGTTGAGTCTATGGCTTTCGCTATAGAGCGGAGAGGGACGGCGGCAAAAAAACGGAGCGCTCCGCTCCTGCGCTCCGTTTACAACCATTTTAATGCCGCATATCCGATCATCACCCAGGCGACCAAAAAAGCGACGCCGCCAAACGGAGTGATCGCGCCAAGCGGCTTAATCTGCGTTACACTTAATACGTACAAGCTCCCGGAAAACAACACGATGCCGGCGAACATCACCCAGCCCGCCGCACCGATCAGCCCGACATTCGGCGCCTTGCCAGCGAGCAATCCGACAACAAGCAGCCCTAATGCGTGGAACATCTGGTATTGGACCGCCGTTTTCCAAATCTCCAAATAACGATCCGGAATCTTCCCTTCCAGCCCGTGCGCGCCAAACGCTCCCAATGCGACGGCTAAAAACGCATTGAGCGCGCCGAGAAGGACGAATGTTTTCATAGCTGTTCCGCCTTTCTAATGAAAGATTGTTTTCCCTCATTCATCTTCTTTGGCGAGGAGACCCCGACTTCTAAGCGAGAGCGAAAGTCGGGGAGGAATCGCCCTTCCTCCTTTCAATTAACAATGTACTAGCATGCTCAACTCTTTTTAACTTTTTCCAGCTTGCTGAAGCATGCACTTTTGTGCCATCTAACAGCCGAAGGTCAAAATAACCACTGCTTCTTCTGCCAAATATAAAACATTCTTTCCTTTCGTATACCACCTTGTCAAACAGTTGAAACCCTTTGACAAATCGTGGAGCTTTGTTTGATTTTCGTTTTCCGCCTTTTAAGATGGTTGCTTTATGCAATTGACGGTTGTTTTTTCGAACGAATTTTAGAAGATAAACCGTGCCACTTGGCTTGGCTAGTGGATTTCCACTAATACAACGA
The DNA here is from genome assembly GCF_001618685.1 of Geobacillus subterraneus. Taxonomy (GTDB): domain Bacteria; phylum Bacillota; class Bacilli; order Bacillales; family Anoxybacillaceae; genus Geobacillus; species Geobacillus subterraneus. The sequence continues at coordinate 3,313,527 of NZ_CP014342.1, read as the reverse complement.
GCATCCACCATATGAGATTTAGACAGTCCATTAGCAATGCGAATACATTTGGTGATATACCCGTATGTGATATTTGCATGCGAGTATTTTTCTCTTATCCTACTAAACATTGCCCATCGCATGGCGGTCATCTGACTAGCATCCCTCATAGGCGGTCGTTTGCGTTGAAATATATGCTCAAGCCCTTTTTCGTGAATTTCATGGTGGCATGTTTTGCATAGAGTGACCAGATTATCTGGTGAATCACCTCCTGTCTTTCGACTTTCAATATGATGCACTTGGAGAACAGGGTCTTTCTTTTTTCCTTTGCAATATTGACAAGTATGATTGTCTCTGTATAGAACATACTCTCTAACATTCCAAAACCCCATTTGTTCTCCTTGTTGATATTCCACCCCTCGGATATTTAGGTTTTTTAATTTCTGTGTATCGAATGCTGCTACCTCAATAGTGACAGATGTGACAGGGAGAATATTGTGAACTAAGTCAATCAACTTTATATGCGAGTTGATTTTGTGTTGAATAGATGGTGGTAACCATCCCTCTGGTTTTCTTCTGTTAAGAAATCTGGCTTCTCGGTAGCGAGTCTTTCTGTTTCTTCGACTTCTACGGAACTGTCTCCGTATAGCAAGTAATTCCACAATATCTGTTCGAAGTTGCGCTTCCGCTTCAAACAGCACATCTTTCTTTGTTGTTGCAGAAATTCCTACATGTCGTGTCCCCATGTCAACACCCAATGACACGGGTTGTTTGTAACCACTGCTACCATATAAAAGCTGGATGGTAAAAGGTGTCCTTCTTACTACTTTTGCTTTCTTCTGTTTTAGCAAAAGTCTTGCTTTCCTTGGTGAGCATGGCATGAGTGGTTTTCCATGCTTATTGATAATGTACACGAACAAGACGTGTACCTGGTTAATATTTACCGTCACATTTCGTCCCAAATCGCAACAAAATGTGACTTTTTTGAAATATTAACCAGGAATTCACCTCCTTTTTCTATATTCAAAACCAATAGAGATTTTTGAAACGATGAATCAATGTCAATCGGTTCAGACCGTATCTTTTCAACACTTTGCCATCGATGGTGGTTAAATTGCATTGCTTCTTGTCGGGATAAAGGGCGGTAATGTAGCCTACGTACGTTTCTCCGTTACGTTTCGTATAACGGACAACATCCCGATGGCGAAAACCGTCCACTTCGTCCGTCTTTTTGTTTGAACGTCTGCGCATCGGCTTGATGTGCCATTCCTTGATGGCGCATTGTTCGTTGGTGACGAACGAATCGGTGATGACGATGGCATCGTTGGCGTGAGACTTTTCGATTCCCCAATCAATCCGTTTGTTTGCGGTGTCTCCCCCTGTTGTTAATATCACAGGGGCAACGGTTTCTAGTTCTTTCCGAAGATACATTTTCCCTTGCATGACATGCATCGCATCCCAATAACGCACGGGTCTTCCGTTGATTTTTTGGAAGAATTCGTCTTTGTAGGCTAGTTCGTTGCCTGTCACTTCCTTGTGGCAGTCAGAGCACAAACAAATCAAATTGTAAATGGAATTGCTGCCTCCCAATCTTCTTGGGATGATGTGATGCACTTCGATTCGGCAATTCGTTCTGCCGCATTTTTGGCAGGTGTTTTGGTCTCGTAAAATCACCGCTTTCCGAATGTTTTCATCCAAACGGTTGGATTGATGGTATTCCCACCGATAAGGTTGGTAGCCATTTTCAATGGCGCGGATATCGATTTGTACATCTTCCAAATGGATGAAATTTATTCGCGTCCATTTGTGAAGTTGTTGAATGACGCGCAAGACGGCTTCTTTCTTTTGCCGAATCGTGGGAGGAATCCGACCTGTTCGTTTGGATGAAGAACGATGGTGAAAGCGTTTGGGACGATACCGTTTGTAGCTTCTTCGGTATCTACGATATGCCCTTCTTGCATCTATTTTGTCTTTGACATCTTGGCGGTGTTCCAAAAACCCTTTTAAAATCGGTTTGTTTTTGGTTTTTCCGTTTTGTACCAAGGCGATGCCGACATATTTGGCACCATCGTCAATCCCTGCCCGAATGGGCGTTGTATCGATAGCTTCCTTCGGTATCGTTTTGTTCAGTCGAATGACCATTGGAAACCGTTGAACCAACGTTGCCCGCTGTTTGCGTATCAAATACCAAGCTTTATTTTCCTTTGTCGGGGAAAGTTTGTTTCCCGTTTTGTCTAAAACAAATGCGTAGGTCATCTCTGACCAACCTCCTTGCGGGAATTACGCTCCTCGCCAATGTCGGAAGGAGGGCATGCCGTTTCGGTGTTGGGTTGCCATGACCTAGGCAACGGTCTTCCTCACGGCTGCCATGGATTCGGACTGGAGCAACATCCGAATGTGGCACTTCACCTGACCTTCCAACGTAGTTCATCGTGCAGCCACCCTTTCGGGTGTCACACTCACTCAGGCTAGAAAGCACAGAACAGTTCGTACCAAAACCAAGGGTCACGTTTTGGTACGATTTTTTACGGTTTGTTATCAAAATCAACCAACTGTTCCATGCTCCTTTCAGGAGTGAGTTCCTCCTCCCCAATGTTGGAAGGGCTTGTTCGGCAGACAGCACCGCTCCTACCCATCAGAGCTTTTAACCATCTGCGACAGGGTTACGGACTGGAGGAGCATCCGTAAGTGTCATGACCCTTCCAACGTAGCCATTGAATGGCTGAGGGTAGTCAACTAGGGCTTGCCAAGCCCCCACTTCAAAAGCCGTTAGGCTTTAAGTGGTGGGTAGTTGACTAATATAATGGGAATGTTCCCCGACAACAAATTACTAATGAATGTCAGCCACTTCACTCGACAGAACCGGTCAATCGGGAGCGCCACCGGCAAGACCCGCATCCAAGCCGGTGAACCGCTTCTTGTTTTTTGGCGCAAACAAAGGCAAGCGATTCAACGGAGTTCTGTTGATCAACATTCCCCGTGGAGAAGACCGTTTTCCACGGTGTTTCGTTGCCCCCTCAAAAATCCAACAACGACTCCCCGTTCGCCTCATCGTCAATGTCAGGGGAGCGTCCCCCGACAGAAACGGCTCCAAGCGAAAGCCCGCCAGCAACCGAAATCGGCCCGCCGACGGCAAGCGACTCTGTCGAGACAGACGGAACGGACGGTTGCGGCTGGCCTGTCGTTTCCAGCATCAAATCGCATAAAACGCGAATGGCAGCGACATGTTCACGCATCCGCTGCGGGTCATGGGCCGCCTTTGCCTTGCGCAATTCGTCTTCCATTTTGGCGACAACCGCCGCCAAAGAGATCGTCATGATGTCTTCCCCCTTTCTTCATTCAGCGCGGGCGCCGATGTTCTCGATTTGCCAATCGATCGGTTCGCGTCCGTGCTTGGTTAAAAACGCGTTCGTCCGCGAAAACGGGCGATGGCCGAAAAAGCCGCGCGCGGCGGAAAACGGGCTCGGGTGCGGCGCTTCAATAATCAGATGGCGCGGATTCGTAATCCGTTCTTTTTTCTCTTGCGCGTTCCGGCCCCAAAGCAAAAAGACGACCGGATCGTCTTTTTCGTTGACGAGCTCAATGACGCGGTCAGTGAAATATTCCCACCCTTTGCCGCGATGGGAGTTCGCCTGGCCGCGGCGGACCGTCAACACCGTGTTTAACAACAGCACCCCTTGCTCAGCCCATTTGACGAGATAGCCGTTATCTGGTATATAGCAGCCAAGGTCGTCATGCAGCTCTTTAAAAATGTTCGCTAAGGACGGCGGCACCGGCACGCCCGGCTTGACGGAAAAACTAAGCCCGTGCGCCTGCCCCGGTCCGTGGTACGGATCTTGCCCGAGCAGCACGACTTTGACGTTTGCATACGGTGTATAATGAAGGGCGTTGAAAATATCGTGCATATCCGGATAAATTGTCCGCGTCCGGTACTCCTCTTTTAAAAACTCGCGCAGCTTTAAGTAGTACGGCTTTTGAAACTCCTCTTCAAGCAGCGGAGCCCAGTCGTTTTTGAGAATCGGCATTGCGAGCAACTCCTTTGCCATCGGCTTTTTCCCTTTTATCATTGTAGCCCAAAAGACACCAGCGTCAAAGCGAACGGAACGGGAAAGCCTGAACAATCATGACGCGGCCTGCTTAATGGGCAAATCCCCCGCCTCCGCCATCGAAAAAAGCGGACGGGAAGATCAAAATGTCCGCGAAATCAACCACCGAAGCAGCCAAACGCCAAGCCACACGTATAAAAGGATGATCAGCGCCCCGGCGACCCAGTTGGTCGGCTTGCCGCGCCCAGCGAGCTCTTCCGCCTTTGCCCGGTGTTCAGCGGCGATGTCTTTCGGCAGCCATTTTAGCGCCAAGTAAATGCCCAGCGGCACAAGCAACAAATCATCCACGTACCCGAGAACCGGAACGAAATCGGGGATCAAATCGACCGGGCTGAACGCATACGCCGCAACGCCAAGCATAAAGAGCCGCAGCCAGACAGAGACGCGCCGATCGCGACTGGCTGAATACAAGACAAAAATTTCCCGTTTCAGCGCCCTCGCCCATTCTTTCCATTTTTCGAACATGGATCATCTCCGCCCCTTTTCTGTTTCAAATAGTATAAAATATGGGTATATCCATTGTAAACGCCTAAGCGGCGGACAACCTGATTAACGATCCTGAAGACAAACGATCGATCATTTGAGGTGAACGAACATGGACAGGAAACGATTTCATATCGTTCATGACGAACAGTCAGACCGGCACGTAGTATACATAAAAGGGGAGCTTGATTTAGCGGCAGCCGAGCAGTTTCGGCGCGCCGTCGAGCCGCTCGCCAATGATGCAAGGAAACTGCTTGTCATCCGTTTAGACGAATTGACGTATATCGACAGCACCGGCATCGGCATGTTTGTCGCACTGTTGAAAACGAGAAAGAAACAAGGAGCGCAGTTTGCCATTGAGAACGTGCCGCCCAAAGTGCAGCGCTTGTTTGACTTAACGGGAGTATCTTACTTTTTTTCCGAAACGAACGATACGACAGAAAGGGTCGGGGGCCAATCATGAAAGAGCACGAAACCGTCGTACAGCTATCGATTCCAGCCGATGCACAGTTTATCGATGTCGCGCGTTTGACGTTGTATGGGCTGGCCGCTAAGATGGGATTCTCATATGAAGAGATTGAAGATATGAAAGTCGCTGTTTCCGAGGCGTGCAATAACGCTGTTTTGCATGCGTACAACGGAAAAAGGGGAATGATTCATCTCCGCTTTGAGATGGGTGCCGATGCCTTAACGATCATCGTTAAAGATGAAGGGAAAGGATTTGATTACAAACAGGCGGCGAAGCAAGCGGCCCCATTGTCCGCTAAGCCGCTTAAGGACGTCAAAATCGGCGGTCTCGGCCTCTTTTTAATGGAAGCGCTCATGGACGATGTGAGTGTCACGACAACAAGCGGAACAGAAGTCCGCCTGACGAAATTCCGCCATCGCGGCGAAGGAGAGCATGCCCATGAATGTATATCCCCCTCCTCTGTCCAAGAGCAAGCTTGACGCCCTCATTTCCGCCTATCAACAGACAAAGACGGAAGAAGCGGCGACGGCGCTGCTCGTTCGCTTCGAGCCGCTCATTGCGGCCGCGGCCAAAAAAATGGCGCGCAGCCGCCCCGATTTTTACGAGGATTTATTTCAAGTCGGGCGGTTATCGTTTTTGCGCCTCCTTGAGCATTACGACCCGAAGCAAGGAACAAGCTTCGAATCGTACGCGATGAAAAGCTTGATCGGTTATATGAAAAATTATTTGCGCGACAAAGCGTGGTATATCCAGGTGCCGCGCCGGGTGAAAGAAAAAGGAAGCAAAGTGCAGAAGGCGATCGATGAGCTGACCGTTACGCTTGAGCGGTCGCCGAACATCGAGGAAATCGCGAGCCATTTAGGGTTATCGGTCGAAGAAACGATTGAGATTTTGGCTGGCCGCGACCATTATCAGGCGATTTCCATCGATGCCCCGGTGCAGGACGGGGAAAAGGACGCGACAACCATCGGCGAATTTCTTGCTGATGAAACGGACGAGGTCGAGGCGCTCATCGAGCGGCTTGACTTGCAGGAAGCGATCGGCAAGCTGAGCGAGCAGGAGCGGATCGTCATCGAGGCGGTGTTCCGCCGCGGAGAAACGCAGCGCTCGCTCGCCGAACAGCTCGGCGTCTCGCAAATGACGATCAGCCGCATTCAAAAGCGGGCGATCGAAAAGCTGAAGCGGCAGCTTGCCACCGCCTATCCGTCATAACGGCAGAAGAAAGCGCCGCCTTACGCATCGGGCGATCTGAACGCTGATGTCAACGGCGGCGCAATAAAAGCAACGTCTGATCGTCTTTTTGTTCGTATTGGTGATACGCCTTCACCTGCTCGTACAACTCGCGGACGGTTTGTGCGGCAGGCTGGTCGAGGTTGACTCGTGCGACCATTGAGGCGAGGACGGAAAAGTCATCGGCCGCTTCTTCTCCGCGCTTTTCTGTCACGCCGTCCGTGTACAACAGCACAAAATCACCGGGTTCTAGCACCACCGATTTAGTTTCAAACGAAAATTGCGGAAACAAGCCGAGCGCGCATCCTTTGGCGTGCAGCGGGACGCATTGTTTCGTTTTCGCCCGGTATAGAAGCGCCGGCTCATGCCCGGCGCACGCATACGAAAACGTGTGTGTTTTTTCGTTGTAATTGCCGACAAACATCGTCACAAACATCGACGGTTCTGTGTAATCATAGGCGAACCGGTTCAACAAGTCAAGATACACATGCGGCTGCGTCCCGTAATGAACGGTCCGGTCTAAAATAAATTTCATCAATGTCATCAGCATCGCGGCTGGAATGCCTTTTCCCGACACATCGGCAATGCCGACTGAGACGGATGTTTGGTGGACGGAAAAGTGGTAAAAATCGCCGCTTAATACCCGAGCAGGAACGCTGAGGACGCCGATGTCGACATAGGACGGCAAGTTCGCTTTCGAAGACGTCTGCAAGAGCGATCGCTGCATATTCGCAGCGAGCGACAGTTCAAAATCGAGCTGTTCACGCTCGCGTTCAAGCCGCTCCTTCTCTTTTTTCTCTGTCACGTCGCGCAGCACGGCGACTAGCCCCGTCAGTGCGCCGTTTTCCATCACTGGCGCCAGCGTATAGCTCACCGGCAAACAAACGCCGTCGCGACGACAAAACGGCTCTTCTTCGACGCGAATCACTTCGCCGCTTTTCAGCCGTTTGACAACACGGCGCAGCTGCTTCCAATCCCACGCGTCACCGTTCGGCCCGGCGAGCGATACAAAGGAAAATAACGGCTTTCCTTTCGCTTCCTCAGGGACGACACCGATCAGCCGACCGGCTTCCGGGTTCATCCAAACGATTTGTCCATCCCGGTCTAACATCATCAACCCCTCGCCAAGGGCGTTCGCCATCATTTCCAGCTGCTGTTCGTGTTGCTTCAGCTCCACATATGGCTTTTCGATCGTTTCCACATACATCGCGCGCACGACATACAAAAATCCGGCCACTTCGTACAGCTGCCCCCATAGCACATGCCCGTTGCCGAGCAGAAGCAGCACTTGGCCAAAGGCAAACAGCAGCAACGCCATCAGCCAGTACAAGAGTGCAGGAGAGCCGCCCTGCCGATAGCGACGCCATACAAGCGCAGCCGCGGCCGCATCAAGCAAACCGACCGCCCCTTCTCCCGCCTGCCACCAAAGCGGCCAGCGGCTCGTCCGATCTTCCAGCCAAAGCGGCGCCGTAACATGAATGAATAGCCCAACCGCCACTGTATAAGCAAAGGCGGCTAAAAACGCCTGCCAACGCTGGCCGCTGCGACGCTCCATCACCTCGTCCGGACGCGAAAATAAAAAGAGCAGCCCCCAAGCGATCGTAAAGCGAGCGGCAAGCGAAAACAGCGACGCCTCACCGACGTCTGAGAATGAAAGGAGAAAATGAAACGAAAACAGCGTCCCTGAGGAGAAAAACAGCGCCCCCATCACAAGCCGTTCCATCGACAGCGTGTGAGGAAACACGACCCACCCTTGCACGGCGACAAGCCAACAGACGACAACGGCGGCAAGCCCTAAAGCAAGATGAATAGAATGATAGAAACTAGGCGAAAAAGGGAGCCGCCCTGCAACGAACAAAAGCAAGCCAAACAGCATGGCCGCCAACGCTGCCGCCGCGCTGTGCAGACGCATTAACTCGTTTTGTCTATGTTCGTTCACAAACGGTGAACCTCCACTCTTCGTTTATATGGTTTATTATACCATACGTTGTCTAACTGGCGTATACGAACGTCGCAGTACGTTTCTGTTTCATGCGGCTGATACAACAAAAAAAGAGGCCCTCCGAACGGAGAACCTCCCTCGATGAGCCGAGAGCCATTTCCCAAGCAATATTTCCTGCCGCAGCGGAATAGAAAAACAAATCTTGCCCGCATGGATCAAAATGTATGGGCCAAGTCTTTCGCCCGGGCAATGGCGTTTGCCTTAATTTCTTCCGCTTTTTCCGGCACGGCCGCATGCCCCTCGACGAATAAGCCTTCAAATGATGGCACGCCGAAAAACTGCATAATGACGCTTAAATAGCGGTGTCCCATTTCCATCGCTGCCGCTGGGCCTTCCGAATAAAAACCGCCGCGCGCCTGAATGTGGAGTGCTTTTTTATCGGTGAGCAGCCCAACCGGCCCTTGTTCGGTATACTTGAACGTTTTTCCGGCCACCGCCACCGCGTCAATGTACGCTTTCAATACGGGCGGGAAAGAAAAGTTCCACATCGGCGTGACGAACACGTATTTGTCCGCGGAGATGAACTGATCGCACAGCTCGTTCATCCGTCCGACTTTCGCTTTTTCCTCGGCCGAGAGCTGTTCAAACGATTGGCCAGAACGGAGCTTGCCCCATCCACTGAATACGTCGACATCGATTTCCGGAATGTATTCTTTATACAAGTCGAGATGAATCACTTCATGATCCGGATGCACTTGCTTGTACGTGTCGATAAACGCCTTCCCGACCGCCATGCTGTACGATTGTGTATCGTCGTGGGGATGGGCGGTGATGTACAATACTTTCGTCATGATGCATACTCCCTTTCTTGATGATCTCAGCATTTTAGTGTTTGCCGTTTGTAAAAACGACATGCATTTATCTCTACTCCAAATATCTCGAACAAGAGATAATTATAGAAAGAAGATGCGAATTTGGCAAATCATTTGCCCAAAAAAAAATTGCCCTTGAGGCAATTGACGTGCGGATCGGTTATTCGCTTTGTTCCACAGCAAACGGATTGCCGCTGATTTGTTTTCGTATCTCATCCGTGAGCGTAAACGGCTCGCTTTTGACACCGCTTTCATTTTCGCTAGGCAGATGACCGCTGCCATCGTAGTAGATCGGTTTTCCTTCCATGATGGCTAACCTCCTTGATTCGTGCAGGATACAGGAACTAGTCTGTGCTTCTATTTTACCATTTATGCGGCGGGAATTCGATCGTTTTTTGAAATTCGAGTCGGCCAAGACTTGGTGGAGAACGTTTTTTGGCTCCCTATGGAATTTTGAAATCACGGGTGATTGGGCCATTTTCAGGAGTTTATATCCGTAAGCGCTTTTGTACTCTCATCCCTCATCATGAGGTGACTCCATTTAGTCTCATTTTTTACATCCAACCACCATCGCGAAGAGCCGGCAACGCTTGATCGATGGGCGTCCCCGATGACGGTTGAAGACACAGGATGTTTTGTCGCCTCACATCCGCCACCGCCGTCCTGCCTCCCGTTTGGCCTGTTCGACTCACTTGGCCTTCTTCGGGGCCGAGGCTGCCCTCTGGGGTTCTTCCTCCTCCAACTTCCCTTTCTCCGCCCTATTCCATCGATTTGGGTGATCATGGTCCGTGAACTACCCCCACTTAATTTTCTAGCGAAAATTTGAAGTGGGGGCTTCCAAAGAAGTTTGACTGCTTCAAGCAATCCTTATTCTTTGAGGCGTGTCCACTTCGCCGCTAGAGCATAAGACACTCAGGTCTACAGCTTTACTTTTCTTTAAGATGTTTAATGCGCCATTGACATCAGCATTAATTAGTTTGCCAGACTTTGTTCGATACAAGCCGCGCTTAATACGTTTGCCGCTGAACTTATATTCTTTTGGATTGTCGGCATTATATTCAGGAATCTCATCGCCGTCAAAAAAGCTGGCTTGAGACGTATATGATTCTTCCTGTTTCAAGAATTCAATGCCGTAAAATTCACAAAGATATTCTAATTTTTCTTTTATGTTACCGAGAGGAATATTGACAAAGTTTTGATTTGTCTTTTTTCCTAGATTAATATTGCGTTGTAATGTTTCCGCATAGCCAATGACAAGTTTGCCAATTTGATTTTCAATACAGTAGTTAATAATGTAACGGCAAGTCTTGTTGATATAATCATTCACTTTATTATTGCGATTCATAGCAAGCAACGCCTGTTTACGAGTCGTGCCTTTGATTTTTTGCTTATCTTTCATGCTTTGAAGTCTGGCATTTTCTTTGTTAAACCATTGATTTATACTTTTTAATCTCCGCCCATCAATGATGAATGATCTGCCGTCTGATGTGACACAAGTGGCAAGATTGTTTAATCCTAAATCAATGGCCAGTGCTTTTTGGTCATTTAATTCTCTTTGATCTTCAGGCATTTCATATTTGTACTGAATCTCAAAGAACCTGGCATGATGCTTAGGAATGATTTCAATCTGCTTAATCTTTTTGTCCAGCAACACAGGCGGAATCGTTATCGTGATAGGCTTGTGAGTCTTTTTAAATAGGCGAGAATACGGTATCGTGAATTTATTGCCGTCTATACGAATCTGGCCAATGATCAGTGAATGAAAGCCATCTTTTTTAAGATATTTTGGAATACTGATAGCTTTGTAGTCATATTTTCCTTGTTTGGCAAGACTGATCAAACCAAAGAAAGATTTAAAGGCTTCATTGACCTTTTTTAAAATTTGCTGTGCCATGTTGCTGTTTAACAGCTTATAGTTTTCGTTAGTTTTTGCAAGATGATAGTTTTTCTCATAATTAAGAAATTCCTTGTGTTCAAAATAGTATTGTCTGACATTGTACAATCCGACGTTGTACATGTTCTTGGCAATATGGCACAGTTCTCGAAGAGTCAAGTATTCTTCTTTGGTCAAACCATTTAGCTGTTGTTTGATACAAAAATACATTTTTTCACCTCCCATCTAACTATATTATACTATATTTTACTGAATCTATCCTATTTTCAGCAAAATATAGTTAAGGCGATTCATCTCCCACTTACTCCGCTTCGCTTCGTCGAAGTGGGAGTCTTCTCGCCTAATTAAGATAAACGCCCGAAGCCGCTTCCCTTTCTCTTAGCGGGAAACAGAGTCCATCCGCTTCCACCAACAGCACCCGACCATATCGTTGGGAAACAGAGGGGAGGAGCGAGACAGGGGCCCATACCCATCAAGTTAAGAATTTTGGTCTTTGTGCATCGTCAAAAACATGGTATCCTTTCTAACGAACACTCCACGTTAGAAAGGATTTTTTTCATGGAAAAGTTCCATGAGCAATTTTTGCTCTCCACCCGGGCATGAAAATCTCCCTTTTCTTCCCATAATGAAGAGTAGGCGCAAACAGTTCAACAGGACGTTATGCTTAATGGTGGCTTAGACCCTGTACGGAAAAGTGTTTGAATCCACTGGGTGCACCACCCATTGTCCGCCCTTTCCCGATGCGGAGGAAAGGTGACGACGAACGGAAAACTGCCGCATTTCTCCCGTGGATTCGCTGTTTGCGCACTCGATCATCGAAAAGGAGGATTTTCATCATGGATGTCATCTATCCTCGCTGCGCAGGATTGGATGTTCATGCCGAAACCATCGTCGCCTGCGCGCTATGGGAAGAAGATGGACACATTCAAAAGGACATTCAAACCTTCTCCACGTTCTCGAAGGGACTTGGCGACCTGCTTGAGTGGCTCGAAGAACATGGCGTCACCCATGTCGCCATGGAATCCACCGGCGTGTATTGGAAACCGGTCTTCGCCTTCCTCGAGGGCTATGTCGACTTGACACTGGCCAATCCGCAGCGGATCAAAAATGTCCCGGGAAGAAAAACCGATGTCTCGGACGCCGAGTGGATCGCCAAGCTGCTCCGCCATGGACTCGTTGAAAAAAGTTTCGTCCCCCCAGCGGATATTCGCGAATTGCGGGATTTTACCCGCCTCCGCAAAAAGTGGGTCGGACAGCTGACTTCGGAGAAAAACCGGATTCAAAAAGTGCTCGAGTCTTCCAATGTCAAACTCGGCTCGGTCCTCTCCGATCTCTTCGGCGTTTCCGGAAAAGACATCCTCGCCCGGCTGCTTGAGAAGGGATACGTGGACAAGGACGAGTTGGATCAATGCCTGCGCGGAAGGCTCAAAAAGAAAAAGCAAGCGGTGTACGATTCGCTGCTCGGCACCTTGACCGAACACGAGCTCCGTCTCCTTCGCCTCTTGTGGAAACACGTTGAGGAATTGGAGCAGTTAATCGAAGAAGTCGACCAGCACATCGACCGCCTGCTCGAGCCGTATCGCGAGGAAGTGAACCTGCTGATGACCATGCCCGGAGTGAAAAAACAAACCGCCGCCGTCATCATAGCCGAGATGGGAACCGACATGAGCGTCTTTGAAACGCCGGAACGGGCGGCTTCATGGACTGGATTGTCCCCCGGCAACCATGAAAGCGCCGGAAAGCGAAAGAGCACGCGCACGACAAAAGGCAATCCCCATCTCCGATCGGCGTTATGCGAGGCGGCATGGTCAGCAGCTCGATCCAAGACGCATCCCTTGTCCCGAAAGTTTTGGTCGTTGGCGGCCCGGTGCGGGAAGAAAAAAGCCCTCATCGCCATTGCTCGGCGGATGTTGGTGATCATCTTTTGCATGATCTCCCGCAAAGAGCCGTTCCGCCAACCACAACTTATTTAGTCTAGCCAAAAGGCAGACAGGTTATACGAGATGCCTAAAATCGGGCACCTCTGCTTTCCTATTGCCTTTTTTGGCCATTTTCAGTATACCCTCACGGATCAGGAGCGTATACCGCACTCACCAAGTGGTGGGGATTTTCACGGAAAAACAAATGAAAGCATGGATTCAAACCATTTGTCAACTCTTTTCTCCCGAAGAATTAACCCGTCTCGCACGGAAAACAGGCTTTATCCGGCGGCAGCGTTCGTTAACGGCGGAAGCCTTTCTGACTCTCTGTGCATGGGGAGATGGCTCACTGGCCAAACAGTCGCTTCAGCGGTTGTGTGCGGCCTTGACGCTCTGGCATGGCTGTTCCCTTTCAAGCGAAGGCTTGAATCAGCGTTTTACCGATCGGGCCGTGGCATTTTTGCGAGAAGTGTTTTTCCTTCTCCTCCTGCATCAACGTCCATTGCTTTTGTCAGCCATGGAGACCTATCGAACTTGTTTTACCCGCCTGCGGATTTTGGACTCAACCAGCTTTTTGGTTCCCGCTGACTATGGGGAAGACTATCGAGGTTCCGTTTCGTCGGGGGTGAAAATTCAGTTTGAATATGACTTGTTATCCGGCGCCTGCCTTCAGCTATGCGTTCAATCGGCCAATGACTCGGACGCTCGTTTTGCCTATCATGCCCAGCATACGATTTTACCGAATGACCTATGTATTCGGGATTTGGGCTTTTTCTCCGTTGCCGCACTGGCCGAGATCGACGCCCGCGGAGCGTATTATATTACTCGGCTCCGTTCCGATATGAAAGTGTATATCAAGGAGAATGGCCAGTGGAAGGAATGGGATTGGGAATCCCTTGGGAATCAATTAGAGGAAGGGGAATCAGTGGAAATGGAACATGTGTACATCGGACATGAACGCTTGTATGTTCCACGGTTGGTTTTCCGCCGTCTGACGGCGGAAGAATGGCAAAAACGGATGGCGTATGTGCGGAAAAAGGAAAAAAGAAAAGGGAAGGCGCTGGCACGCCAAACCCTCGAACAAAAGAAATACCACATCTTACTGACGAATTTACCACAAGAGTCGTTTGATGGTCAACAGGTTTATGAGCTCTATTCCCTGCGCTGGCAAATTGAATTGTTGTTTAAAGCCTGGAAATCCGTATTTGATTTGGAGAAAGTCAAGGAGATGAAAAAAGAACGTTTCGAATGCCATTTATACGGGACGTTGATTGCCATTTTGGTCACCCAGACGTTTCTGTTTCAAGCTCGGATGTATTGGCATCAAAAGGAAGACATTGAAATCAGTGAACGGAAAGCGCTCGATCTTCTCCAATCGTATTGGCACCAGTTGCTTTTGCGTTCGCATATGGCGGAAATCAACCTTTTCTCTCTCCTTTCCCTGTTACGAAAACATGCCAAGAAAGGTCGAAGGAAAGGGGAAGAAACGGCATCAGATATCTTAACGAAATTAGAGATATGGTAGAATTAGATATGGATATAAATACCAAATACCCCTCTTCTGGAGGGGTATTTGGTATGCCCAATAATGGATGTGATCCCCATCATTCACTGCGGGGATGAACACGAGTATCGTCTTAAAAATTTTATACCGCTAAACTTGACGGGTATGAGACAGGGGCCTCCAACACCAGCTGACGAATCACCTCATGGCTGAGGACCGCATCTCTCACGATCGACTCCAACGAACGGGCGGCTTTGCGGTAGGAAGAGCACCCCACAACCAACTTGACTGCCGTTTCCCCCTAGGCAAGGACCGATCGGTTAGACTCCATTAAAGCCCTGTTCAGCATTGAGCAAGAAAATATAGGCGCCCACTTGTCGATCGCAGTCTTAGTTCCGTTGAATGGATTAATTTTATTTTGCGGTAATCGGATTGGAAAATATCTTGTTGCGGAAGACGTATTTTGGAAATATTTTGGTGATGGGGTCACGAATGTCGTTAATCGGGTTGCCATAAGGGATAATATGTTCAAATAAAATTTCTAAAACCCTCTGCTTTCGATATAGGTTTTGACAAACTCGCCGTAAGCTTTCTTATCTATTATCGGATTCACATAATCTAACTTTCGATCTTTATAAGTATAGTTATCTCGAATCCAATGAAAGTCTTTATCGTTATTACTAACTAATATGGCATTATGTAGAAGAGCTGCAGCTGCAACAAGAGCATCTGGTGCTTTAATACTCTTTTTGCGTGTACTGTCCGCTCTCGCTTTTCTTCTTATGTCAGCTGCTAGCTCCATATCTTCTCTAGTGACTTCATAGATTTGATCAGCCATTTGAATATATCCTTTTCTATTTTCTCTTATATCAGGATCTGTTTCGATTTCGAAATGAGACATGATCTCCATCTCAATGAAGGTAGTCATAATAATCTCTACCTCATCTTCAATCAGCTGTTCAATGAACTCTACTGCATCAGGGTAACCCATTTCATGTGCTGCGTATATATTTGTATCGATTAGTACTTTGGTTGACAATGCTTAATCCTCCCACTCTTCTCTATTTGCAATTCTTAATGATTCCAACACGCCTTCTTTGCTAAATAACTTCGTACTGCCAGCCAGACGTTTGTGTAACGCTTTCTTTTCTTCCTTGGTTAGCTTCTTTTTTTTAGATCGCACTTGAATGACCTCCTTCATTTGCTCTTCTGTTAGAACAGATGGTCCAATTCGGTAATGATGACGGTTTTGACGCACTATTCTCTTTAAAATTGGGCGTTTTGCCGTTCCAGTTGTTATATGATATGCGCCACGGCTCCTTTTTTTGTTAGTGCTCATTTGCATCCCCACCTTGGTTGAGGTTTTATACATAATTATATCATGTTTCAAGAAGTCAGGTTATTAATTTTACTGTAGATGAGCAGGCTCTTCACCACAAGTTGTAAATGAACCTTCATCATTTACACTCCCGTTTCCGTTTTTCGATGTGCTCCAATTTCAATTTCTTGCAGTTGAGTTGCGTAAACAAAACTGGCGTGATTACATTTGCCATGACAACCCCATCGCGGCTGCGTTGTTAAGCAAAATGGCGTATACTGAGTTTGAAACATGTATCATACCTTCAAATGTTTCTATTTCGTTTTGAAATTGGTGGGACTTTTAGCGTATTAGGGCGAGAAGACTCCTGCTTCACCGGAGCAAAGCGAGGATATGCCGCGAAAACTCCCTGACACGCCTGTTCCTTGACAACATGATCATTTGTCCGGGAAGGCGATCGGCAGGGAGACTTGCCGGTCTTACCTACCGTACGTCAAGTTATCAGATCCATGTTGTCTATCAAAGGGGAATTTACACAATAATTTGGACTTAACCTATGTGTTTCATCGCTATTTACTGCATGTACCGTTACGTACTCTTATGCACAATTTTGGGTTTTTACTCTAGAAGGTTGGTGAAAAACCGTTGTTTGCCTTGATCGATGATGGAACGCGTGAACATAGAGGCTGATGCAACAAGTTTTCTCTACTTGAGAACTGATTCCCAGAAGCGGTTGTGCGAGTCAATCACCGGCCTCCTAGAAGGCCGATGAAAAATGACTGCCATGAGCAAATCAACGGCATTTCGCCAAAAAAGAAGGCCGATTTCACCAGGCTTTTCTAACTGAGACACAGATGGAATAGCAGGATTTTGTACGAGATCATCGCCTCTCTAGGATCCGCATGTGAAATCTTTGCGAGCAAAGCATTTTGGCTCTTTTAGATGACCTCAAACCGTCAAACTCAGAGGGGTGAAGGATCAAAAAAAGAGGCTGTCTGCGAAAGCTCGGTTTCACGATCTTTTGAGACAGCCTCCGTTCCCGTCATCAAAAAGCGATTTTTTCCTCCAAAAAGGCTTTGAGCTCTCCAATCGGCAGCCGCACTTGTTCCATCGTATCGCGGTCGCGGACGGTGACTTGGCCGTCTTGTTCGGACTCAAAATCGTACGTAATGCAAAACGGCGTGCCGATTTCGTCTTGGCGGCGATACCTCTTGCCGATCGAGCCGGTTTCGTCGTAGTCAACCATGAAATGTTTCGCGAGTTCCTCATAAATGCGGCGCGCGCCGTCGCCAAGCTTTTTCGACAGCGGCAAGACGGCCGCCTTGTACGGCGCGAGCGCCGGATGCAAATGCATCACCGTCCGGGTCGTTCCGTCTTCCAGTTCTTCCTCGTCATAGGCATCGATCATAAACGCCAGCGTGACGCGGTCGGCGCCAAGCGACGGCTCAATGCAGTACGGCACGTAGCGTTCGTTCGTTTCTTGGTCGAGATAATGGAAATCCTCTCCGGAGTATTCCATATGCCGCCTTAAGTCGTAGTCAGTGCGCGACGCGATGCCCCACAGCTCGCCCCAGCCGAACGGGAACTGATACTCGATATCGGTCGTGGCGTTACTGTAGTGGGACAACTCTTCTTTCGTATGGTCACGCAGGCGGATATGTTCTTCGTTCATGCCGAGCGACAACAGCCATTCTTTGCAAAATTGCTTCCAGTAGTCGAACCATTTCAGCTCTTCGCCCGGTTTGCAGAAAAATTCGAGCTCCATTTGTTCGAACTCGCGCGTGCGGAACGTAAAATTCCCTGGCGTGATCTCGTTGCGGAAGCTTTTGCCGATTTGCGCGATGCCAAACGGCAATTTTTTGCGCATCGTGCGCTGGACGTTTTTAAAGTTGACGAAAATGCCTTGCGCCGTCTCCGGGCGCAAATAAATTTCGTTGGCGCTCGACTCGGTGACGCCTTGGTACGTTTTGAACATTAAGTTGAATTGGCGCACGTTCGTAAAGTCGCGGCTGCCGCATTCGGGACAGGCGATGCCATGCTCGCGGATCAGCTCATCCATTTTCGCTAGCGGCAAGCCGTCAACAATCATCTCGATCCCTTTTTCCTCAAGTGCCTGCTCAATCAATTTGTCGGCGCGATGGCGCGCTTTGCACTGTTTGCAGTCGACCATCGGATCGTTGAAGTTGCCTAAGTGGCCAGACGCTTCCCACGTTCTCGGGTTCATTAAAATGGCGGCGTCCAAACCGACGTTGTACAGCGATTCTTGGACGAACTTTTTCCACCACGCCCGTTTAATGTTGTTTTTCAGCTCGACGCCGAGCGGGCCGTAATCCCACGTATTCGCCAGCCCGCCGTAAATTTCCGACCCTGGAAACACGAAGCCGCGATGTTTTGCGTGGGCTACGATTTCTTCCATGGTTGCAGCCATGTCGTCATCCTCCTCCAAATATGTGTGTGGTGCCAACAAATCAAAAACGCCCTCGCCCCTAGGCATGACGCCTAGGGACGAGAGCGTAGCTCCCGCGGTTCCACCCTAGTTGATGCGCAAACAGCGCATCCCCTTTTTCCATTTCCGCTCCGGACTGCCGTTTCATTAACCGTCTTCGCCGGGCTTCCACCGCCCCCGGCTCGCTTTGGAAGAGAGGGTTAACTACTATTGATCCGTCATCGCGATTCGCTATACGATTTTGTTCACTATCATAGCAAACCTGCAAATCCTCTGTCAATAGTTGCCTCCCTTTTTTTGCGCCCAAAATCGCGACACGATGGGCTTTCCGTCCCAGATGACTTCACTTTCGGCGCGGCGGCGCGCGACTTGCGGCTCATCAAGCAAAAGCCAAAAGTTTTTCATCGGCAAATCGCCGAGCCCATGTTTCTCGCAAAGCCGTCGCAAATATCGGCGCCGCCTGTCGTCGAGCTGTCGCGACATGTTGTCGCCGTCCGCGCTGAACGCGTACAACACGGTCGCCGCCGCGACACGGGCGACGCGGCAAGCAGAGGCGGCACGCAAAAAGAAGTCCCAATCCCAATAGTTGTGGATAGACGGGTCAAAGCTGCCGATTTCGTCATGGAGCGACTTGCGATACACGCTCCCGGACGGAACATATGTTGAGAACGTCCGCATGGCTTCCAAATCGTACTCATAGGCAAATAAGAAACGAGCGAACGGGATGCGCTGATCGTTTTCGACCCGATATTGGACAATTTCTGCATCGGCATAGGCGAAGTCCGCATGCTCGAGCGCCGCGACCATCCGCTCGAGATGGCACGGCAACACTAGATCATCGTCGTCGCAAAGCATGATGAGTTCGCCGCGCGCCGCTTGGACGCCTGCGTTGCGGGCCGCGACATGTCCTTCGTTGTCGCGGCGGTCAATGACGTGGATGTCCAGCTCCGGATACAAGACGACGACATCATCGATCGGCTCGCCGCCGTCGTTCACAACGATCACTTCAAGTGAACGATACGTCTGCCGGCTTAACGCTTCAAGCAGCTCGGCAAGCGGATATGGTCGATTGTATGTCGGAATGACAACGGATACAGACGGACACAACGGACGATCCACCGCCTCTCCCATTTTTCCCAAACCAAAAGGGGCTTACCCTTAAGGTATAGCCCCTGTTTCCGTTTGTCAACTTAGGCGAGTTCCTGTTGCTTCGTCTCTTTACCAAGAACAGTGACCGAGAGGACGGCGACAAGGACAGACAGGCAGAACAGGGTGAAAATCGCTGTCACGGACACCCCTTTGGCGACAAGCGAGCCAACGAACAGCGGGCCGAAGATGCCACCGATACGGCCAAACGCCGCCGCCATGCCCGCTCCGGTCGCACGAATCGACGTCGGGTATTGCTCCGGCGTGTACGCATACAGCGCTCCCCAAGCACCGAGGTTGAAAAATGACAAGAAAATGCCCGCCGCCATCAACCCCGCAAGCGACTCGGCCGTGCCGAAAAAGTAGGCGCTTGCCGCTGTGCCAAGCAGATATGTGATCAAGACGAACTTCCGCCCGGCCCGCTCGATCAGCCATGCGGCGCTGAAATAGCCGGGCAGCTGGGCGAGCGTCATCACAAGCACGTATTCAAAGCTTTTAATTAAGCTGAACCCTTTCATAACCATGACGCTTGGCAGCCATAAAAACATGCCGTAATACGAGAAAACGACACAAAACCAAAGGATCCAAAGCATCGTCGTTTCCTTCCGGTACGGCGCCGACCATACGTTGGCGATATTGTCCCATACCGTTCCCTCTTTTTTCGTTGCCATAAACCGTGGCGAGTCGGGCAGCCGGAGGCGTAAGTAAATGGCGTACAGCGCCGGCAAAGCCGACAGCCATAACGCCGTCCGCCAGCCGTAAGCCGGAATGACAAAATAGGAAATGAGCGCCGCCAGCAGCCAGCCGCCGGCCCAAAAGCTTTCAAGCAGCACGACAGCCCGGCCGCGATCCTTAGCTGGCACCGCTTCTGAGACGAGCGTTGACGCAACCGGCAGCTCGCCGCCAAGCCCCATGCCGATCAAAAAGCGAAGCGCCAAAAACGCCGCCAACGTCGTCGTCAGCGCCGACAGCCCGCTGCCGATCGAGAATAATAACAATGTGACAATAAAAACGTTTTTCCGGCCGATCCGGTCGGCGAGCAACCCAAACACGAGCGCCCCAACGGCCATGCCGATCGAGTTGACGCTGCCGATCCAGCCGACTTGTTCGGCTGTCAAGTTCCAGTCTTTTTGCAAGGCGGCCATCAAAAACGACAACATGCCGACATCCATCGCGTCAAACAGCCAGCCAAGGCCGGCGATGCCTAACAGCTTGCGCTGGGAAATCATCGGTTGATTCATGTGTATCCCCCTGTCATTATTAGTGTCAAGACACGATCTATATTCATTATAGAAGGGGAAAGGGGCAAATTCAATCATATATTGCTCATTCTCTCACAAAACGAACCGCCACACGGAAACGATCTCTCCCCTACGCCCTCGCTGGGAATGGCGCTTCTTGACCCGAAATGATAAAAAAGCCGCCAAACGACCAGCGCTTGTTTGGCAGCCTGTTTACTGCAAGTTCATCTTAACAAATCCCATTTCTCGATATCCATATGAAGATGTCCGTGGGTTCCGAACAGAATCGTTCGGTCATCCGGATGCGGGAAAAACCGGGCGGTGAATGTTTCTTCGCCGTCATTGACGAACAGTTCGAGCGATGACGTATCAAGGAAAAGGTGAAGCGAACGAAGGCGCGGCAGACGGCATTGCCGCTTTTCCGTCAGCCCGTTCACGAAGCTTTTCCGTTCAAGTGTCAACACGCCTTCATCGCCATTGTAAACGAGACGGGCGGCATGGCGCAGATGGATTTCCAGCATGCTCCCGAACAGTTCGATATTGTCAAGGCGAAGCTCGATGGCGTCTCCCTCGATCCCTGGCCATGACCGCAGTTCATTCACAATAGCGACGTTTCGATAAGCGACTTTTTGTTTGCGCAACTGTTTCAGTTCCTTGACCGGCGTCTGTCTCAGCTTGCCGTCGACGAGGCGGAGTTCACGCGGCAAGGTAAGGGCATGCACCCAGCGATGGCGCACGGTCGGCTGTCGGTCTTCGTCTTGGTCGGGCACACCCATCCAGCCAATGAGAATGCGCCGTCCATGCCGGTCGAGCATCGTTTGCGGGGCGTAAAATTCAAAACCGCGGTCAAGCTCCTCAAACGGCCCATGGAGAAATTCCGTTCGTTCGTAATCGAGGTGGCCGACAAAATAGCCTGACTGGTAGACATTTTGATAGCGCATCCCATCCGGTTTTAATCCTTGCGGGCAGACGATGAGCACGTCCTGGCCGTCCAACGGAAATACATCTGGGCATTCCCACATATAACCGAACGGTCCGAGCCAGTTCGAATTTCCGCCAGCAATCGGGCCAAGGTGCTCCCATTGGAAAAGATCAGTGGAACGAAACAGCACTGCTTTTCCATCGCCGCTTTCGCTTTGCGCCCCGACAATCATATACCATTGGTCATCTTTTCGCCATACTTTCGGATCGCGGAAATGGGCAGTGTAGCCGTCCGGGAGGGTGATGACGATCCCTTTTTTTGTAAAATGGAGCCCATCCTCGGATACAGCCATGCATTGGTATGTCTGGCGGTTTCCTTGTTCATCTTTCACATTGCCGGTGTAAAACAACACAAGCTTTCCTTCATGATCAACGGCACTTCCGGAGTAGCATCCGTTTTTATCATACCATTCGCTTGGCGCTAGGGCGATCGGTGCTGATTGCCAATGAACCAAGTCTGGGGACGTGTAATGTCCCCAGAACTTTGCCCCATGGCCAGTGCGAAACGGCATCCACTGATAAAAGACATGATACGTTCCGTTCCAGTCGATCAGCCCGTTCGGGTCGTTCAGCAGCCCGACCGGAGGCATGAGATGGTAGCGAAGCCGATACCGGTCGCGATTGACGAGATCTTGATACTTGTCGATTTCGGCATAGGCCTGTTCCATGAGCTGCTGTTCACGTTCGGATTTCATCGCGCGCCCCTCACTCTTCTTCGCGGAATTTCAGAAGCAGTGTCGCCACAAACGCCGAAACAACCGCAATGGCAAAACCGATTAAATAGTGCATGACGTTCGTGAGCCCTTGCGGCGCGACGATGGCGATCATCGGGATGCCGGTCAGCCCGTAAGCGTTCGCCACCACGTTCATAAACACAACGTACGCCCCGCCGAGCGCGCCGCCAATGGCTGCGGCGATAAACGGCTTCCGGTATTTTAAGTTCACACCGAAAATGACTGGCTCGGTAATGCCTAAAAACGCGGATAAGGCCGCTGGCAGTGCAATTTCTTTCGTTTTTGCCCGCTTCGATTTGACGAAAACAGCTAAACCAGCCCCGCCTTGAGCGACGTTGGCCATCGACCAAATCGGCAACAAATAGTTGACGCCAAGCTTCGCCAACAAGTTCGCTTCAATCGCATGGAAGCTATGGTGCACGCCAGTAATAACGATCATCGAGTACAACCCACCGAAGATCAGGCCGGCTAACGCGCCACCATAATGGTAAACAAAGTTCAACACGGTTGTAATGCCGTCACCAAGCAAATTGCCGAGCGGACCGATGGCTAACATCGTAATAAACCCGGTCAAAATGACGGTCATAAACGGAACAACAAGCAAGCTGACGGCATCGGGAACAACTTTGCGCAATCCGCGCTCAATTTTGCTCATTACATACGTCGCCAGCAAAATCGGTACCACTGTCCCTTGATACCCGACCATGGCAATATCAAAGCCGAGAAATTCCATATAATTCGGCTTCGCTTCCGCCAGTCCCCACGGGTTCAATAGCGCCGGGTGGGTCATAATCCCGCCGATGACCGCCCCTAAAAACGGTGTGCCGCCAAATTCTTTCGCCGCGCTGAAGCCGATTAAAATCGGCAAAATGATAAACGCTGCACTGGAGAACATATCAAGCAAAATATACAGGGCGCTGTCCGCCGCCACCCACTTGAATGCTTTCATCATCCCGAGCAATCCCATAAGCAGACCGCTCGCGACGATCGCCGGGATGATTGGTACGAAAATGTTCGACAACGTTTTCGCAAAGCGGGCGAGCGGATTCATTTTTCGCTTGATGGCTTCTTGATGCACATCGGCACCGCCCTGCGGCACTCCTGCTTCCCGGGCGAACGCCTCGTACACTTTATTGACCACACCGGTGCCAAAAATAATTTGAAACTGTCCGGAGCTGGAAAACGCTCCTTTTACTCCTTCGACGTTTTCAATGGCCTTTGCATCAGCCTTTTGATCATCTTTTAAAACAAGCCGAAGCCGTGTCGCGCAATGGGTCGCGCTAATGATGTTTTCTTTCCCACCAAGGAGCGGGATGAGCTGTCTGGCAATGTGTTCGTAGTTCATTGGTGAACTCCTCTCCTTCTTGATGATGATAAAAAACAAAAAAGACCTAAAACATACAAAGGATGATCTGACGGCATGATCCGTCTGCCGTCCCCTTCATACGTTTTAGGTCTTGCCTGCTCGAAGCAGTTACAATCCCACAATATTTCGTTGTCTGTTTTGCATTATAAGACAACCCGCTGTTTTTGTCAACGCTTTCTCAACCGTTGAATATGCAGCGCAATATAGGCGAGTTCCTCTTCCGGAAAGCGAATGCCATATTCTTTTTCCGCATATTCCGCCGCTTTTTGCGCACACGCCCACTCGCTCGCATATTTCGTCTGAATGAGCGCAAGCATCTCCTCATCCATCGAATGAATCGACTCCCCGTTTTCAATGCGGCTTAAGGCAAACCGCAAATGGGTGAGCAGCCGTTGGTACGAAATGCTTTCCTCATCGATCGATATGCCGAGCTCTGTTTGGATGAGATCAACGAGTTCATGAATAAGCGTCGTCTCCCGCAGCGTTTTGTTCATGCTGGCGGCGTCCATTTTCGCGGTATGGATATGCAAGGCGATATGGGCGGCTTCATCATCAGGGACCTCGATGCCGAGCCGCTCTTTGATCAGCTGTTTCGCCCATAACCCGATGTCATACTCCGCTTTATATAACACCTTAATTTCACCAAGCAATTTGTTTTGAATGCGGTAGCCTTGCTTTAGCCGCTCAATGGCAAATGACAAATGGTCGGTCAGTGCGATATGGATATGGTCGCTCAGCGGCGCTTGCAGCTTTCCTTCCGCATAGCTGATAATTTCTTCGGCAATATCGATATGTTCCTCTGGCAGCGTGCGAAGCAACTGCTGGAACCTTTCATTTTCTTCTTCCATGACGAAAATTTTTTCAATACGGTCCGGAGAGATAAGGTCATTTTTCCGTTTTTGAAACGCAATCCCCGGACCCATCACGATTTTCTCCTTGCCCTCGTCGATCACGACAGCGGCGTTATTGTTTAAAATCCTATGGATCCGAAACGCCATATGCTCCCCCTGCCGCTCTCATTTCGTTTGGACATGCAACAGGATCGTCTCCCCTTTGGTCGCCGAGGCTTCGGCTTTTTTCTCGAGGTAGGCAAGGGCGTCGCCGTTCGTAATGATGATCGGCGTCACCGCGCTTTTGGCCTTGTCGCGGACGAGAGACAAATCAACAGAAAGGAGCCGCTCGCCCCGCTTCACCCGGTCGCCGGCCTTCACATAGGCGGTAAATCCTTCCCCGTTCATCGATACGGTGTCGATGCCAACGTGAATCAGCAGCTCAACCCCTGCTTCCGAGCGCAAGCCAATGGCGTGTTTCGTCGGAAAGAGCTGAATGATTTCGCCATCCACCGGAGCGACGACGTCCCCGTCCGTCGGGTCAATGGCGATGCCGTCGCCCATCATTTTTTGTGCAAACACCGGGTCAGGCACGTCCTCAAGCGGCACGATTGTTCCACTCAGCGGCGCAACGATCGTTTCTTCCTTCGGTGGTTGTTTGCCAAACCATTTTTTGAACAAGGTGTGTCATCCTTTCTTTTCAGTTCTTCCGACAACAAGTATACCCGAATGGAAGAAAACTGCAAACCGCGCCGCTCGCTCCCCGATCGATCAAGCGTGCTCACGCAAGCGCCGGCAAATTTCCGCGGCCACTTCCTTCGTCGCCGCCGTGCCGCCAAGATCCGGCGTTTTGACACCATCAGCGGTGACGTCCTCCACTACTCTTAACAACAGAGCGCCGAGCTCTTCTTCACCGAAATGGTCAAGCATGAGTTTCGCCGTCCAAATTTGTCCGATCGGATTGGCGATGCCTTTGCCGTAAATGTCCGGCGCCGAGCCGTGTACCGGCTCAAACATCGATGGATAGTTGCCGTTGACGTTAATGTTCGCCGCCGGGGCGATGCCGATGCTGCCCATAATGGCGCCGCCAAGGTCAGTCAAAATGTCCCCGAACAAGTTGCTCGCGACAACGACGTCAAACGTATGCGGCCTTGTGACGAAAAAGGCGGCTAACGCGTCAATATGGTACGACGCGGTCGCGACATCCGGGTAGTCGCGCTTGACGTCGGCGAACACTTCGTCCCAAAACGGCATCGTATGGAAAATGCCATTCGATTTCGTCGCGCTCGTCACATGCCCTTTCCGCTTTCGGGCCAGTTCAAACGCGTAACGCATCGCCCGCTCCGTTCCTTTACGGGTAAACACGGCATTTTGGATGGCGATTTCATCGTCTCCACGATGGATGCGCCCGCCGACTTCGCTATATTCCCCTTCGCTGTTTTCGCGGACGACGATGAAATCAAAGTCGCGCGGCTCGGCCAGCGGCGAGGATAAGCCGCGGAAATATTTTGCCGGACGAATGTTGATCACTTGTTCAAATTCGCGGCGGATTTTTAACAGCAATCCCCATAATGAAATATGATCAGGGACAAGCTTCGGATTGCCGACCGCTCCGAGAAAAATCGCATCAAAATTTCGCAAAGTCGATAACCCGTCATCCGGCATCATTTGGCCGTGTTCAACATAGTAGTCGCAGCTCCACGAAAATTCGATGAACGAAAACGCTATTCCCCCATGCACATCGGCGACCGCCTGCAGCACGTCAAGCGCTGCTGGCACGACTTCCTTGCCGATGCCGTCGCCTGGAATGACGGCGATTTCCCACTTTTTCAAGGCTTCTTCCCCCTTGCTTGTTGGCTTTCCTTTGTTAACAGGTTCTTTAAGTGAAGCAAGTCATGTTGAATATGCACTTTCATTGTTTCTGCCGCTTCATCCGCTTTTCGTTCTTTCATTTTAGAAAAAATTTGCTTGTGTTCCTCTAAAATTTGGTTTGCCCTCCCTGGCCCGTACACGTTCAGCGTCCGATAATAGTACGTTAGCGACCTAAGTCCTCCTAACAACTTGCCTAGCTCGCTATTACCACTGAACAAAACAATAAAATCGTGAAACTGGACATTGAATGCAATCACGGATTCAAGGTCACCGATTATAATGCTTTGTTCTGTTTGGCGGAGCACTTCTTCAATCTCGTCCAATTGAGAGGCAGACAGCCGTTCACAAGCCAGTTTAACAGCCAACGATTCAAGGGACATGCGGCATTGATAAATCTCCTCCACATTCCTCATCGTCGGTTCGTATACGGTGATCCGCGATTTATGATCAATTTGGAGTAATCCCTCTTTTTCAAGCGCCCTTACAGCCTCACGCACCGGACTTCTACTTACATTTAATTCTCTGGCCAGCTTTGCTTCGTAAATACGTTGTCCGGGTTTGAATTCTCCTTGAAGAATTTTCTTGCGCAGCAAATGATAAATTTGCTCGTAAAAGGGAGCGGATCGGTCCGGTTGAGCTTGACTCATTTGCCTTCACCTACTTTGTCGACTGTCGACAGATATACTTTAAGTCCATTTTATTTGACATATCTTCTTTCTGTCAATGAAAATTTAGCATATTATGAAGTTATATAATATTTTGAAACATTGAATTCCCGTGCAGGATAGACAGTTCCCTCACCCCGAAACAAAACATAATACATTGCCTCACCATTTCACAGATATGGCGCAAGGAAAGTGGGAAGCTGCTACAAACCTTAGGCGCTTGCCCTCGTTTAAACAGCAACATGTTCAGTCATCTCAAAATATACCCATACGTGCTGATTTACAGCTGACGATGCATAAGTTATGATGAAACCGTTATATAGTTGGTAAAACAATGTCTAGTCATATATGCCTGCTAGCCACAACTTGAAAACGAATATCTTTATATTCTCTAATAACGAACGTTAGGGGGAAAGCAAATATGCCCTCGTATACTGACCCGTTCCGCGGCGAGTTTGACAGCCTTGAAGAGTTTGCCGACCGCGTCAGCGATGTGCTGCGCTGTCCGGTGACGATCGAGGACGCCAATCATCGGCTGATCGCCTACAGCGCCCATGACGATTACACCGACCCGGCGCGGACGGCGACGATCATTAGCCGGCGCGTGCCGGAAAAAGTGATCAACAGCTTATGGAAGCAAGGCGCCATCCCCGCGCTGCTGAAAAGCCGCGAGCCGGTGCGCGTGCCGCCCATTGAAGATGTCGGCCTCGGCAGCCGTGTCGCCGTCTCTATTTGGAAAAACGATGAAGTGATCGGCTTCATTTGGGTGCTCGAAACGAACCGGACGCTCTCCCCTGAGGAGATGGAATGGCTGAAGCTGGCGGCCAAAGCGGCGAAAAACAAAGTGCTGCAGCTGTATATGCGCAAAAACAAAAAAGAGGAGCGGGTGCAAGAGCTGTTTTGGAAACTGCTCACCGGCCATATCGCGACCGAAGACGAAATCCGCGCCCATCTTGCCGCGATGCAAATTACGGCAGCGCCGCAGTTTGCTGTCGTTGTCTTCCGTTTTGCGGCCGATTTGACCGCTGAAATGGAACGGCAAATTTCCTACCTGTTGCAAACGACCCAACAACTTTCGCTCCTCCTTTATACGACCGACGGCCGTGACGTCATTTTGCTGGCGGCGCCGAAAACGGACCAGCCGTTAAAAGAACTGAACGCATTCATCGAGTCATTTTCCGCAAAAATGAAGGAGCGGTTTCATATTCACGATGTGCAAAGCGGATTCGGCGGCGTGTACGAGTCATATCGGCTGATCGAAAAAAGCTATCGCGAAGCGCTCGCTGTGCTGGCGCTGAAAGAAAAATTCGGCAGCGAAATAAAGGCCGTTTACGGCTACGCCCAGCTCGGCATTTATCAGTTTTTTGATTTTCTGCTTGAACAAAAGCGGCAAGGGGAATGGACCAACCCCGCTTTGGCCAAGCTGCACATGTACGATCAAAGGCATCATAGCGACTTAGTGAAAACGTTCGAAACATTTTTTGATCATAATGAAAACGTACAAGAAACTGCCGACGCTCTCAACGTTCATCCGAACACGCTCGCCTACCGGCTGAAGAGAATCGCTGACATCGCCGAGCTCGATCTCCATGACATGAATCAGAAAATCAAATTATATATCGATATTAAATTAGCAAAATATGAAGCGCACAACTAATTTGTGAAAATCCACAAAAACCGTGCGCTTCTTTCTCTTTTTTGAACAATGCCCGGCCTGTTCCTTCTCTTTTATACTATAAGTAAGGCTACTTTTGATGAGGAGGAACGATATTCATGATTATTGGAGTGCCAAAGGAAATTAAAAATAACGAAAACCGTGTCGCCATTACGCCCGCGGGCGTATTGTCGTTCGTTCAGGCAGGACATACGGTACTCATTGAGAAAGAGGCAGGGATTGGAAGCGGTTTCAATGATGATGATTACGCCCGTGCCGGGGCGCGAATCATCGAACGCGCCGAAGACGTTTGGGCGCAGGCTGATATGATCATGAAAGTCAAAGAGCCGCAGCCAAGTGAATACGGCTATTTCCGTCCGGGTCTTATTTTGTTCACCTATTTGCATTTGGCGGCAGAGCCAGAGTTGGCGCGCGCCTTAAAAGAAAGCGGCGTCATCGCCATCGCTTATGAGACGGTGCAAGTCGGCCGCACGTTGCCGCTGCTCACGCCGATGAGCGAAGTCGCCGGGCGGATGGCTGCGCAAATCGGGGCGCAATTTTTGGAAAAACCGTACGGAGGCAAAGGCATTTTGCTTGGCGGCGTCCCTGGCGTTGCCCGCGGCAAAGTCGCGATCATCGGCGGCGGGGTCGTCGGCACGAATGCAGCGAAGGTCGCGGTCGGCCTTGGCGCGGACGTGACGATCATCGACTTGAACGCTGATCGTCTCCGTGAGCTTGACGACATTTTCGGCCATCAAATTACAACACTCATGTCCAACCCAATGAACATCGCTGAAGCTGTCGCCGAGGCTGACCTTGTCATCGGTGCGGTTCTCATCCCGGGCGCACGGGCGCCAAAACTAGTCACTGAGGATATGGTGAAAGCAATGAAACCGGGGTCAGTCATTGTCGATGTCGCCATCGACCAAGGCGGCATCGTCGAAACGAGCGACCACGTCACGACACATGATGACCCGACCTACGTGAAACATGGTGTCGTCCATTATGCGGTCGCCAACATGCCGGGCGCTGTTCCGCGCACATCGACGATCGCCTTGACGAACGTCACGATGCCGTATGCCTTGCAAATCGCTAATAAAGGCGTCACCCAAGCCATTGCAGACAACCCGGCGCTCGAGCTTGGCGTCAACGTCGCCAACGGCGAGATCACGTACGAAGCGGTCGCCCGCGACCTCGGCTACCGCTATGTCCCGGCCCGTGAAGCGCTCGGCAAAACATTGGCCGCCAACTAACCGCTGATTGACGCGGCCGGCAACGCGCGCGGTCGGCCGCATGTTCATCGCTGCCCATTCACTGCCAGAAATGGCCGCCCTATGCGGGCGGCTTTTTTTTATCATCCTAAACCGACAAGGCCCCCATTTCTCCAAGTGAACGTAGGTGGCGGGAGTATGTCACCCGTTGCGTTGTGCCAAATCATTTTCGTTCGGCAAAGCGGCCAGTGTATAATGAAAATAGAAAGCTGGAAAGAAGGTGATTTCGTGAACGTTCCGGGAAAACAGGCGGTATCGCTTGAAGAATTTTATCGCATGCGGGAAACAACCGACCGCGTTTTAGAATACATTGATGGCGCTGTGTTGATGTCTCCCTCCCCTTCGACCCAGCACCAACGCATATCGGGACGGCTGCACGTCCAACTGTTCCATTTTTTAGAAGGAAAGCCGTGTGAAGTGTTTCATGCCCCGTTTGATATCGAACTAAAGAACGAACGAATCGAAGGCAAGAAAATTGTCGTCCCTGATTTAACCGTGATCTGTGATCGAAGTGGATTAACGGATACAAAATTTGTCGGCGTCCCAACGCTGATCATCGAGATTTTAAGCCCTTCCAACCAGGCGTACGATCTCGTGTTCAAATTGAATTTGTATATGCAATACGGAGTCTATGAATACTGGATCGTGAACCCCATGCATCGTGTTGTGCAAATCTACTCGCTCAATGACAATGGACAATATGAACAAGCCGGCGTCTGGAAAGAAACCGGCATGGCATGTTCGCGCGCGCTTGACGGTTTTTCTGTTGATGTAGAACAACTATTTCGTCCTTGAGGGCGGCTTCATGGTATAATCTTGTAGAACAAAGGAGTGATGACGATGACGATGCCAAAAGCATTGACGATCGCCGGCTCGGACAGCAGCGGCGGCGCCGGGCTGCAGGCGGACCTGAAAACATTCCAAGAGCTTGGCGTATACGGCATGACGGCGATCACGACAATCGTCGCCATGGATCCGCACAACCGTTGGGCGCATCAAGTCTTCCCGGTAGACTTGGCGACGATCGAGGCCCAGCTGGAGACGATCATCGTCGGCGTCGGGATTGATGCCTTAAAAACAGGCATGCTTCCGACAACCGATATCATTGAATTGGCGGCGCGCACCATTGAAAAACATGGATTGAAAAACGCGGTCGTCGACCCGGTGATGGTATGCAAAGGGGCCGACGAGCCGCTTCACCCGGAAAATACGGTGTGCTATCGTGAAACGCTCGTGCCAAAAGCGACGGTCGTGACGCCGAACTTGTTTGAAGCGGCGCAATTGTCCGGTTTGACGCGCATTGAAACGGTTGAGGACATGAAAGAGGCGGCCGGACGCATTCATGAGTTCGGAGCGCCATATGTCATTGTCAAAGGCGGGCGGAAAATTCCGCACGACTACGCGGTCGACGTCCTCTATGACGGCAAAACGTTCGAACTGCTTGAATCGGAACGAATTGAAACGGCGTACACGCACGGGGCTGGCTGCACGTTCTCAGCCGCCATCGCTGCCGAACTGGCGAAAGGCCGCCCGGTTAAGGACGCCATCGCCACCGCTAAAGCATTCATCACCGCTGCCATTCGCCATTCGTTCCCGTTAAACGAATACGTCGGCCCGACGCATCACGGCGCTTACCGCCGCTACGGGGAACAATAGGCAAGGCTTCGGCCTTGTCTTTTTTCAGCAGGGAAAGCGTCCTGCTGTCAAGTTGTCCAATCGACGCCCTCGCTGTTCATGTTAAACCCCCATGCTTTTTACTATATACATGCGCATTGAAAAACCAACATTTGTCCTTGCCTGCACAGAACTTCTGACCCTGCAACCTAGTTTGCAGATGGCATCTACCGGATCTTTGGAGCAATTGCTATTAGGGTTGCAGGATGATGCGAGAGGTTAACTCTTCATCTTGCATATGTATAGTTGGGACAAAGCCTGCTGCGATTCGAAAATCGGAAAGCGACAAACAAGCTTCCCCATGGTAAAATGGAGACGATACGCCATGACAGAAGCAGAAAGGAGAGTTCCGCCATTGCGCGTTTCGGCTGTGCAATATCATCTTCATACGGTCCGTTCGTTTGATGAGTTTGCGGCGCAAGTGACGCATTACGTGAAAACGGCGCAAGAGTTTGATGCCGAGTTTGTGTTGTTTCCGGAGTTTTTCACGACGCAATTGCTTTCCATTCCGCTTGAGGGTGGGCGGCAAGCGACGATTGACGACCTGCCGAGTTATACAGAAATGTACACAGAGCTGTTTACGTCACTCGCCAAGGATACGGGCATGTATTTGATCGGCGGCACGCATGTCATCCGCCAAGACGGCAAACTGTATAATACCGCCCATCTCTTTACACCGGACGGACACGTCCATCGGCAGGCCAAACTGCACATCACCCCGACGGAAGTAAACGAGTGGAACATCGCCCCGGGTGACGGGCTTCACGTCTTTGAAACGGACAAAGCGACGATTGCCGTGCTGACGTGCTATGACATCGAGTTCCCGGAAATCGTCCGCATGGCGCGCGCCAAAGGGGCTGACGTCATCTTCTGTCCGTCATGCACCGACGACCGGCACGGGTTTTACCGCGTGAGGTATTGTTGCCACGCGCGAGCGGTCGAGAACGAAGTGTATGTCGTCACGACCGGCACGGTCGGCTCGCTTCCGACGGTTGACTTTATGCGCGCCAACTTCGGCCAGGCGGCCGTCATCACGCCAAACGATATTCCGTTCCCGCCCGGCGGCGTGCTCGCTGCCGGTGAGATCAACGGCGACATGATCATTACCGCTGACCTTGACTTGTCGCTTCTTCGCAAAGTGCGGGAAAAAGGGTCGGTCACGACATGGCGCGACCGCCGCACCGACTTGTACCCGGATTGGAACGGGACGGCCTGACGCCGCGACAGACGCTCGCACTCGGACCGGGATCGGACGACATGACGCCGCGACAACGCCTGTACTTAGGCTGAGACATCAGGAAAGGCCCCTTTTGACAACAGGGTGTCCCCGCGACAAGGGACACCCTGTTTGTCTTGTTTATGACAGCGACTGTTTAAATCGGTCAAACTGCTCGGCCACTTTCCCTTCCGGCGCTTTCGTCAGCAAGCTTACAACGACAATGGCGAGCAAGCTCGCGGCAAATCCCGGGATCATTTCATACAGCAGCCCTTTTAAGTAGTCTGACTGCGTCCATAAGATGACGGTTGCCGCCCCGGCAACCATGCCGGCAAGCGCTCCCCATTTCGTCATCCGCCGCCAAAACAGGCTAAGCAAAATGACCGGGCCAAATGACGCACCGAATCCGGCCCACGCATAGCCAACCAAGTTTAAAATCGTGTCGTTTTTCGTGTAGGCTAGCGCGGTCGCGACAACGGCGACAAGGAGCACCGACAGGCGTCCGACAAAAACAAGCTCCTGATCTGAAGCCGAGCGGCGGAACAGCACCTTATACAAATCTTCGGTCAGCGAGCTTGACGTAACGAGCAGCTGTGAGGAAATCGTGCTCATGATCGCCGCCAAAATCGCCGCCAGCAAAAATCCGGTGATGACTGGGTGGAACAAAATTTCCCCAAGCTGGATAAACACCGTTTCCGGATCATCGAGTTTCATGCCGCGCTCAAAAAAGTAAGCGATTCCAAACAATCCCGTCAACATCGCCCCGACGACTGAGAAAATCATCCAGCCCATGCCGATGCGGCGGGCGCTTTTCATTTCTTTCACCGACTTAATCGCCATAAAGCGGACGATAATGTGCGGTTGGCCAAAATAGCCAAGCCCCCAGGCAAACAACGAAATAATGCCGAGAAAACTTGTCCCTTTCCATAAATCTAACAAAGCCGGATCAATAGCGCGAATCGTCTCCATTGTATTAGCTGGACCACCTGTATGGAACAACGTCACGACCGGGACAAGAATGAGGGCGATAAACATGATCGTCCCTTGTACAAAGTCCGTCCAGCTGACGGCCAAAAAGCCGCCGAACAATGTATAGGCAACGACGACGCCGCCGACAATCCATAGCCCCGTATGATAGCTGACACCAAACGAATTTTCAAACAACACACCGCCCGAAACAAGGCCGGATGAAACGTAAAACGTAAAAAAGATCATAATAACCATCCCGGATACCATCCGCAACAGTTTCGTCGCATCGCCGAAACGGTTTTCCAAAAATTCCGGAATCGTAATCGAGTCGTCCGCTACTTCGGTGTAAACGCGCAGCCGCGGTGCGACATACAACCAGTTCGCGTAAGCGCCCAGCGTCAAGCCGATAACGATCCATGCGGCGCTCACCCCATCAAGATACATCGCCCCCGGCAGCCCCATCAACAGCCAGCCGCTCATATCGGAAGCCCCAGCGCTAAGCGCGGTGACTGCCGGTCCGAGCGTCCGGCCGCCGAGCATATAATCAGACAAGTTCGCCGTCCGTTTATACGCCCAATAACCGATCCAGAGCATGCCGACTAAATACACAATGACGGAAAATAAAACCATATGACCTCTCCTTCCTTTGCTGTCTTGTCACCACTTTCATCATAACGAAATTGATAGTATTTACACAATAGTATTTATTTTTTTCCATATCGCTACAATAAACGGGTTGATAAAACCTTTGCCAATACTTCTCTCTTCCTGGTATAATATTCTGTAAATTGAAAATCCATCGTTTATATCTTTTTTACATAAAACATTATTTTATAAAAATGCATATGAAATGATATTATCCATATGTCCTTCAGTTAATGTGGCGAAAAACATTGAAAAATTCGCCTTTTCCCCATTTATACGGCAGTACCAAAATGTTCAAACAATTATTTTTATAAAACCTATTGCATAATCACAAAAATATTGATAGTATGATAATCGTTCATCGACAATGATTCCAAAGGGGGATTTTATAGAATGAAGAAAGGTTTGATCGTAGCGGTCGTTGCTGCGTTGTTTATGGCGCTCGCCGCTTGTGGCAAGTCGACAGAAACAAGCTCTCCGTCAGGCGCTGAAAAAGAAGCGAAGCAAAAAATCACCGTCGGAACGGACGCGGCATTTGCCCCGTTCGAGTATATGGAAAAAGGGAAAATCGTTGGTTTTGACGTTGACCTTCTCGATGCGGTCATGAAAGAAGCCGGCTTGGATTATGAATTAAAAAACATCGGCTGGGATCCGCTGTTCGCTTCGCTGCAAAGCAAAGAAATCGACATGGGCATTTCCGGCATTACGATTACGGACGAGCGGAAACAATCTTATGATTTCTCAGCTCCGTACTTTGAAGCAACACAAGTCATCTTAGTCAAACAAGGCAGCCCGGTGAAAAACGCCCTTGACTTAAAAGGGAAAACGATCGGCGTTCAAAACGCGACAACCGGTCAAGAAGCTGCGGAGAAGCTATTTGGCAAAGGCGATCACATTAAAAAATTCGAAACGAGTGTTGTTGCCATTATGGAACTGCTAAACGGCGGTGTTGATGCTGTCATCACGGACAACGCGGTGGCAAACGAATACGTGAAAAACAATCCGGACAAAAAATTGCAAGTCATTGAAGATCCGCAAAACTTCGCTTCGGAATATTATGGCATGATCTTCCCGAAAGATAGCGAATTGAAAGCAAAAGTAGACGAAGCGTTAAAGAAAGTGATTGACAGCGGCAAATATGCAGAGATTTACCAAAAATGGTTCGGCAAAGAGCCGAATATGGAAGGCTTAAAACAACAACCATAAGCGCACGAACATAGAAAAATGCGTAACTGCTAGCAAGTTACGCATTTTTCTTAGAGAAAGGTGAGATCGATGGATTTTCGTTTTGATATTATTATTGAATACGCCCCTTACTTTTGGCAAGGGCTGCTCATAACGATCGGCGTATCATTAGCCGGCATCGTGTTCGGCCTCATTCTCGGCCTGTTCATCGGCCTTGGCAAAATGTCGTCCAACCCGATTATTCGTTTGCCGTTTTCGTGGTACATTAACTTTTTCCGCGGTACGCCGCTTGTCGTGCAAATTTTGCTCGTCCATTTCGGCGCCATGCCGCTTTTGCTTGCGGAACCGAACGCGATCATTTCCTTAGCCGTCTCACTGTCACTGAACTCCGCCGCCTACGTCGCGGAAATTTTCCGCGCCGGCATCCAGTCGATCGACAAAGGGCAAATGGAAGCGGCCCGCTCGCTTGGGATGACGCATGCGCAAGCGATGCGCTACATCATCTTGCCGCAGGCGCTGAAGCGGATGATTCCGCCGTTTGCGAACGAGTTTATCGTTTTGGTTAAAGATTCGTCGCTCGGGATGGTCATCGCCGCCCCGGAAATTATGTACTGGGGAAAAGCGGCGGCCGGTGAGTATTACCGCGTCTGGGAGCCGTATTTGACCGTCGCGTTCGTCTATCTTGTCTTGACATTGTCGTTAAGCAAGCTGTCACATTATCTTGAAAGGAAGTATTCGACTCAATGATCGACGTACGCCAATTAAAAAAATCGTTCGGTTCACTTCAAGTGTTGAAAGGAATCGACGCTCATATTCACGAAGGAGAAGTTGTCGTCGTCATCGGCCCATCAGGGTCAGGAAAATCGACGTTTTTGCGCTGTTTAAACTTGCTTGAGGATTTCGATGAAGGTGAAATTATTATTGACGGTATTAATTTAAAGGCGAAAGACACGAACTTAAACAAAGTGCGTGAAGAAGTCGGCATGGTGTTCCAGCGCTTTAACTTGTTCCCTCACATGACGGTGCTCAACAACATTACGCTCGCACCGATGAAAGTGCGCAAATGGCCGCGTGAAAAAGCGGAAGCGAAAGCGATGGAACTGCTCGCCAAAGTCGGTTTGCAAGATAAAGCGCACGTCTACCCGGATTCCCTCTCCGGCGGGCAGGCGCAGCGCGTCGCCATCGCCCGGGCATTGGCCATGGAACCGAAAATCATGCTCTTTGACGAACCGACGTCAGCCCTTGACCCGGAAATGGTCGGCGAAGTGCTTTCAGTTATGAAGCAGCTCGCCAATGAGGGGATGACGATGGTCATTGTCACCCATGAGATGGGCTTTGCCCGCGAGGTCGGCGACCGCGTCTTGTTTATGGACGGCGGCTACATCGTCGAAGAAGGAAAGCCGGAAGACTTGTTCGACCGCCCACAAAACGAGCGGACAAAAGCGTTTTTGTCAAAAGTACTGTAAAAGGCGGCTTGCCTCGAATGGGCAAGGCGCCTTTTCTATGGAAACATAATGAAAAAAGCAGGCATATAGCCAACGAAAAGGGTGCCCCATTGCTTTGGAGACACCCTTGCGCTTTACAACACAAACTGCATCACCCAAATCGAACCGGCAACAATCACAACCGCGATAAAGAAACTGTACACCATATTGAACGTTTGCATGCGTCCGCTGTTGCTTTCGTTGACATGCATAAACATAAACAGCTGCAAGCTGGCTTGGATGACGGCAAACAACACAATGACGACAATGACCGCCTTGAGCGGCAGCCCGGATGAGAGCGCCACCCAAAGCGCCGCAAACGTCAAGACAAGCGACAACAAAAACCCGACGACATGTTTCCACGGAAATGATTCATGATGGCCGTTAGCCCCCATTTTATACCACCATCCCTAGCAAATAGACAAGCGTAAAAATGAAAATCCAAACAACGTCTAAAAAGTGCCAGTACAAACTGACGATAAACACTTTCCGGGCCGTTTTCGCCGTCAACCCGCGTTGGAGAAGCTGGATGATGATGAGAATCATCCAGACGATCCCTAAGCCGACGTGGGCGCCATGCGTGCCGACAAGAACGAAAAAGCTTGATAAAAACGCGCTCGTCTGCATCGTCGCCCCTTCATGAACGTAATGAATAAACTCGCGAATTTCAAACGCGATAAACCCCACCCCAAGCAGAAGCGTCACGAGCAGCCAGGCAATCAGCCCGCTCATGCGGCCGCGGCGCATTTCAAAAATGGCCAACCCACATGTGAAACTGCTCGTCAACAGCAACAACGTTTCGATCAAAACGTCTTTTACCTCAAACAGCTCCGCTGCCGTCGGCCCCGAGCCGGTCCGTTGGAACAAGACGAGATACGTCGCAAACAGCGTCGCAAACAGCGCGACTTCCGCCCCGAGGAAAATCCAGAAACCCAATATGTTCAACCGACTTTCTTGCGTCCGATACTCCAGCGGCACCGTTTCCTCATAGCGATGTGCAGCTTCTCCCATTCGTCACGCCCCCTTCCGCGCCGCTCGTTCCATCCGTTTGATTTCGTCAACCGGAATATGGTAGCCATCATCGTCTTCAAATGAGCGGAGAATCAATCCAAGCACAATGAACAACGCACCAACGATAGCCAACGCAAACCACTTGAACACAAGGCCGAACCCGGCGACGAAAAACGCCACCGACATCCAAAACGGGCGTCCTGAGTTGCTTGGCATATGGATCGGCTTCAAGTCTTCTTCTTTCACGTGGAAGCCGCCATACTTTTTCTTCATCACCCAATACGCGTCCACATCTTCGACAACCGGCGTCACCGGGAAGTTGTAATGCACCGGCGGCGACGCGGTCGCCCACTCAAGCGTCCGCCCGTTCCACGGGTCGCCGGTCATGTCGCGCTCGCCGTAGCGCGCGCTGTAATAAATGTTATAGCAAAGCACGATAAACCCGATGCCCATCAACACCGCCCCGACCGTCGCGACGACGTTGAGCGGCGTCCAGCCGAGACCAGCCGAGTACGTGTACATGCGGCGCGTCATCCCCATCAACCCTAGGAAATACATCGGGAAGAAGCAGATGTTAAAGCCGATCATAAACAGCCAAAACGTCCACTTGCCAAGCCGTTCATTCAAGATATGGCCGAACATTTTCGGATACCAATAATGCAAACCGGCAAAGCAGGCGAACACCGTACCCGCGATCAACACGTAATGGAAGTGGGCGATGAGAAAATAGCTGTTATGGTATTGATAATCGGCCGCGGCCATTGCCAGCATCACACCTGTCACGCCGCCGATGACAAAGTTCGGAATAAACGCCAGCGACCAAAGCATCGCCGTCGTAAAGCGGATCTTCCCTTTTCGGAGCGTAAACAGCCAGTTAAAAATTTTCACCCCGGTCGGAATGGCGATCGCCATCGTCGTGATCGAGAAGGCAGAGTTCACGGCCGGCCCTGCGCCCATCGTAAAGAAGTGGTGCACCCAGACGATAAAGCTTAAAAACGCAATGCCCACGATCGAACCGACCATCGCCTTATAACCGAACAGCCGTTTCTGCGCAAACGTGCTGACCACTTCCGAGAAAATGCCGAACGCCGGCAAAATGACGATATACACTTCCGGATGGCCCCAAATCCAGAACAAGTTCGCCCAGAGCATCGACATGCCGCCGTTGGCCATCGTGAAAAACTGCGTATCAAACAGCCGGTCAAACGTCATGAGCGCCAAGGCGACCGTCAACACCGGGAAGGCGAAAATAATGAGCACGCATGTGATGAGAATCGTCCACGTAAACATCGGCATGCGCATCAACGTCATGCCCGGCGCGCGCATTTTTAAAATCGTGACAAGGAAGTTGATCCCGGTCATCAATGTTCCGATCCCGGAAATTTGTAAAGCGACAGCGTAATAGTTGTTGCCGACGCCAGGGCTGAATTCGTTGCCGGCAAGCGGGAAGTACGCCGTCCAACCGGCATCCGGCGATCCGCCGATGACGAATGAAATGTTAAACAGCAACGCACCGAAGAAAAAGAGCCAAAAGCTTAACGCATTCAAATATGGAAACGCGACATCGCGCGCCCCGATTTGCAGCGGGACGACGATGTTCATCAAACCGATGATGAACGGCATCGCCATAAACAAGATCATAATCGTCCCGTGCGTCGTAAATATTTCATTGTAATGTTGAGCGTCAAGAAACTTCATGTTCGGCGCGGTCAGCTGCGCCCGCATCAAAAGCGCATCGACGCCGCCGCGGAAGAGCATCAAAACTGCGCAAATAATGTACATGACGCCAATCTTTTTATGATCCACCGTCGTGAGCCATTCGTTCCACAGCCATTTCCATTTTTTAAAATATGTCAACACAAACACAATGCCGACCATCGTCAAGACGATGGCGACATCGGCGGCATAAATGAGCGGCTCACCCGTGACAAAAAACTCGCTCCACTTCATCCTTCGTTCCCCCTTTCCTACTCCCCATGATGGTGACTGTTTGTCATCGCTTCATCGCTTTGATCGTCGTTTCTCATTGGCTTTCGATCTGCATGATGGCTGTTTTGTTTCGCATGGTCAATCCATTGTAAGTGGGTGTTCGAAAACGTCATTCGCCCAACAAGCCCCGGTTTTAAAATTTGTGTATATTTTTTCTCATCGAGCTTCGGGGCGGTTTGTTTCACTTCATTCACCCATTTGCGGAAGTCCGTTCCCGTTTGTGCGACGACTTCAAACTCCATATGGGCGAACTTTTCCCCGGAAAAGTTGGCGCTCCGCCCCATGTAGGAGCCGGGCTTATCGGCTTGCAAAATCAGCTCTGTCTCCATGCCGTCCATCGCATATTTTTGCCCACCTAATTCCGGCACCCAAAACGAGTTCATCGGCCCGACCGAAGTCAGCTTAAACTTGACCGGCACACCGGCTGGAATATGGACGTAGTTGACCGTTTCAATGTTTTCTTCCGGATAGCTGAAAATCCATTTCCAGTTCGCCGCCGTCACGTGAATCGTGATCGGTTTCACGTTCTCGGTCGGCGGCTTTTCCAACGCAAACGTCGCCTTCACTGTTGGAACAGCGAGCGCAGCGACAATCAAAATCGGAATGGCCGTCCAAACGACTTCAAGCAGCGTGTTTCCTTCCTCATCCGGCGGCTCATAGCCGGCATTTTCCGGCTTCTCGCGATAACGAATGAGAAAAACGGCAAATAACGTAAATACAACAACAATAATGAACAACATAAAGCCGACAGACCACATGATCAAATCATACTGCATGCGCGCCACCGGCCCTTGCGGATTGAGCACGGCCGTGCGCTCCACGCAGCCCCCAAGCAAAAACAAAAACGGCAAAACCAGCACCGCGCGCCATCTCGCCCGTTTCATCGCTATCGGTCCTCCCTCTTCCGCCCCAACCATTTCGGGGCCTTCCATGCATTTTCTTTTGTCTCTACCATATCAAAATTGAAAATGTTTGAAACGAATGAGCGAAAAAGTTCATAAATCAGCAAAACATTTGTCACAAACTGTTCAATCATTGTTCAAGAAATCGTCACTTGTTTTCCTCCATTAGGGAAATATTGATCCGGAAGGGGATTCACGCAAAAATATTCCACAAACAATAACCGGGCTCCCTCTTACAAGAACCCGGTTACCTCACTGTATATCCTTGCTGCTCCAATTGTTTGCGGATGCGCGGATGCAATGTCTGCCACATCCATTGTTCGTACAGCGCCTTTCTCTCTTCAGGTGGCAAATAATAACGTGTTCCCGCTTGGCGGCGCGCCCGTTCCGTGACATCATACAGCGCCAATGCCGCGGCGACGGAAATGTTAAAACTTTGGACAAATCCGTACATCGGGATGATGAACGTTCCGTCCGCCAAGCAGAGCGCCTCTTCCGACACGCCGCTATGCTCGTTGCCAAACAACAGCGCTGTCGGTTGGGACAGATCGATGTCGGAAACCGGAATCGTCTCCTCACCAAGATAGCTTGCATACACTTGATACCCTTGACTTTTCAAATCGGCAATGGCCGTTTTGATATCTGGCTTATGGTGGAGCGTCAGCCATTGGTCAGCATAGCGCGTCACGAGCCGATTCGGCGAAAACGGCGCCTTCCCAGTGACGATATGAACATCTTGAACGCCAAACGCCTCGGCTGTCCGCAACACCGCCGCTTGGTTATGCGGATCATCGACCGCTTCGATCAAGACGGTAATATAGCGGGTGCGCTCATTCAGCACGTCATACATCCGTTTGAGCCGCTTTGGCAAAATCATTTCCCAAACCGGACGCGTTTGCTCGGTGAGCAATCCTTCCTGCTGCAGCTGTTCGAGAAATGCTTTCACTTCCCGTTCTTCCACTAGCATCACCTTCATTCCGTTCCGCTCATTTTGCGTTTCCCATTGTACAAAATAGAAGATAATCAGGCAATTCACACGTTTTTACACGAGTGTTGATTATCCAAAATTATACATACGCCTTCCATAAATTTGGGCATACTCAAACAAAGCAGCGGCCATCCCGGATTTCCAATCGAGAGGAAGCTGCCCAGAGAAAAAACGGCGAACGAACGAAATGAAGGAAAGAGAGACGTTCGTCTGTTTTTTGGTTTGATCATACAGCCATCGCAGCAACACATACGCGATGAACGCCGCAAACAGTTGGTTGTATACCGCATTTTCCGTCGTGCCAAACAAGGTCGGGACATTCAGATATTGCTTCACCCAACGGAAAAAGACTTCAACGGTCCAACGTTGTTGGTACATGTCGGCAATGGTTTCCGCAGACGCATGGAAGAGGTTCGTCACGACCCGAATGTCGCGGCCATTTGCATCTCGAAAGATCACTACCCGGTGACGCTTGGTCGATCGGCA
Source organism: Geobacillus subterraneus (assembly GCF_001618685.1). Lineage (GTDB taxonomy): Bacteria > Bacillota > Bacilli > Bacillales > Anoxybacillaceae > Geobacillus > Geobacillus subterraneus. The sequence continues at coordinate 3,271,056 of NZ_CP014342.1, read as the reverse complement.
TTGTTTCGTCCCCAACTGGCACGTGAAGTCGGCTTGAACCGATGAAGATGTGCTGGAAAGGCGTTTCAAGCTTTTTTTCTGATGAAGTTCGATGTTGTCCTTCATTCGAATGACAAAGAGCTGATGCTGCTCCACAAATCGATCGAGGCGTTCGATTTTGAAATACGCCCGGTCTTCCACCAGCACTTGTTGAGCGTTCGTCAACTGTTCTCCCACTGGGCCATCGTGACGCAGTCCGGTCGTTTCCACCACGTCTGCCGGCAGCGAGGATTCCGGCGAATACGCGACGTGCAGCTTCACTCCGGCGCGTTCGCCGTGATACGGCGCCCATGGGAGGCGGTTTTTCCCGACCGTGACGGTCGTCGAATCCACCACCCGAAGCGGTTTGGGAAACCGAAGCGAACGGCGGGTTTGGCGGTTGCACTTGGAAATGATCAACGCCAACAAGCGTTTCATGATGTCATAGGGAACTTCTTTCGCTTTCTTGGATACAGTTGAATAATGGAATCGCGGCAATCCATACAGAGGCCCCACATCGGCTCCGTGGCGAAAGCTTTTCCATTGATGCATGGCGGCCAGCAGGAAGAAGTGAATCAACTCGCGCAACGTAAAGGTTCGAGACGAATCACGATACCCAACCGCTTCGGCAATCAGTTGAATCTCTTCATCCGAAACAAGTTTTTGCATCAAATTCGGGAGTGTGGTATGCTTGTTCATAGAGAGCACCTCCTGGGTTTGTTTGTGTCGTTACTCACATTCTACAGGAAAGGTGCTCTTTTTTCTATACCCTTTGGATTTTATTGGATAATCAACACGCCTGACGTTTTTAAATACTATTCGGACTATTTAATAAATAACATTTTGGAAACATTGTTCATTTAAAAACCACCGTTATATCGATTAGTATTATATTGTAAGCGCCTTAATAATACTTTTTTAGAAAATGTTATTTATGATTAACTGCTAGGAAGGAAAACGAGAGGAAGCAAAAGCAGCCGCAATTGAAAAAGCAGGCTGGTTAAACGCCCTCCCGCCTGCGCCCACGGATGAGAAGCGGGGGCTTCGCGGTTCAAGGTGATAAATGAATCGATGGCAAAAGGGTGTCCAGCGTTGGACACCCTTTTCCTTTTGTTTCCATGCATAACTGACAACATCAAGATTTTCCCGTCCCAATATACGCTTGGCGCGGATGGTTTGGCTGATCGGGGTATTTCAGACGAATTTTTCCTTCCTCTAATAGTTTCCCTAAATAGTTGTTGCGCAATCCGTCCGGCGTCCGTTCGAGCAGCGTCGCTAGCTCCTTCAGCCGCAGCGGCCGCTCGCAGCATAAGCGGACGATCATCTCCTCCATCACCGCTGGGGCCAACCGCTTTTTTCGGCGCGCCAATTCCGCCATCTTCCATAACCGTTCATCCATCTTCTCGTCTTCCTCTCCTTCTCCCATATCATGAACGCTCATTTCATTATTACCGGAGTCGGATCGGTTATTCATGGAGTTAAGTTTGTTATTTACGGACTTGCCCTGCTTATTCACGGAGTCGACGGATTTTTTTACGGAGTTCGCCTTGTTGTTTATGGAGTCAATGGTGTTATTTATGGAGTTTTCTTCAGTAATAACGGAGTTTGCACTTATATTTACAGAGTTAGGTCCGTTATTTATGAAGCTCTCCTTGATTCCTCGATCCTCTTGTTCCGTCCATTCTTGTTCAGGCTGTTGCAATGATTCATCCGTCTCTGTTTCAACCGTTGCCCCCGCCTCGGCTGGAAATAGCAGCGGGCATAACGTAACAATCGTACGATCCGGGTTCGTTTGTTGCGAGATGTCGACGGGCTGGACAAGCGCCTGTTCCTGCATATCATGCATTCGTTTTAAGCCGGATCCCGCCCGCTTACATACGTCGATCAATAAAAACATTTTAAAGACGTTCGGATTGCGCAAATTGCTCATTTGTCCGGCCATCGCCGCCTCAACCGGAATGCGGAATCGGCCGGGATTAGCAAAGCGAAACGCTCCGTCTTCTTTTTCGACGGCAATGCCTCCTTCTTCCCCGTAGTCAGCGTGAACAAGCGCATTCACCAGCGCCTCACCGAGCACAATGCGCCCTTCATCCGACCAAACGTGGCGTTCCAGCTCAGCAAGCACACGGAAATAAAAGTCATACACGTTGCCGGACCATGTCCCGTCCTGCGAAGTGAACCGCTTCGTCCACCCCGTTCCGTTCGCATCGGCGTGCTCCCGGTACTCTAAAAAGTATTGCGGCAGCACCTCGGTAATGATCCGCTCCTCACTGAACATCAATAAGCCGGCGAGCGTCAGCCCTTCTTTGCTGCTGTCGCGCAGCTTGCCCCATGCGCCGATTTTGTATAAAAATTCTTTTGTCTCAAGCCCGTTCCACGGATGGCCCGGCTTTACGCGAGCGAACCGCTCCCGGTAATGGCTGACCGTCTCAAAGTTGAGCTCGCTCAAGCTGTAATGCTCCAAAATCAAGCTGTCCGCCATCGCGTTGGCGCGTTCATGGAACGAATTTGTATATTTATTCATTCCTGATCTTCCTTTAACATTATTTTTGCAAAACAGTCTTGTCTCTCCATTTCTATTGTATCATCTTTCATTCTCCTTGCGGACGGTTGCCAAAAAAAGAAAACGGTTGTGGATCTATGGAATAACTGTTCATGGCAAAGAGCAAACTACAGAAAACAATATTGGCATGCAAGGAGGCATACATATGTCATCCCTCCCTTCTACTGTTGAACCATATTGGCGCGATTCCGTGCCGCTTCCGTCTTTTCCGAGGCTTGATGAAGACGTTTCCGTCGATGTCGCGGTCGTCGGCGGCGGCATTTCCGGCCTTACAACCGCTTATTTGCTGGCGACGCAAGGAGCGCGTGTTGCTCTGCTTGAAGCCGATCGGCTGCTCAACGGGACGACGGGCCACACGACGGCGAAAATTACCGCCCAGCACGACCTCGTATACGATGAATTTCTCAACCATTTCGGCGCCGAGAAAACACGTCTTTATTATGACGCCTGCATGGATGCGCTCGGCTTCATCCGCCGCACGGTTGAACAGCACCGGATCGACTGCGATTTTTGCGAACAGGACGCCTACATTTATACGACGTCTTCCTCTTCGTTCCAAAAATTAGTGAAAGAGTGGGAGGCGTACGAACGGCTCGGCATCGACGGCGCTTTCGTTGAGTCGATCCCGCTCCCGCTGCCAGTGAAAGCGGCGGTTGTGATGAAGCAGCAAGCCCAGTTCCATCCGCTCAAATATTTAGTCAACCTTGTTGATGCCATAACAAAGGCGGGGGGCGCGATTTATGAATACACGCCGGTCGCCGACATCGAGCAAGGGGAACGGCTGTCTGTCGTGACGCGCGACAAAAAGCGGGTTGAGTGCGACCATGTCGCCGTCTGTTCCCACTTTCCGTTTTATGACGGCGGGTTTTACTTTTCCCGCATGTATGCTGAACGGTCATACGTGTTAGGGGTGACGACTGCCGAGCCGTATCCGGGCGGTATGTATTTAAGCGCCGACGACCCGAAACGCTCGATCCGTTCCGCGGCGGCGAACGGCGAGACGCTTATTCTCATCGGCGGAGAAAACCATAAAACCGGCCAAGGGGTGCCAACGATGCGCCATTATGAGGCGCTTTCCTCGTTTGCCTCACAGCTGTTTACGGTGAAAGACATCCGTTACCGCTGGTCGGCCCAAGACTTGACGACGCTTGATAAAGTGCCGTATATCGGGCCGATGACCGCCGATGCGCCAAACATTTATGTCGCGACAGGATACCGAAAGTGGGGGATGACGAACGGAACTGCCGCAGGGATGCTGCTGTCTGACCTCATTCTCGGCCGCGACAACCCATATCGCGACTTGTACTCCCCGTCGCGTTTCTATGCCGACCCGAGTGTGAAGCAGTTTTTCACGACAAACCTTGATGTCGCCAAACATTTATTGACTGGCAAAATCGAGCCGGCCGTCCGCCGGCCGCAAGACTTGGCGCGCGGCGAGGGGGCGGTTGTCTCGGTCAATGGGAAACGGGCCGGCGCCTACAAAGACGAAGCGGGGACGCTCCATGTCGTCGACACGACGTGCACCCATATGGGCTGTGAACTCGAATGGAACAGCGGCGACCGGACGTGGGACTGTCCTTGCCATGGCTCGCGCTTTTCGATCGATGGCAATGTCGTCGAAGGCCCGGCGAAGCAGCCGTTGAAGCGCCTTGAACTCGATGAATCGCCTTGATGCGCGGCCGCCTGTAAGAGCGAAATATTCATTTTTTTCCTGATGAGGGGGGATCGTATGTTCGTTCCCCCTCATTATTTTCGTTTGCCGACGGTGTATTTCATGATAAGATGAAAGCAGGATCACCGTAATTTCTACTGTTTTGGGGGGAACGATATGCATCAAGAACCGATTTTTCTTACTCCCGTCTTTCAAGAACGCATTTGGGGCGGCACGAAGCTCGCCGAACGGTTCGGCTACGATATCCCGTCATCGCAAACAGGAGAATGTTGGGCCGTATCGGCCCATCCGCACGGGCAGACGGTCGTCGCCCGCGGGCCGTTTCAAGGGATGACGCTTGGACAGCTATGGGAGGAGCGCCGCGACTTGTTCGGCCATTTTCCATCCGATCGCTTTCCGTTGCTGACGAAAATTTTAGACGCCAACGCCGACTTGTCCGTTCAAGTCCATCCCGACGATGAATACGCAAAAACGCACGAAGGCGGGGAGCTCGGCAAAACGGAATGCTGGTACATTATCGACTGCAAGCCGGGCGCCCAGTTGATTTACGGCCATCACGCCGAAACAAAAGAAGAGCTGCGCGCCATGATGGAGGCGGGAGAATGGGATCGTTTGCTGCGGAAAGTGCCGATTCACCCTGGCGACTTCTTCTATGTCCCAAGCGGCACGATCCATGCCCTTTGTGAAGGGACGCTTGTCCTTGAGACGCAGCAAAGCTCTGATACGACTTACCGCGTCTACGATTACGACCGCGTCGACAGCCAGGGGCGGAAGCGGGAACTCCACTTGGAGAAGGCCATTGACGTCACCACTGTCCCGCACCGCGACACCGATGTCCATCCCCATGTCGCCGACATGCCTGGCGCGACTGTGACGACCTTTGTGGAAGGCGACTACTTTGGCGTCCAAAAGTGGGACGTCCGCGGCGAAGCTGAGTGGGAGCAGACGAAGCCGTTTCTCATCGTCAGCGTCCTCCGAGGGGAGGGCGAGCTCGCTTGCGGCGGGCGGACATACCCGATCCGCCAAGGCGACCATTTCATTTTGCCGCACCAGCTCGGCCGGTTTGCGGTTCGCGGTGCGCTTGAAGCCATTGCCTCTTGGCCGCGAACAGGCAAATAAACAAGAGGGGTGTCTCTAAAGCAGCGAGACACCCTTTTTCATTCCCCCGTATATGTGCTCCAATGGAACAGACAGCCTTTTGAACAAGCCTCTTGATTCGCTACTATACATGCGCCAAGCGATTCCGTCAGGCTATATCTTAATTCCCTTCTTGAGGAAAGGCGGCTGTTTAGGCCAATCCGCTTCTTTTCCGCTACCAAAAAACAAAGCCATATTTTAGCGTATTCCTGCTTCCATTTCGCCAAACAGCCGCGTTTCTAAAACATCAAAGAGAAGATGATTTTCCTGCGTGACCAAGGCGGTACACGGAGGCGATATGCCGCGCGGTTTGCGCCACATAATGTTGCGCTTGTCCAAGCGCCTGTTCAAGCGGCACGACGCCCGGGACGATCGTAAATAGCGCGTCAATGCCGTGATCCAATACGGCCGCACTGTCGTCGCCCAGCGACCCGGCGATGCCGATGACCGGGACGCCGAACCGCTTCGCTGTCTTGGCGACGCCAATCGGCGTTTTGCCAAATACCGTCTGTCCGTCGATTCGCCCTTCGCCGGTGATGACTAAGTCCGCCCCTTTGACACGCTCCGCGAGCTGGACCGTTTCGATCACAATATCAACACCACGCTTTAATTCGGCTGGAAAAAACGCAAGCAATCCCGCTCCTAAGCCGCCAGCCGCGCCAGCGCCCGGGATGTCGCCCACTTGTTTGCCGAGTTCGCGGTTGATCACGTCGGCATAATGGGCTAAGTTTTGGTCGAGGATCGCCACCATGTCCGGTGTCGCCCCTTTTTGCGGCCCGAAAATGGCCGACGCCCCTTTTGGGCCGGTCAACGGGTTGTCGACGTCGCAGGCCACATCAATGCGGACGCTCTTGAGGCGCGGATCGAGTCCGGAAAGGTCGATCGCCTGCAAGTCGGCGAGCGCCCTGCCGCCTGGGCCGATGTCGCGGCCGTCGCGGTCTAAAAGCCGCCCGCCAAGCGCCTGCACCATGCCGGCGCCGCCGTCGTTTGTCGCGCTGCCGCCGAGGCCGATGATCAGATGGGTGGCGCCAGCGTCAAGCGCGGCGCGGATCAGTTCCCCTGTCCCTCGCGTCGTCGTCACTAACGGATTGCGCCGGGCGCGCGGGACAAGGTGCAGTCCTGAGGCGGCCGCCATCTCAATCACCGCTGTCTTCCCATCGCCAAGCAAGCCGAAAAACGCCACAACCGGCTCACCGAGCGGACCGGTCACTTCAATTTCCACGATGCGGCCTCCGGTCGCGTCAACGAGCGACTGCACGGTCCCTTCTCCGCCATCGGCCATCGGCACTTTCACGTATTCAGCTTCCGGAAACACCGTCCGAAACCCGCGTTCAACCGCCTCAGCGACTTCGAGCGCAGAAAGGCTTTCTTTAAACGAATCCGGGGCAATGACAACTTTCATCTTTTTCCCTCCTCCGCGTTATGAAACAAAACGAGACACGCTAACACAACGACGTGGAAAACACCTAATGATGAAACGATCGGCGGCTCGCATGGCACGACATTGAGCCGTTCTTTTTTCCTATCTGACCGTTTTCCGGTATCGTTTGGAAAACGTCTCCGTACGGCGAATGGTGAAAGACAGCCGCCGGCAAAACCAAAATCGCGCCGACCATCTTGAACTCCCTCCCATCCGATCGTCCCTTTCGTTGCCCATATTATATACGAAACAACCAACATTCAGCTACACTGTTTTCTAAGGAACAAGGAACGTCCAAGGGCGGTTGTCAAATTTTGTGGAAAAAAAGTGAAAATGAGCGCTGTTTTTTCTATTTTCAGAATTGGATATATAGTACTATAATAGATTTAACAAGAGGTTCGTTTGTTCTTATTGGGAACATATTCTGAAATTCGCTATCCGCCTTGTCTGCCAATGACCCATATGTTTGCGTAAAGCCGCTGACATATGGGGGATCGCCCCTTTTTTATCATCGCTTCGCCAGCGCCGAAGTTGTCAGAGGTCAGATCATAGGAGAGAGAGCTGAGATGTTACTCCGAGCACGATCGATTATTTTGGCTGTTTTTTTCGCGTCGATTGCCGTTGTTTTTGTGTCAAAACCGGTTTCTTTCGATCGCACGTATATTATCGCCCTGCTATTTTACTGGCTGTTTTCCAGCTTATATTCTCACTTGCGCGTCGTCGACAAAACGAAAAACAATATTCCGGTTGACTACGGCATTAACTACAGCTTATCGTTCGCCTTGTTTGCCGGCCCGCTCGGGCTGTTTATTTTTGAAACACTATTTCGCCTAACTGAACATTTGACAAAAAAATACTTGAAGACAGCGGAGCCGGATGAATGGCTGCACACACTGTACAACATCGGTTCTTTTGTGACATTCAATTCATTGGCGTTTGCCTTGTACAACCTCCTCCATCCGCTGTTTGAGCCTGTTCCGTTCATCGGATTTTGGCTGCTTATCTTTCTGCTCGTCGTCATCGTTTCCTTTTTGACTGATTGCTGCCTCATCGTCATTTTTTATATAACCGGCGACATTCGGACACAGCGCGAAGCACTCGATTTTATAAAGACAAGAAGCTGGACGGATATGGGGAAAACGGCGCTGACCAACGGCCTGCTGTTTCTCTTTTTGCAAGAACAGCAATGGGATATGCTCTTGAGCTTGTTTTTGCTCAATTACTTTGTCAGCCGCTCGTTCTTTTCCAAATCGCAAAGCATCCAGCATAAACTAGAGCGCGACCAGTTTGAAAAAATGGCGTATACCGACTTTCTGACCGGCGTTCATAACCGCGCCTATATGGACAAGACGATCGCGAAGTTAAATGAAACAGGCGAATGGATTGGCGTTGTCGTCGCTGATATCGACAATTTTAAGGCGATTAACGATACGTATAACCACGCCGTCGGCGATGAAGTGATCCGCCACTTTGCCTTGACATTGAAACGGTTTCTGAAGGAGGATGATTTTTTGTTTCGCAGCGGTGGGGAAGAGTTTACCATGTTTTTGCGCCACCGCACATTTGAGGAAAGCGTCGAGCTTGTCGAAGAGATGCGGGAAACGGTACGCCATAGCACGGTGTTGGTCGATGATGGGGCGGCCAAGCGCCCAATTGCTTACACATCGTCATTCGGTCTCTACTTTTTTCAAACGGGAGGAACGATATCGATCGAAAAGGCATACGTCTATGCCGACCACTTATTGCTTCGTTCGAAAGAAAGCGGCAAAAATAAAATCTCGGCCCAATGCGGGGGAGTTGCGTGACGGGGCAACTCCTTTTCGTTTTCTCCGCACCGTCCGGCCTAAGCAAAAACGGCCTAGCCCCCATACATTAACTAGAAAACGGAGCGATCCTCGGCTCCACTGCCAAGGCAAACCCCTTCATCCTTTGCTGTTGGCAGCGATAGTTTGGGTGGCCGGGATCCAAAAGGGGGCTTACCATTGAAAGTTTTTGTGACCGGCGGTTGTGGGTTTATTGGCTCCCATATCGTCGATTTGTTGGCGGAATCGGGGTGCGATGTGATCGTGATTGACAACCTTCTAACAGGATCAACATCGTTTCTCCATCCGAAAGCGAAATGGCACCGCACCGACCTCTTATCTTCCGCTGAGATTGATGCCTTGTTTGCACGCGAAAAACCGGATTACGTCATCCACCAAGCAGCCCAAACCCATGTCCCCACTTCCATTCTTGATCCGGTTGCCGATGCTAAGATCAACATTTTCGGCACGTTAACGATTCTTCATTGCTGTGTCAAGCACAAGGTAAAAAAAATGATCTTCGCCTCCTCGTGCGCGGTTTACGGTGATGCCGGCGACGTCAGTATCACCGAGTCGTTCCCCGCCCGCCCGGTTTCCTTTTATGCCGCCTCGAAGCAGACGGCTGAGCTGTACATCCGTCTCTTTCATCGTCATTACAACCTCACATATACGATATTACGATACGCCAACGTGTACGGACCGCGGCAATCTGTCAAAAACGAAGGCGGCGTCGTAGCGGCGCTCATCCATAAACAGCTTGCCAAGGAAGCGCCCATCATATTCGGCGACGGCAACCAGACGCGCGATTTTGTGTTCGTCAAAGACGTCGCCCGGGCAAACTGTCTCGCTTTGACCAAAGGAGACAATGAAACGTTCAATATCGGCACAAACAAAAAGACAACGATCAACGAGCTGGCCGCGCTCATTTCTTCCTTCTTCCCTTCACCAATCAGCTGCCTTTACTATCCCGAACGGCCTGGAGACATCCGCCATAGCCGTTTGAATGCCGACAAAGCAAAGCTGATGCTTGATTGGCAGCCGGCATACAATCTGGAAGCAGGTCTAGCGGAAACCGTGCATTTTTACAAAACGAACAGACGTTAGGAAAAACCGCCATCTTAACATGCGCGGTTCGGCAATGCCAGCGTGCATCGCTCGTTTCCAGTGCTTATTTTTTGGCGAGCGTTAAATGCAATCCCATTCCTGTCCGTCCAAACATAAATCGGCCGTTGTTCATAGTATATTAGGATGAAAGAAGAGGAATAGTTCAATAAGGTGGTGAGAGGCCCATTTGATCCATCTTGTTACAGCGACTAACGACGCATACGCCTTGCCTCTTGGAGTGATGTTAAAGTCGTTGTTTGCCAATAAAACGTCCGAACATCGTGTCACTGTTTATGTATTGCACGAAACGTTATCGGAACAAAATAAATGGAACTTAGAAAACGTATTAAAAAAACATCACCAACAGCCGATTTTTTTGCCTGTTACCGATCCGGCTTTTTCTAGGCTAAAAGAAACACATTATATTACAAAAGAAATGTACTACCGCATTGCGATTCCAGACTTGCTCGGTTCGAAAGTGAAAAAAGCGCTTTATCTTGACTGCGACCTCATTGTCAAAGAAGATATTTGCGAACTATGGGAGACAGACATCGATGACTACTTCGTCGCCGCTGTTGAAAGCGTCGACGCCCAAAGAAGAAAAAAGGATTTATTGATCCCCGACGATTCTCGTTATTTCAACTCCGGCGTTTTGTTAATCAACGTAGAAAAATGGCGGGAACACAACATATCCGCCAAAGTGTTCGAATTTATCCGGACATACCCGGAAAAGCTCATCCATCCGGACCAAGACGCGTTAAACGCTGTTTTATATGACAAATGGCGGCTTTTACATCCAAAATGGAATTATACAACAGGCCATGTTAAATTGCGCTTGCGCATGAAGCCGGCCATCATCCATTTCACCGGCCCAAAAAAACCGTGGAACGCCCATCATCCACTCGCAAAACAATATTTGAAATACAGGAAAAAGGTGGAGTGGACATAGCGGAAACAAACCGTTGGTTGGCGACGTAAAAAATGTATTGACTGTACAGCAAAGTAAAAGGGGAGAAGATCACTTGTGATACGGTTCCCCCCGGTTAATGCGAAACGCGCGATAAATTTGCTCGAGCAAAACGAGACGTATCAGCTGGTGCGGAAACGTCATTTTCGAAAACGACAACGTTTCATCGGCGCGCGCCATCACTTGTTTGCTTAAGCCGAGCGAGCCGCCGATGACAAAAGCCACCTTGCTTTTTCCGTAAGTGGCGAGCTCATCAAGGCGGGCGGCAAATTGCTCGGACGATTTCATTTTCCCTTCAATGGCGAGCGCGATGACATGGGCATCGGGCGAAATTTTCGCCAGCAGCCGCTCGCCCTCGCGCTCTTTTATTTGCTCTTCCTCAGGTTCGCTGGCCCGCTCTGGCGTTTTTTCGTCCGCGACTTCAATGATCTCTATTTTGGCGTATGCGGATAGACGCTTTGTATACTCGTTCACCCCAGCGATCAAATATTTTTCCTTCAACTTACCTACAGCTATAATGGAGATATGCACAAGCGATCCCTACCTTATAAACAACTTATCAACAAGATTTATCCACATATGCACAATATATATCCACATGTTGTGCAAAAATATTAGTTTCCTACTACATATACAGCCTTTTTTTCACAAAAACTGCACTGTTTTTCATTGTTATCCATAGGTGCAATGTCGGGCGCCTGTTCGGTTTCATCCACATATTCGTCAATGGCGATATCAATATGTTCTTCACATGTGAATATCATCTTTCCCGCCCCTTTCCTTGTGGAAAAAAGAAGGAGCGTTTCCGCTCCCTCCATTTGTGTTTGTTTAATACGACTCGCGCGCTAATTTCAGCGTAACGGTTCGTTTCTCCCCGTCGCGATAAAACGTTACTTCCATTCGATCACCGATCGATTTTTTTGTGTACAAATACTTGCGCAAATCAAGCACGTTACGGACTTTTTCGCCGTCAAGCGCTACAATGACGTCAAACTGCTGCAAGCCTGCTTGCGCAGCCGGCGACATCGGGACCACCTGGATGACCGCTACTCCTTCCGTCACGTTCGGCGGCAAATGAAGCGTCGCCTGCCAATGATACGATGGGATGTCGCTGAGCGAGCGGAGCTCCACGCCCATGTACGGACGGCGCACTTGTCCGTATTTCTCTAGGTCAGAAATAATCGGGATCGCTGCATTGATCGGGATGGCAAACCCGATCCCTTCGACTGCTTCTTGGGCGATTTTCATCGAATTGATGCCGATCACTTGCCCTTTGATGTTCACGAGGGCGCCGCCGCTGTTGCCCGGGTTGATCGCCGCATCTGTCTGCAGTACTTCCGCGTTCCAGTCCGGTGCGCCGTCTTGATCCAAGTCGACTTCCACCGTCCGGTTCGTCCCGGAAATAATGCCTTGTGTCACCGATCCGGCGAACTGCAAACCGAGCGGATTGCCGATGGCGATGACCGGTTCGCCCGGCTTCACCGTATCGGAGTTGCCGAATGGGGCGACTTTTTTCACATGTTTCGCATCAATTTCCAACACGGCTAAATCCATAAGCACATCGCTGCCGAGCAGCTTCGCCGGCACTCTCGTTCCATCTTGTAAACTCACTTCCAGCTGGCTGGCGTTTTCGATGACGTGATGGTTCGTGACGACAAACGCCCGTCCGCCCACTTTCTTGTAAATGACGCCCGATCCGACCCCAGGTTCGCCGCCTTGCGACCAGAAGCCCGCTGCTTGAATATTGACGACGCCGACGACCGCATCGGACACTTGATCGATCGCTTTCGTCACCGCTGTCGTCACATCAACCGAAACACTTTGCCGGATGGAGGGGACTCCGTTTTCCTCTTCCCGTTCTTCTTCTCCGCCCTGTGGCGGCACGACATCGTACGGGAGGACGTCCCAACGAGAAAGCGCCGGGATGGACATAAGGACGAGCAGTCCCCCCAATACAGCACCGACAAGCGCAGAAACGAACGAACCGCTGCGCCGTTTTCGTCTCGTCTGCCCGTACGATTCATAATGGTCATCGTAATATCCCATGCTCACCATCCCTTCCTCATTCGTCTCCACTCCTCATTATAATCATGAACAGGAGAAAAAATCCAACAAATGCGTGTTCCTCAGTTTAGACAAAATGGTCATCATACATACGCCAATGCTGTCGCCTGGCGCGGATCGGTATCGTACAAACGAAAGCGGACACCGACCGCGAGCCCCCTTTGCTCGAGCGTTTGCGCCACGGTCATGCGCGCCAGCTCCTTCATATTGTTATCTTGGCTTAAATGGGCCAAATAAATTTGTCTCGTCCGTTCGCCAATCACATCAGCGAGCGCCAGACCCGCTTCTTCATTGGAAATATGGCCGACATCGCTTAAAATGCGGCGCTTGACGTTCCACGGGTACCTCCCCATTCGCAACATCCCGACATCATGATTGCTCTCCAACACAAATACGTCGGCGTTTTCAATCGTCTTTTTCATCCGCTCGCTCACATAGCCGGTATCGGTCAACAAGGCGAGCTTTTTCCCTCCGGAGTGAAAGACATAAAACATCGGTTCGGCTGCATCGTGAGAAACGCCGAATGATTCAACGTCGACATCGCCGAACGTTCTCACCGCGCCGAGCGGAAAGACAAACTTTTGCTCGGTCGGGATGTCGCCGACAGCCTGCTCCATGGCCCGCCACGTTTTTTCATTCGCATAAATCGGCAGACGGTACTTGCGGGCAAGGACACCAAGTCCTTTAATATGGTCGCTATGTTCATGGGTCACAAGCAGCGCGTCAAGCTGCTTCGGATGACGGCCGATTTCCGCGAATAACTGCTCCAGCTGTTTGCCGCTTAAACCGGCATCGACAAGCAGGCGCTGGCGATCCGTTTCGATATAAAAGGCGTTGCCAGTACTGCCGCTTGCCAGTACACTAAATCGCATGGTCATCTGTTTTCACTCCAGCACATTTCCTTGCTCATTAATGACTTGCCCTTCAAACGCATTAACAAAATAGTCTTCCTTCCGGTTGACAACGATATGCCATGTCGGCGTCAGCACTTGCGAGGCGGTAAATTGGACAAGCCCGTAGTAGCCAAGTTCAACCTTAGTAACGCGATCCCCCGGCTGCAAATGCCCCTTTCGATAAAGCGTCTCAATCGCCTTAATGGCCGGAACGATATCTTGTTTCCGTTCGTACTTTTCCAAGTCATCGAGCATCGTCTGTTCGTAGGAAAGGGCCTCCTTCTGCTCATTAACGTGGATGACGAGCTTGCTGTTTTCATTGCCGTAAATCATTTTCCCATCGTACACTTGGTAGCAAGTCACTGTTCCTTCCTGTTTATCAAACGACCAGAAGGCGTACTGTTCTCCGTTTAAGATGTGACGCTGTAAAAACTCGCGCAGTTGATATGGATCCTCGACGTTTAAGGCGACCGGATGGGTGAACGTCCCTTTCAACTTCGTTTCCCCTTTAATTTCTACTCTTTGTCCAGAGAGCTGTTTCGTATCGGCGGCGGTAAACGATCGGCTTTTGCCGCTCACATACGCCGCTTTCGTCACCTCTTTCGGCAGTTCGACATACGTAATGCCGTTCGCCTCGAGCTGTTCTTCAATCGTCGTTTCTAAAATGACGTCAAGCTGGCTGCTGTTTCGCTTTTCCATAAACTGATAGACTAAAAAGCAATCAAGGACGAGGAACACAATAATAAAAATCGTCTTCGTTTTATTCCAGTCCATTGGTTCCCCCTCCTCTGCTCTCTTCGCCAACGTTCACCTTTTTCCACGTTTGCCCGTACAAATAAAACCAAGCCGGTTCCAGACGGATCACCTTTTCCCGTTCCGGATCTTTGACGAGCTCATAGCCGATGGCGATATCTTTCACGAGCGCTTTACGGAAGCCTTTCATTTTTTCGAGCTGCTTGACAATATCGCGTCCGGACGGCAACGTTTTCGGGGTGCGGTTGCGGTCAGCAATTTCAAGACGGAACAGCGGGCGCTGGTATTTCATTAAATCGCTTGCTCCCCATGTTTCCACGATTTCTGACATGCCATATTCGTTGAAAACCGGATAGCCGTTCACAACCAGGCGGAAAATGACTTTCCGGTCTTCTTCACTCCAGCGGGCAAAATGGTACAGATCGGTCCAGCCGCCATGTTCGTTGACAAAATCGATGCTTTTTTGAATGAGATGGGTTTCCGGATTCGTTTGACTAATGTTCGAAGCGCGTGCTGCCGGATTGACATACAACAGCGTGCGTTGGAGAAAATCAACGCCCATCAGCCGTGAACCGTCCGTATACTCTTCACCAAATGGGATCAAATCTTTTTTGACAAAGCTCGGATCGCTAAACAGCGCCTCTTTAAATTTATCGACATCTAATTCATCGGTATAGTATTGCAAGCTGCTGAGCGCCACTTCGCTTTCCGGCAAGTAAAGCTGTTTCGTTTCGCTGACCGGATAAGCAAAATAACGGGGAAAATGGTTAGCTTCTTTCGCCAGCCGTCTGATTGCCGCCAGCGAAGCGTCACTGGCGGTTGCTTTATAAATGTTTTGCTTGTCCGTTGCCATAAAATACACTAGAAACTCATCGTCTCCTTCAAGTGGGACGAGAATACGGTCGAATGACAAATCGTCCAATCCTTTATCTTCGACAGTGAAAATTAACCGGTATATGTCAATGGGTATTTCGTCTGGATAAATAATTTCCAGGCGCTCCTTGCCATTTAAAAATGTCAAAAATTTCCCCGACGGGACAGAAGACGAAATGTTTTCGAAGTCGTCGAGCGTCCACTTTTTCATTTCTTTCAGCACTTCATTTTTCTCTTCTTCCTTCGTTACGGCATAGTGGACACCATTTTTATGGATGAGCATCTGCTTCGGCTGCACAACCATCGCCGTATCCACTTGCGTGTTGCTCACGGAAACGTGCTGAATGTACTCGTCGTTTTGCAGCACGTCATATTTCGGGTGGTATGTCCATAAAACGAACGTTAACGTAATGC
The DNA here is from genome assembly GCF_001618685.1 of Geobacillus subterraneus. Taxonomy (GTDB): domain Bacteria; phylum Bacillota; class Bacilli; order Bacillales; family Anoxybacillaceae; genus Geobacillus; species Geobacillus subterraneus. The sequence goes on along the minus strand of NZ_CP014342.1, from coordinate 3,255,376 downwards.
TGATCAGCACGAGCACTGTCAACACGACTGTTTTGATCGCCTCATACATCGTACCAGTCATCCTTTTGTTCTCGGTCTAACGGCAACGTAAAGTAAATCGTCGTCCCTTTATGTTCTTTACTTTCCGCCCAAATCGTCCCGCCGTGGGCGAGCACAACTTCTTTGGCAATGGCCAGTCCGAGGCCGGTGCCGCCCAATTTGCGCGACCGCGCCTTATCGACCCGGTAAAAGCGCTCGAAAACTTTAGCCAAATCGGCTTTCGGAATGCCGACTCCTTCGTCGCTAACGCTGACGATGATCTCATCTGCCAGCTCGCGCACGCGGAACGTAATCGTCCCGCCGTGAGGAGAGTATTTTAATGCGTTGGAGATAATGTTGTCCAACACTTGCGTAATTTTATCTTCATCCACTTCGATGAAAATCGCCTCGCGCGGAATTTTGCGGACAAACCGGATATTGTCGCTTTTCGTCAGCTCAAACCGATCAATAATGTTATGAAAATAAGCTGAGAAGTTGATCCACGTTTTTTTCAGTTTATAGTCTTTGCTGTCGAGCTTCGACAGATGAAGCAAGTCATTGACGAGCCGAATCATTCGTTCGGTTTCGTTTTGCACGACTTGAATGAACCTTGGTGCGATCTCCTTGTCTTGCCAGGCGCCATCCGCTAACGCTTCTAAATAACTTTTCATCGTCGTCAGCGGCGTGCGCAATTCATGCGACACATTGGCGACGAACTGCCGCCGCTCGCGGTCGATTTTTTCTTGCTCGGTAATGTCGTGCAAAACGACGATCAACCCGTTGACAAATCCGCCCTCTTTTTGAATGACGGACAACGATGCGCGCAAAATATACAATTCCTCATCCGTGCTGAAATCCAAAATGAGCGAATCGCGCTCCTCGAGCAGCGTTTCAAACGTATATTGATCAGCGATGCCAAGCACATCGACAATCGAACTCGACAGCACTGTTTCACGTGAAACATTCAAAATGTTGATCGCTGCGTCATTAATCAAAATCACGCGGCCGCGGCGGTCGGTCGCGATCACTCCATCAGTCATATGTGTCAGCACCGACTCAAGTTTGCGCCGCTCCCCTTCGGTCGTCGCCTGCGCTTCTTGCAGCTTTTTCGTCAAGTTGTTAAACGTCATCGCTAATTGGCCAATTTCATCATAGCCATACACCTTCACCTTGCGGGAAAAATCGCCTCTCGTCATCGCCAGCGCTTGCCGGCGCATATCGGAAATGGGCCGGGTGATCGTGCGCGACAAAAAAATGCCGAGCACGGCGGTAATGGCGAGGGCGATCCCCGTCCCGGTCGCCAAAATCATATTAATTTGCCGCATTTGTGAAAAGACGTTTTCCATTGAGGCGATGACGTAAATGACACCTTTGACTTCCCCGCTCGTTTTGATCGGCGTTGAGGAAATGTACATGCGATAGCCTGTCTTCGAATCGAGCAGCATCCGATCGACAATTTCCCCCGTGACGAGCGAACGTTTCACATAAATCTCCGTCGTTCGCTTTCCGACGATGTTTTGCATGTACGGGTTGGATGTCGCCAATACTTTTCCTTTCTCATCGATGGCGCGCACTTCTGAAATATCTTGGGAAACGAAATCATGAAGAAGCGAACGGATGTCTTCCTCCAATATCGGGCTTTTCTCATCCCGCTCCCGATTCATTGCCTGCTCCACGTTATAAGCAAGCAGCGTCACCCGTTCGTTCAATGAGCTTTTGAAGTTTTGCACAAGTTCCGTTTCCAACTTGCGGACGAAGTAGACGCCGATAATTTGCATGGCGATGAGAATCAACAATACATAAATGATGACAAACTTAAAGTGGATCGAACGAAATGGGCCTACTTTTTTCATCTCGGTTCATGACTCCTGTTCTGGGTTGCGCAAGTAGTAGCCGACTCCCCGCCGAGTAACGATCCATGACGGATGGGAAGGGTTGTCCTCAATTTTTTCGCGCAGCCGCCTTACCGTCACATCGACCGTGCGCACATCGCCGTAATAGTCGTAACCCCAGACCGTTTGCAGCAAGTGTTCGCGCGTCATCACCTGGCCAATATGTTTCGCCAAGTAATGGAGCAGTTCAAATTCGCGGTGAGTCAATTCGATCGTTTCTCCGCGCTTTTGCACGACGTAGGCGTCCGGTCGGATCACAAGCGGACCGATGACGATTTCATTCGTTTCGTTATCCTCCTCTTGGGAGGCCGTTTGCGCATGGCGGCGCAAGTTCGCTTTCACCCGCGCCAACAACTCGCGCGTGCTGAATGGCTTTGTCACGTAATCGTCCGCCCCCAGCTCCAGCCCAAGCACTTTATCAATCTCTGAATCTTTCGCCGTCAGCATAATGATCGGCATATCATATTTTTTTCGCACTTCGCGGCATACTTCCATCCCGTCTTTTAACGGAAGCATAATATCAAGCAAAATTAAATCCGGCATCGTTTCTTCAACTTTTTGAAGCGCTTCTTCACCGTCGTAAGCGCAAATGACTTCGTATCCTTCTTTTTGCAAGTTAAATTGCAAAATATCCGCAATCGGTTTCTCATCATCAACGACTAAAATGCGTTTTTCCATCTGGCTCACATCCTTCCTTCGGCGATGGAATGCTATCATTACTAATTTACCATGTTACGACGATGAAATCACTCTTTGCTGATTGCCATTTTGAGGGGCGGTTGGACGATCTCCCGCCTCTTAAAGGTTGGCAGCTTCGAAAGCATCATTCTCCCGCGCGAAAACGATGAAACAGGCATAGACGCACACGCATCTATGCCTGTTTCCTATCCGCTGCCGGCCGCTTACGCGTAGACGCTGCGGACAACGTTCGTTTGCGAGCGATCCGGGCCGACGGAGAAAATCGAGAGCGGAATGCCGGTGAGCTGGGAAATGCGCTCGACGTAATGGCGGGCGTTGGCCGGCAGTTCGTCTAGGCTTTTCACACCGGTGATGTCTTCCGTCCAACCCGGCAGTTCTTCATAAATCGGCTCGCATTCAGCCAATACTTTTAAGCTGGCCGGAAATTCCTCGATCACTTCGCCGCGGTAGCGGTAGGCAACGCAAATTTTCAACGTTTCAATACCGGTTAACACGTCAATCGAGTTGAGCGACAAGTCGGTAATGCCGCTCACCCGGCGAGCATGGCGGACGACGACGCTGTCAAACCAGCCGACGCGGCGCGGGCGGCCAGTTGTTGTCCCATATTCGCGGCCGACCTCGCGGATGCGGTCGCCGATTTCATTGTGCAGCTCAGTCGGGAATGGTCCGTCGCCGACGCGCGTCGTGTACGCTTTCGCCACTCCGACGACATGCTTGATTTTCGTCGGGCCGACGCCGGCGCCGATCGTCACCCCGCCAGCCACCGGGTTCGACGACGTGACAAACGGATATGTCCCTTGGTCGATATCGAGCATGACGCCTTGCGCCCCTTCAAACAAGACGCGGCGTCCTTCGTCGAGCGCATTGTTCAATACGACCGAGGTGTCGCAAACGTACTTAGCGATTTGTTGGCCGTACTCGTAGTATTCTTCGAAAATGTCTTCCAGTCGGAAGCCTTCAACTCCGTACACCTTTTCAAACAGCATGTTTTTCTCTTCCAAATTGCGGGCCAGCTTTTCCGCAAACACATCACGGTCGAGCAAATCGACGATGCGGATGCCGATGCGCGCCGCTTTGTCCATGTATGCCGGCCCGATCCCTTTTTTCGTCGTGCCGATTTTGTTCGCGCCTTTCCGCTCTTCTTCCAGCCCGTCCAGTTTTAAATGGTACGGCAAAATGACGTGGGCGCGGTTGCTGATGCGCAAGTTGTCGGTCGAAACGCCGCGCTCATGCAAATACGAAAGTTCAGCGACGAGCGCTTTCGGGTCGACCACCATTCCGTTGCCGATGACACAAATTTTGTCTTTATAAAAAATGCCCGACGGGATTAAGTGCAGCTTATACTTTTCCCCGTTAAACACGATCGTGTGTCCAGCATTGTTTCCTCCTTGGTATCGGGCAATCACTTCCGCATTTTCCGATAAGAAGTCAGTAATTTTTCCTTTCCCTTCATCGCCCCATTGTGTGCCGACAACAACAACTGACGACATGGCGAGCACCTCCAGTTTCCTCGGTCTAAACATTGTAAGTGTAACAGTTTTCAAGCATAAAGTCAATGAAACACGAACATTAAAAACGATTATAAGTCCTTTTATTCGTTTATTTACCGAGACAATGAAAAGATGCGCCCGCCGTCGGCACCGCGCTGTTTTATGCTCCCGGCGGAATGTGCGCCTCATCGAAGCGGCGCTCTAAGTTGACAAATTTATTATACTCCTTGATAAAAGCGAGCTGCACGGTTCCAACCGGACCGTTGCGCTGTTTAGCGATGATGATCTCGATAATGTTTTTGTTCTCGGAATCTTTGTTATAGTAATCGTCGCGGTATAAAAAGGCGACGATATCCGCATCTTGCTCAATGCTTCCGGATTCGCGAATGTCGGACATCATCGGCCGCTTGTCTTGGCGCTGCTCGACGCTGCGCGACAGCTGTGACAAGGCGATGACTGGCACCTCAAGCTCGCGGGCGAGCGCCTTTAACGAACGGGAAATTTCCGACACTTCCTGCTGGCGGTTTTCTTTGCTGCGGCCGCTTCCTTGGATGAGCTGCAAATAGTCAATGACAATCATGCCAAGGCCGCTTTCTTGTTTCAGCCGGCGGCATTTGGCGCGAATATCACTGACGCGGATGCTCGGCGTATCGTCAATGTAAATGCCAGCGTTCGATAAGCTTCCCATCGCCATCGTCAGCTTGCCCCAATCTTCCGGCGTCAGTTTGCCGGTGCGCAAGTTTTGCGCATTGATGTTGCCCTCCGCGCAAAGCATCCGCATCACAAGCTGTTGAGCGCTCATTTCTAAACTGAAAATGGCGACATTTTCGTTTGTTTTCGTCGCCACGTTTTGCGCGATGTTTAAGGCGAACGCCGTTTTCCCGACCGATGGCCGGGCGGCGACGATGATCAAATCGCTCCGCTGAAAGCCGGATGTCATCCGGTCAAGCTCAGTAAACCCGGTCGGGATGCCGGTAATTTCCCCGCTCCGGTTGTGAAGCATCTCAATGTTGTCGTACGTTTGAACGAGAATGTCTTTAATATTTTTAAAGGCGCCCGAATGTTTTCGCTGGGAAACCTCCATAATTTTTCGTTCTGCTTCATCAAGGAGAAGGTCGATCTCGTCTTCTCTTGTATAGCCATCTTGAGCGATCGATGTCGCCGTGCGGATGAGGCGGCGAAGCACCGATTTTTCTTCCACGATGCGGGCGTAATATTCAACGTTGGCCGCTGTCGGCACGGCGTCGGCGAGCTCGCTTAAGTATGAGACGCCGCCGATTTCTTCAAGCTGTTCGGAAGCGGCAAGTTCCGCCGTCACTGTAACTAAATCGACCGGCTCGCCTTTGTCGGCGACGCGAAGCATGGCGTGGAAAATTTTTTGATGGGCCGCGCGGTAAAAATCTTCCGGAATCAACATTTCCGAAGCGAGCGTTAACGCAGTGGGATCTAAAAACACGGCGCCAAGCACAGCCTGCTCGGCTTCAATGCTCTGCGGAGGAATTCGTTCAGAAAAAAGTTCGCTCATCGTTTCACCACCTTTTCCCCTATTCGCCGATAAGCAAGGAAGCCCCGCCGCAGCGGGCGGGGGCATCTTCGCATCCGGGAGTGAACCGTCACCGTTATTTTTGTTCCGTCACGTGCACTTTTAACGTTGCTGTCACTTCCGGATGAAGCTTCACCGGCACGTTTGTATATCCGAGCGCACGAATGGCATCGGCAAGCTCTATTTTCCGCTTGTCGAGCTTCAGGCCGTGCTGCGCTTGCAGCGCTTCGGCGATTTGCTTGCTCGTGATCGAGCCGAACAAACGGCCTCCCTCGCCTGCCTTCGCCGCAATTTCCACCGTCAGCTTTTCAAGCTGCTCTTTTAACTTTTTGGCATTCGCCAGCTCTTCTGCCGCTTGACGCTGTTCCTTTTGTTTTTGCGCTTCAAGCGCTTTTACATTCGCCGGCGTCGCTTCAATGGCCAGCCCTTGTTTAAACAAAAAGTTGTTCGCATAACCGTCGGCGACGTTTTTGATTTCCCCTTTTTTTCCTTTCCCTTTTACATCTTTTAAAAAGATGACTTTCATGCTGGCTTACCCCCCTCAAAATAATCAAGAATGGCTTCACGCAGCTGCCGCTCTGCCTCTCCGACCGTCACCCCGGAAAGCTGAGCGGCGGCATTCGTTAAGTGCCCGCCTCCGCCAAGCCGCTCCATAATCACTTGCACATTGACATCGCCGAGCGAGCGGGCGCTGATGCCGACCGTCCCATCTGCCCGCTTGGAAATGACGAAAGAGGCGGCGACGCCGCTCAGCGTCAGAAGCGTATCGGCGGTTTGCGCGATCAACACTTGATCGTGCACCTCGTTCTCGCCCCCCTTGGCGATGGCGATGCCATGCTCGTCGATCGCTGCCCGCTCAATCAGCTTCGCCCGTTTGACGTAATTGGCTACGCTTTCCCGCAGCAGCTTTTGCACAAGCACCGTATCCGCCCCTTGGGCGCGCAAATACGACGCCGCATCGAACGTCCGTGAACCGGTGCGGAGCGTGAAGCTTTTCGTATCGACGACAATGCCGGCGAGCAGCGCTGTCGCTTCAAGCATCGACAGTTTCACCCGTTTCGGCTGATACTCCAACAACTCCGTAACGAGCTCAGACGTCGACGAGGCGTACGGCTCCATATAGACGAGAATCGGCGCCTCGATAAATTCTTCGCCGCGGCGATGGTGGTCGATGACAACGACATGGTCGGTGCGGTACAACAGCCGCTCTTCAATGACAAGCGACGGCCGATGTGTATCAACGACGATCAGGAGCGTATCTTCCGTCACGAGCTCAAGCGCCTGTTCCGGCTTCACGCACCTTGCCCATAACTCAGCCTGTTTTTTCATTTCCTCAAGCAGCCGCTGCACCCCAGCATCCGTTTTCGCAGCATCAATGACAAGAAATCCTTCCTTTTGGTTCGATTGAACGACTTTTAAAATGCCAATGGCGGCGCCGAGCGCGTCCATATCCGGATATTTGTGCCCCATGATGAGCACTTTATCGCTCTCGGCGATCAGTTCGCGAAGCGCGTGGGAAATGACGCGGGCACGGACGCGCGTCCGTTTTTCCATCGGGTTCGTTTTGCCCCCGTAAAACTTGACTTTTCCGTTTCCTTGCTTAATCGCCACTTGGTCGCCGCCGCGCCCTAACGCTAGGTCTAAGCTCGACTGGGCGAGCGTCCCAAGTTCTGGAAGCGAGGACACGCCGGCGCCGATGCCGATGCTTAATGTGAGCTGAACCTGCTGTTTTGCCGTCTGCTCGCGCACTTCATCCAAAATCGAAAACTTGCTTTTTTCCAATTGGGTCAGTATATGCTCGTTTAATACGGCAATAAATCGGTCGGATGACGTTCGTTTTAAAAAGATGCCGTAATCATTTGCCCAACGATTTAATATAGACGTGACTAGGCTGTTCATTTGGCTTTTCGCCTGGTCATCCATCCCTTGGGTAATCTCATCGTAATTGTCGAGAAAGATGATCGCCAATACTAGCCGCTCCGCCTCATACCGCCGTCTCATCTCCATATGTTCGGTGACATCGAAAAAGTAAAGGAGCCGTTCAGAGCGGCGGACGATCACTTTCAGCTGTTTTCCATTCAGTTCAATGATTTTTTCGTCCGTTTTGCCTTTTTTGACAAAGGCAGCCAACGGCTCGGAAAGTTCAGCGAGCGGGCGGCCCACTAACGTCTGTTCGTTAAAGTAAGCCGCTAAAAATCGGTTCGACCATTCGATTTCGCCTTCCTCATCGATGAGCATAATGCCGATCGGCATCCGCATCAGCGCTTCCTCGCCGACTTTTTTTACTCGGTGCGACAGGTTGGAAATATATTGTTCGAGCTCCTTGTGTAAAGAGCGTTGCGACCAAATAACGTAGTAAAGCAAAAACCCGACGCCGAGAAGACCGACGAGCCCAAGCAACCATTGAAAATAAAACAAGCCAACAGCCATGAGCACCGCCAGAGCGGCTAACGCATAGGACGGATAGCGGTACGCTTTCCTTTCATAAAAATGGAACATTCAAGTCAGCTCCTACACTGAAGAAATGGCTCACCTTATCCAATTATTATATGCGGCGGCGCAAATCAAATCCTAAATCAATTATACCGAATATCGCCACAAGATAAAGTAGAAAAGGCAGGAATAAGCAAATAACCGTCCCCGTCACAACAACGCCTTTCCCTACGCCTTTTTTGTGAGCGGCGTAGTACAAAAACGAAAACCCTTGGACAATCATGGCCAGCTGCAACACATAAGAGACGTTCAAGACGGCAATGTACGGAAATGTCCCCTCTTCAAGCGGGAGTAGGGAAAGAACGAGCACAAGGACGTAGATCCATAATACGCTTTTGGGCAAGGAGAGCTCACGAAACGGCGGCCACGTGCCGACCGGGAGCTTCAGCCGTTTCATGACAGGCAGCGAGACGATGATCGTCACGTACGCCAGCGCAAACGAAGCGACGACAAACAAAGTCGGAATCATGTAGCCGATCAAGACAATGGCTTGCTCAAACTGTTTTTTCATCTCCGCTGGTGGCGCTTGGCCCATTCCTTCCATCACGCGCATGGCCGTATCAAACGATTCGCGCACTAGCGCGAGCGTATCTTGAATCATATCCACTTGCAGAAACTGAATCGAGATGATGTAGTCAAGCACAATGTTGGCTAAAAATACGAGCGCGCCAACGAGCAAAATAAGATAACGGTTTTTCTTTTTCGCCAGCATCGCACCGACCGCTATGCCAACGGTTCCGAACATGAGCGCCATCGGCAGCGACAAAAGCGAGCCGACTAGGCCGGAAACGACAAGCGCTGCCGCAAGCAGCAGCCAGGCGGGAGCGAGTCCGTGGCGCATGGTAAACACCATAAACGGAAGCGCTAAAAACAAGGCAGCGACGAAACCAATGAATGGCACATATAACGCGAGCAAAAACAAAACGGCAAACAGTGCAAGTTCAATCGCTGCTTCGGTGAGAGCATGCGTCTTTCGCAATGAACGTTCCCCTTTCTAACTAGTTTAACCAGCATAACATAAATAGAAAAAAGCAGTAAGGTCCCCCTTACTGCTTTTTTTCGGCTCACTCGTCCGCAACGTACGGCAAGAGTGCCATTTGGCGCGCGCGTTTGATCGCGACCGTTAATTTGCGCTGATATTTCGCGCTCGTTCCCGTCACGCGGCGCGGTAAAATTTTGCCGCGTTCGGAAATGAATTTTTTCAGCAAATCGACGTCTTTGTAGTCGATATGCGTGATGTTATTCGCCGTGAAATAACATACTTTACGGCGTTTGCCGCGTCCGCCTTTCCGTCCTGCCATTACCAATTTCCTCCCTTCTGCCTCTGTTTTGTTATCAAGTGAACTCCCCACCACCTACGCTTCGCTTAGAGGCAGGGTCTTCAAGCGACTTGTGCGTGTTCGCCGAACAGTACGCCACACACAAGAAATCCTTTCCGCTTCCCTTCGTTCCGACGGTGTCCGTTCGAACCATCAACGGTCCGATTCGTCGGCGATTGTCAGCCGGCATCCGTCTTCCGCCTGCTCATTAGGCGATCGGCCTGCACATTCCTTGAAGCAGGAGACTTGTTTCGAAAATGACGTTAAAACGGCAAATCATCGTCAGAAATATCGATCGGCTGGCCGTCATTGGCGAAAGGATCTTCATCGATGCGGCCAAACCCTTTTTCATTCGGATATCGGTGGTTCTGATCTTGTCCGAATGGGAATGGATCCCCATAGTAGCCGCCCGCTGCTGCCCCTCGTTGCTCGTTGCTTCCTTTTGGCTCAAGAAATTGGACGTTATCAGCCACCACTTCCGTCACATACACGCGCCGGCCTTCTTGGTTTTCATAGCTGCGGGTTTGCAGCCGGCCGTCCACCCCGGCCAAGCTTCCTTTTTTCAAGAAGTTGGCGACGTTTTCCGCCTGGCGACGCCAAACGACGCATTGGATAAAATCGGCTTCCCGCTCGCCCTGCTGGTTCGTGAACGGGCGGTTGACCGCGAGCGTAAACGTGGCAACAGCCACTCCGCTTGGAGTGTAGCGCAACTCCGGATCTTTCGTTAACCTGCCGACTAAGATGACACGGTTAATCATCAGAACCACCTCTTAACATGTCCAAAAAATTATTCTTCTTCTTTCAGGACGATATGACGGATGATATCTTCGCTAATGCGCGCTAAGCGGTCGAATTCTTGCACGGCTTGCGGTTCTGCCATGACGTTGAGAATCATGTAATAACCGTCGCGGTATTTTTCAATTTCATAGGCTAAGCGGCGCTTGCCCCAATCCGTCACATTCGTAATCTCCGCGCCGTTTTCTTTCAACACGTTGTTGAACCGTTCGATGACAGCTTGTCTCGCTTCATCGTCCATGTTCGGGCGGATGATGTACATAATTTCGTATTTTCTCACGCTCGTCACCTCCTTTTGGTCTAAACGGCCCTTCCGCTGAAGGGCAAGGAGCAATAACCATTACTCACATTCGTTGATTATACCATGACTAACAGCGATAAGCAAGGGAGTGTCTCGCATTCTGTCCGCGCAAACATCTTCCAGCACCACTGCTGAAAACAGCGCACGAACGGGAGAATGGTTGCTTCGGCAAATGTTATCTTTTCCCCGGACATACCGTTATGTTACACGTTAAACCGGAAGTGCATAATATCGCCGTCTTGCACTTCGTAGTCTTTTCCTTCGAGGCGCACCTTGCCGGCTTCGCGCGCCGCAGCCATCGATCCGGCGGCAACTAAGTCGGCGTACGAAACGGTTTCAGCGCGAATGAATCCACGCTCAAAGTCGGAATGAATAATGCCGGCGCACTGCGGCGCTTTCATTCCTTTTCGGAATGTCCATGCCCGCACTTCCTGCTCGCCGGCGGTGAAAAACGTCGCCAGCCCGAGCAAGCTGTAAGCGGCGCGGATGAGCTGGTCAAGTCCAGACTGCTCAATGCCGAGCTCTTGCAAAAACTGTTGTTTTTCTTCGTCGCTGAATTCCGCAATTTCCTCTTCAATTTTAGCGCAGACAACGATGACCTCGGCGTTGTCGTTCTTCGCAAACTCACGCACGGCAACGACGAACGGGTTGCTGTTTGGATCCACAACATCCTCTTCCCCGACATTGGCGACGTAAAGCATCGGCTTTGTCGTCAGCAAGTGCAGCTGTTTGACAACCTTCATTTCTTCAGCGGCAAATTCGATCGTGCGCGCCGGCCTGCCAGCTTCAAGCGTCTCTTTCAACCGCAGCAAAATGTCGTGTTCAAACGCGGCCTCTTTATCTTTTTGCTTGGCGATTTTGCCGACCCGCTCGATTCGTTTGTCAACTGTCTCTAAATCGGCAAAAATAAGTTCCAAATTGATCGTTTCAATATCGGCGAGCGGATCGACTTTGCCGGCAACATGGGTAATGTTTTCATCGTTAAAACAGCGGACGACTTGGCAAATCGCGTCCACTTGACGGATGTGCGACAAAAACTTGTTGCCGAGTCCTTCCCCTTTGCTCGCGCCTTTGACGATGCCGGCAATATCGGTAAATTCAAAGACGGTCGGCACGGTCCGCTTCGGCTGGAACATTTCCGTCAATACGGTCAACCGCTCATCAGGCACTTCGACGACACCGACGTTCGGTTCGATCGTGCAAAACGGATAGTTGGCTGATTCAGCTCCTGCCTTTGTAATCGCGTTAAACAACGTCGATTTGCCGACGTTCGGCAAGCCGACGATTCCTGCTGTCAATCCCATTCGTTCCACTCCTCTTTCCCGTTCACATCTTCCCTCATTATATGGGCTGGCGCGAAAAATGACAAGCGTACCGCCGGCCCATCACAAAAAAGCGGTTTTAAACCGTTTGCTTTGCTTCCGGCACGGTTTTTTCAATGTTGACCAAACAGTCATAAAGCGCGCTGCCGCAGCCGTTGTCCGACTCCAAATCCGACGTAAGCACGTTAACCGGCCCGCCAAACGCCCCCCATTGTCCTTCGTGAATATTGATTGTTCCCGGATAGGCGCCATCTAGCACTTTGACTGTGCCGATGAGCGAGCTGCGGTCGTTGTAGACGCGCGCTTTGTCGCCATCAGTGAGCCCTTTGTCGGCAGCCACATCGGCCGCGACTTCGATGCGCACCGTCTGCAGCGCCGGAATGAGCGGATAGTGCTGCGAATGGTTCGACCGGAGCGGGTGGATCGTCAACAGCCGGTACGGATATTTTGCGGCCAATGACGGATTTGACTCTTTTGATTCAGCCGGATACATGATGGTCAGCCGGCCATCTTTCCCTTTTTGTATTCACCCGCTCTTTCAACATCCGCCCGCGCCCGCAAATGTTCCCTTTCGTGATCGGGTGTTGTTCATCGCCGTCAATGCGCACAACGTTTCCGTCCTTCACCGTCACTTTCAGCCCGCATACGTCCCAGCAATTGAGCGGGCACGACGTCACATGTGTTGTTTCCATTGTTTCCCCTCTTCCCCTCTTCTTAAACAAAAGAGCATGGGACAACTGCCCATGCTGTGGTGGCTCACTTTCTTTATTCCCCATGCTTGACCAGCACTTTTTTCATTTTGCGGATAAACTCTTTGCGCGGCAAAAGAACGCTATGGGCGCACCCTTCACATTTAATGCGGATATCGGCGCCTAAACGGATCACCTTCCAGCGGTTCGTCCCGCACGGATGCGGTTTTTTCATTTCGACGATATCGTATAAACCAAATTCTTTCTCCTCCATCCGCTCACCCCCATGTTACAACGATTGTTCTCTTTGCGGCTTCGCCGCCGACTGTTCCTCTCCATCGCGGCGGTGCAGCACGAGTCGTGGATACGCAATCTCGATCCCCCGCTCGTCTAAAAGCATCTTCACCTCTTTGCGAATGGCCCTTCCTACACCGATATGGCGCATCGGTTTCGTTTCACACGTAATGCGAAGCACGACTTCCGGACCGGTCACATTTTGCACGCCGAGCAGTTCCGGCGGCGCGACCATATCTTCATATTTTGCCGGCAGCTGCGGCAGGAGCTCGCGAATCGCCTGCTCCGCCGCTTCAATATCCTCTTCGTAGGCGATGCTGACGTCCACAACTGCCAAGCTGTTGTGAAGCGAATAGTTCGTCACTTGCGTGATGCTGCCATTTGGCAAAATGTGCACTTCTCCAGTCCAACTTTTGATTTTCGTCACCCGCAGCCCGATCTCTTCTACGTACCCTTCAAAATTACCGATGCGAACATAATCGCCGACCGCAAACTGATCTTCAAAAATGATGAAAAACCCGGTGATGATGTCTTTCACTAAGCTTTGCGCCCCGAAGCCAACGGCCAAACCGACGACCCCAGCCCCGGCCAGCAGCGCTTTAACGGGAACACCAAACGTATCTAAAATCATCAATAGCGCAATAAAATATAGTACGTACGTAATGACGTTGTCGAGCAGCCGCGCTAACGTCATCTCCCGGCGTTCCGAAATGCGGATCGGCGCCCTTTGGCGCACTTTAAACGCATTATGGACGGCCATTTTCAACACTTTCACCGCTATGGCGCATATGAGTAGGATAAGCACAATCTTGAGCGCCCCTGTTCCGATCCGAATCCACAGCTCCTCATCCGTCAAAAACTCAAACAACCGACTAACTGTTCTTTCAATCATACTCAACGCTGGCGACACCTCTACCTTTTTTCAGTCTGCGCTTTTTATTTTAACAAGACAGACCGTTGATTTGTAGTCATGCACCGGACGAAAAAGAAAAACAAACGTCAACATGTATATCATTCTTTCATTTTCCGTATACTGTTAATACTTTTGAATCGAAAGTAGGAGTGAAGCGAATGAGCATACCGTCGATATTTTTCTCTTCCAAAGAGGAAAGAGATCGCGTTTTTTACGATGAACAAGGGGCGGCGTCCTCGATCGCCTGGCGGATCGCCTCGCTGCTTCCGGATCCGCTCGTCCAGCCGGTCGCCATCGTCTGCATCGGCACAGATCGTTCGACCGGCGATTCACTCGGACCGCTTGTCGGCACGATGCTGAAAGAGAAGCCATTGACCCGCTTTCACGTATACGGAACGCTTGAGGAACCGATCCACGCCGTCAACCTAGAAGAAAAAGTAGGAGCCATTCAGCTCATTCATCGCGATCCGTTTATGATCGCGGTCGATGCTTGCCTCGGGCGGCTGAAAAGCGTCGGCGCCATCACCGTCGCCAAAGGGCCGGTTCGCCCCGGAGCCGGGGTGAATAAGCAGCTTCTTCCCGTCGGCGACGCCCATATTACCGGAGTAGTGAATGTGAGCGGATTTATGGAATTTTTCGTCCTGCAAAATACGCGCCTTCATCTCGTCATGAATATGGCCAAAACGATCGCCAACGGCATTTATGAGGCGGAGCGGCATCTCATCCGAAAGGAGCGGCTCGCCGCCCATCCGCTTCCAAAAGACCGCCATTCATTATGGTAGGCGGCCCATCCCCCTCTTGACAGGCTATTCAAGAAGGGGATTTCTTTTCTCCTCGCCTGAAAGGAGGCAGCCGCAACGGCTAAGCGAGCGAAAGAAGGAAAACAGCTGCCGCCGTTACAAGAATGCTCGGAAGCAAATTGGCCACACGAATGTTCGTCAAACCGAGCATGTTCAGTCCGATGGCTATAATTAAAATTCCCCCGGTCGCTGTCGATTCAGCGATGAACGAATCTAACACTTCCTTTGGCACAAACCGCTCGATTTGCGTCGCCAATAAAGCGATGCCGCCTTCGTATATGACCACGGGCAGCGCAGAGAACATGACGCCGATGCCAAGCGTCGTCGTCAAAATGACGCTCGCAAAGCCGTCCAAAATCGATTTCGTATACAAGACGCTATGATCGCCGCGCAACCCGCTGTCGAGCGCCCCGACAATCGCCATCGCACCGATGACAAATAACAACGTCGCGCTGACAAACCCTTTCGCAATGCTTCCTTCCCCGTTGCCGCCAACTTTTTTCTCGAGCCATTGGCCGAGCCGGTTCAGCTTTTCTTCCCAGTTCCAAATCTCCCCGAGAATGCCGCCGAAAACGAGACTGAAAATGACGACGAGAAACTGCTCGCTTTTCATTCCCATCTGAATGCCAAGAAGCGCTACCGCCAGCCCGATGCCTCCCATTACCGTCTCTTTTACCCGTTCGGGAATTCGGTGAAACCATATCCCGATCAAAGCCCCGACAACAATGCTTATCCCGTTGACAATCGTTCCTAGCAATACCATGCTGTTCAATCCCCTCTAGCAAAAATAGATCGGCCTTTATTAAGGGGCCGCTCTACTCATCGAACTGCACGTCGAGCAGTTCCAATATTCTCTCTAAGTCTTCCGGGGAAAAAAATTCGATTTCGATTTTCCCTTTTTTCTTCGTCTGTTTAATCGTAACGTTCGTGCCGAATTTTTCGCGCAACAGCGACTCACTTTCCCGGAGAAACACGCTTTTTTCCGGCGGTTTCCGTTTCGATGTTTCACGTGAAACATTTTCGTTCATTTGCTGGACCAGTTTTTCGAGCTGACGGACGTTCAGCCCGTCGCGAACCGTTCGCTCGACGATGAACTTCATTTTTCCTTTTTGCTTTAGCCCTAAGAGCGCTCGACCGTGTCCCATCGACAGCTTGCCGTCAACGAGCAGCTTTTGTACTTCCGGAGGAAGCGACAATAGGCGCAAATGGTTGGCAATGTGCGGGCGGCTCTTCCCGACGCGGCTGGCGATTTCCTCTTGAGTCAAGTGCAGCCTGTCCATCAGCATTTTATACGCCATCGCTTCCTCGATCGGATTTAAATCCTCACGCTGCAAATTTTCCAACAGGGCAAACTCCATCATTTGCTCGTCCGTTAACTCACGCACGACAACGGGAACCGACGGCAAATTCGCCTCCTTCGCCGCCCGGTAGCGGCGCTCGCCAACGACGATTTCAAACCCCTTCGGCGAACGGCGGACGATGAGCGGTTGCAGGATGCCGTGCTGCAAAATGGATTGTTTCAGCTCCTCAATCGCCTCGGGCTGAAACGTTTTCCGCGGCTGATATGGGTTCGGATGGAGATCAGAAATGCTTACTTCGAACACCGTTTCCTCTTTCCCGTTGAGCGCGAGATTGTTAAACAGCGCATTGATGCCTTTGCCGAGACCTTTAGCCACGTTCAAGCACCTCCTTCGCCAGTTCCAAATACACTTCCGCTCCCCGCGATTTGACATCGTACAAAATAATCGGCTTGCCGTGGCTTGGCGCCTCACTCAGCCGCACGTTTCTCGGGATGATCGTTTCGTACACCTTTTCGCGGAAGTACTTTTTGACTTCCTGAATCACTTGCAAACCTAAATTCGTCCGTGCATCGAGCATGGTCAACAAGACGCCTTCAAGGCGCAAATCGTAATTGAGGTGCCGCTGCACGAGTCGGATCGTATTCAGCAGCTGGCTGAGCCCTTCAAGCGCATAATATTCGCACTGGACAG
The DNA here is from genome assembly GCF_001618685.1 of Geobacillus subterraneus. Lineage (GTDB taxonomy): Bacteria > Bacillota > Bacilli > Bacillales > Anoxybacillaceae > Geobacillus > Geobacillus subterraneus. The sequence continues at coordinate 3,238,817 of NZ_CP014342.1, read as the reverse complement.
GAATCAAGACAGCATCCGCCGCCGTCAACGCGTTTAACGTCAGCAGCCCTAGCGAAGGAGGACAGTCAATAATGATAAAATCATAGACCGCTTTGAGCGGCTCGAGCGCGTTTTTGAGCCGGATTTCGCGGGAGATGACCGAAACGAGCTCAATTTCTGCACCTGCAAGCTGAATCGTCGCCGGAATCACGTATAAGTTTTCAATGTTCGTCGGGCGGATGACATCTTTTGCTTTCATATCGCCAATAATGACGTTGTAAATGCATTCGTCAACATCGCCCTTTTCAATGCCGATTCCGCTCGTTGCATTTCCTTGCGGATCAGCGTCAACAAGCAGCACTTTTTTTCCGAGATGCGCCAAACAAGCCGACAAGTTGACGGCTGTCGTCGTTTTTCCGACTCCGCCTTTCTGGTTCGCAATAGCAATGACTTTGCCCACGGTGCCACCTACCTCTACCTCTTACTCATAAATTCTATTTTATCATGAAAAGAAGAAAAATGACTTTGTTTTCTGAAAGAAAAAACCCCATCAGCCGCGCTTGATGAGGCAAAAGGTAACTTCGTTATTTTTTGGCGATGCGGATTGTAATTTGATAATAATCGTCAAACTCTTCTTCTTCGGAATGGACCGACACCCCGCTATTTTCCACCATGGAAAGCGATTGGCGGATCGTATTGACGGCGATGCGCATATCGCGGCTGAACGCCTTTCGCTTCGGCTTCGGCTTTCGTTCGCCTGCCTCGAGCATCTTTAGCACCCGGTCTTCCGTCTGTTTGACGTTTAATTGTTTATCGATGATTTCTTGCAGCAGTTTCAGCTGTTTCTCTTTATCTTTCAACACGATCAGCGCGCGCGCATGGCGTTCAGTGATCATCCGCTGCAGGAGCGCCTCCTGCACTTCTTGCGGAAGCTTGAGCAGGCGCAGCTTGTTGGCGATGGTCGACTGCCCTTTGCCGAGGCGCTGGGCGAGCGCTTCTTGCGTTAAATCATGGAGCTCGATCAATCTCGCATACGCCATCGCCTCTTCGATTGGCGTCAGTTCCTCACGCTGCAAGTTTTCAATGAGGGCGACGGAGGCGGTTTCTTTATCGTTTAAGTTTTTAATAATAGCGGGGATTTCCGTCCAGCCAAGCTTTTGCACCGCCCTCCATCTTCGCTCGCCGGCGATGATTTCAAATTGTCCGTTTCCGCATTCGCGGACGACGATCGGTTGAATGATGCCGTGCGTCCGAATTGTCAACGCCAGCTCGGCAATTTTCTCTTCATCAAACACCGTGCGCGGCTGAAAACGGTTCGGGATAATGCTGGCAACCGGAATGTGGCGAACTTCCTCCCTCTCTTGCTTTTCCCCCGCCTCTTCTTGCTCTTTTTCTCCAAAGCTGAACAAGCGTGAAAACGGATGCTTCATCCCCCTACACCACCTTTGGACATACTTGGCCAAGTTCTCTGTTTCGCCCGGCAGGCGCCGCTGCTTATGGCCATCTTCGTTTTCCTCAGCACGGGACGCAGGGCGGGAGCCGCACAGCCCCTTTTCCCTCTGCCTCTCCCACCGCGCCCGCAAAACGTTACTGAATCGGTTGTTTGTTTGGCGTCCCCGGTTTGCGCGGGTATTGGGACGGCGTCTTTTTCGTTTTATGGACGAAAATAACCGTCCGTTCGCCCTCCTCAAACGGCAACGTGAACGTTTTCGCCGCCGCCACTTCCCCGCCGAGCACGGCGATCGCTTTTTTCCCTTCTTTCAACTCTTCAGGTGCCGAAGCAGCTTTCATCGCGATGAATGTACCGCCGACTTTCACAAGCGGAAGGCAAAGTTCAGCAAGCACCGGCATGCGCGCCACCGCCCTGGCCGTAACGACGTCGAACGATTCACGCATCCCCTTTTCGCGGGCAAACGTCTCCGCGCGATCGTGATAAAAGGCGATATCCGTAAGCCCCAGTTCTTCGGCAAGATGCTGCAGAAAGCGGATGCGTTTTTGCAGCGAGTCAACGATCGAAACGCGCAAGTGCGGAAAACAAATTTTCAGCGGAATGCTTGGGAATCCTGCCCCAGCGCCAACGTCGCAAAGCGAGAACGGCTCGGAAAAGTCGTAATAAAAGGCCGGAGAAACGGAATCAAAAAAATGTTTCACATACACGCCGGGCTTGTCCGTAATGGCGGTCAAATTCATCTTCTCGTTCCATTCGACGAGCAATTCATAATAGCGCTCAAACTGCGCAAGCGCCTGGGAAGAGAGGGAAATTCCCCTCTCTTCAAGCAAGGCTTGAAATTGTGTCGCCTCCATAAGCCAATCCTTTCCCTCATGTTTATTCATTCGACACACGCGCGATTCTTCCTTGTTCCAAATACACTAATAATATCGAAATATCGGCCGGATTGACGCCGGAAATGCGCGATGCTTGGGCAATCGAGAGCGGACGCACTTGTTTCAGTTTTTGCCGCGCTTCGGTCGCCAGTCCTTGGATGGCGTCGTAGTCGATATCTTCCGGGATTTTTTTGTTTTCCATTTTTTTGAGCCGTTCGACTTCTTGCAGCGATTTTTGGATATAGCCTTCATATTTGATTTGAATTTCAACTTGCTCGGCGACTTCTGGAGCGATGTCTTCGTCAGCCGGAGCGAGTTTTTGGATATGTTCGTACGTCATTTCCGGACGCCTTAGCAGATCAGCGGCGCGGATGCCGTCTTTCAACTCGCTTCCGCCCGCCTGGCGGATCACTTCTTGCACCTCTGGCGTCGGTTTAATGATGACCGTTTGCAGCCGTTTTTTCTCCCGTTCGATCGCCTCTTTTTTTGCCAAAAATGCTCGGTATCTCTCTTCGGAAATCAGGCCGATCCGATACCCGAGCTCGGTCAAGCGCAAATCGGCGTTGTCGTGGCGGAGCAACAGCCGATATTCGGCGCGCGATGTCAGCAGGCGGTACGGCTCGTTTGTCCCTTTGGTCACCAAATCGTCGATCAAGACGCCAATATAAGCGTCCGAACGGCTTAAAATGATTTCCTCGCGGCCGAGCGCGCGGTGGGCGGCGTTAATGCCGGCCATAATCCCTTGACCCGCCGCTTCTTCGTAGCCGGATGTGCCGTTAATTTGCCCGGCGGTGTACAAGTTTTTCACCAGCTTTGTTTCCAACGTCGGCCAAAGCTGTGTCGGCACGATCGCATCGTACTCGATCGCATAGCCGGCCCGCATGAGCTGCGCTTTCTCGAGCCCTGGGATCGTCTCAAGCAGTTTGCGTTGGATATGTTCCGGCAAACTTGTCGACAGCCCTTGCACGTAGACTTCTTCCGTTTCCCGCCCTTCCGGCTCGAGGAAAATCTGGTGACGAGGCTTGTCGTGGAACCGGACGACTTTATCTTCGATCGATGGGCAATAGCGCGGTCCGGTTCCTTTAATCATGCCGGAGTACATCGGCGACAAATGCAAATTTTCATCAATGATGCGGTGCGTTTCCTCTGTCGTATACGTCAGCCAGCACGGCAGCTGGTCGGTGATGTATGTTGTCGTCTCGTATGAAAACGCCCGCGGCTCTTCGTCTCCCGGCTGAATTTCTGTTTTGCTGTAGTCGATCGTCCGGCTGTTGACGCGCGGCGGCGTGCCTGTTTTGAAACGGACGAGCTCGAACCCAAGCTCTTCTAAATGCTCGGACAACTTGATTGACGGCTGCTGGTTGTTCGGCCCGCTTGAATATTTAATATCGCCGATAATAATTTCCCCCCGCAGAAACGTCCCGGTCGTAATGACGACCGCTTTGGCGTAATAATGGGCCCCTGTTTGTGTAATGACGCCTTTGCAGACGCCGTCTTCGACGATGAGCCGCTCAACTTTCCCTTGCAGCAGCGTCAAATTTTCCTCATTTTCGAGCGTCTTTTTCATTTCCCGCTGGTACAGCACTTTGTCAGCCTGTGCCCGCAGCGCGCGGACGGCCGGACCTTTGCCGGTGTTAAGCATCCGAATTTGAATGTATGTTTTATCAATGTTTTTCCCCATTTCCCCGCCGAGAGCGTCGATTTCACGCACGACGATCCCTTTCGCCGGTCCGCCAATCGACGGGTTGCACGGCATAAACGCAATCATGTCGAGGTTAAGCGTAATGACGAGCGTTTTCGCCCCGATGCGCGCCGCCGCCAAAGCCGCCTCACAGCCGGCGTGGCCGGCGCCGATGACGATGACGTCATACGATCCTCCGTGATACTCCATTTCGTTTCCTCCTTGCTTATTTTCCTAAACAAAATTGGGCAAACAGCTGATCAATCAAACTTTCGTGCAATGTATCGCCAACGATTTCGCCAAGCAGCTCCCACGCCCGGCGCAAATCGATTTGAACGAGGTCGACCGGCATGCCGGCGTCAATGCCGGAAAGCGCATCATCGATCGCCTTTTTCGCTTGCTCGAGCAACGCGATATGGCGGGAGTTCGAGACATAAGTCAAGTCGCCGGCTTCTAGTTCACCGCCAAAAAATAAATCGGCGATTGCCTTTTCGAGTTCATCAATCCCTTGTTCGCGCAATAGTGATGTTGCCACAATCGGCCGGCCGGCCGCAAGCTCTTTGACCCGTTCCATATCAATATTTTCGGGCAAATCCGTTTTATTGACGATTACGATGACATCCATTCCCTCTGTCATCGCAAACAGCCGCTCATCCTCTTCGGTCAGCGGTTCATGGTAGTTCAAAACGAGCAAAATTAAATCAGCCCGCTTCAACATTTGCTGCGAGCGCTCAACGCCAATCCGCTCAACAACATCTTCTGTTTCGCGGATGCCGGCGGTGTCGATCAAGCGGAGCGGCACGCCGCGGACGTTGACATACTCTTCGATGACATCGCGCGTCGTTCCCGGGATATCGGTGACGATCGCCCGGTTTTCGTGAGCGAGCGCATTTAACAGTGATGACTTGCCGACGTTCGGCCGTCCGATAATGACCGTCGCCAAGCCTTCGCGCAAAATTTTCCCTTGGGCGGCGGTCGACAGCAGCTTTTCAATTTGTCCGCGCACGTATTCTGCCTTCTCCTTCAACAGACGCGGCGTCATCTCCTCGACATCATCGTATTCTGGATAGTCGATGTTGACTTCAACGTGCGCCAACGTTTCTAAAATGGTCTGCCGCAATTCGCGGATTAATGTCGACAACCGCCCTTCCATTTGCTGCAAGGCGACGTTCATCGCGCGATCCGTTTTGGCGCGAATCAAGTCGATGACTGCTTCAGCTTGGGATAAGTCGATGCGCCCGTTCAAAAACGCCCGCTTCGTAAACTCCCCCGGCTCAGCGAGACGCGCCCCGTTCGCGAGCACAAGCTGCAACAACCGATTCACGGAAACGAATCCGCCATGGCAATTAATTTCTACTACATCTTCGCGCGTAAATGTTTTCGGCGCCCGCATGACCGATACCATGACTTCCTCGACGGTTCGTCCGCTTTTCGGGTCAACAATATGCCCGTAATGAATCGTGTGTGACGGCGCATCTTTCAGCCGCTTTCCGGTCGGGCTGCGGAAAAGCCGATCGGCGATTTCTATCGCCTCGTCCCCGCTCAGGCGAACGATGGCGATCGCCCCTTCCCCCATCGGCGTTGAAATGGCGGCAATCGTATCAAATTCTGTCATGGCTTGTTCACCTCGCTTTTTCTCCGTTCCATCTATATCCACAGCTTTTTCGCCGTATTCACCTTGTGAATTTTTGCTTAGTTCAATTTTAACTTATCCACATGTGAATAACAATATGGCACACTTCTCCTGATTGTCTAAAAATGAATAGGGCCCGCCGCAAACCGGAACGCGCAGTTGTTTACACCGGGTCTATGTTGCGTTAGACATAAACATATCGGCATCTCGCCGCTTAGAAAAACGGAAGCCAAAACAAAAAAAGAGAGGCCTCCTCTATGTGGTTTAGAGAGGTGCCTCTTTCCTTGACGGTTGTTTTTTGCCTACGGCGGGCGAAACGACGATCGAACGGTGCGGATCAGCTCCGATCGAGTAGGTGGAGACATGTTTATGGCCGGCCAGTGCCGCATGAATGATTTTTCGCTCATGCGCCGGCATCGGCTCAAGCTTGACTTCTTTCCCTGTCTTGACCACCCGGGCTGCCAGCTTGTGTGCCAATTCGACAAGCGCCTGTTCTCTTCGTTCGCGGTAATTTTCTACATCGACGGTGATCGACACGTATTCATCGGCATGGCGGTTGGCGACGAGCTGCGCCAAAAACTGAAGCGCGTTTAACGTTTGTCCGTGTTTGCCAATCAGCAAACCGATCGGCCCCCCTTGAACGCGGAGCGTTACTTGTTTGCCGCGGCGGACGGCCTCGACGTTTGCCCCTTCCGCCCCCATTTGCACGATAACTTGTTGCAAAAAACGCACTGTCTCCTCAACCGGATCGATTTTCAGCACCGCTTTCACAACCGCCGGCCGGCCGCCAAACAGGCCGAACCAGCCTTTTTTCCCTTCATCGATCACGACGATGTCCGCGCGCTCCCGAGGTGCACCGAGCTGTGTGAGCGCCAGCTGCACCGCTTCTTCGACCGTTGCGGCAGTCGCGGTAACTTCCTTCACTTTTTCGCTCCTCCTGGATGGGCAGAAACAGTCGGCCCTTTAATGAGATATGTTTGCACGATGGAGAAAATATTTCCGACAACCCAGTAAAGCGACAAGGCGGCCGGGAAGTTGATCGCAAAAATGACGATCATAATTGGCATCATCCAAAGCAGCATCGCCATTTGTGGATTTTGCTGAGCCGAGCCGGCCATCATTATTTTTTGCTGGATAAACGTCGTCACTCCAGCGATCACCGGCAAAATATAGTACGGGTCCTTTTCGCCAAGGTCAAACCATAAAAAGTTATGCTGGGCGATTTCCCTTGTGCGCATAATGGCATGGTAAAAACCGATTAAAATCGGCATTTGAATTAAAATCGGAAAGCAGCCGGCCATCGGGTTGACGCCATGCTTTTGGAACAATAACATCATCTCTTGCTGGAGCTTTTGTTGGGTTTGCGCGTCTTTAGAACTGTATTTTTTGCGCAACGCCTCGATTTCAGGCTGAAGCGCTTGCATCGCCTTCGCATTGCGCGTCTGTTGAATCATCAGCGGCAAGATGAGCAGGCGGATGAGAATGGTAACGACAATGATCGACAGCCCGTAGCTTCCGCCAAGCATCTCGGCGACGTATTTAATAAGCCAAGAAAGCGGATAAACGATATACTCGTTCCAAAACCCCTTGCTTTCTCGGGTGATCGGTTCATTAATCTCCGTGCATCCAGACAACATGGCAGCCAATGCACTGAGCAATACAATGAATGTAATTCGCCTTTTCACCTTCTTTTTCCTCCCACATGTACAAGTTCATGTATGTATTTTACCACCTTTTTTTGCCGCGTGGAGCATTTTTTCAAGCCGAATCCGACGTTCGGCCTCCCTTTTTCAACCCCCCGGCTTTCCGCAGCACATGGACCAAACTCTTTTTTACTTCGGCATAGCCCATTTCAGCCGCAGGCTGTCTCGCGATAATGACATAGTCCTTGCCAGGAACGACTTGTTCCTTTAACTCGAGAAAACATTGGCGGATGTATCGTTTAATTTGGTTTCTGACAACGGCCTTGCCAAGCTTTTTGCTGACCGAAAGCCCGATGCGAAAGTAAGGCTGCTCCGGGCGGTCAAGCGTATACACGACAAACTGCCGATTGGCCGTCGAAACGCCCCGTTGAAACACTTCTTGGAATTCCTCGTTTTTTTTGATCCGATACTTTTTTTTCATTTTCCCGAAACACTCCATTTGCCTAATTTCCCAGCGGCAAAATGTTGAGAAAAAAGACCACTGATGCTTCAGTGGCCTATTATGCAGACAATACTTTTCTTCCTTTGCGACGGCGACGCGCCAATACTTTTCTCCCATTTTTCGTGCTCATGCGCGCGCGGAATCCGTGCACTTTGCTGCGCTTCCGTCTATTTGGTTGATACGTCCGTTTCATCTATGACACCTCCCTAGGGAATAACTGTTACGGGCAGTCTTTCTCATTATATTGAACAATCTTAGCAAATGTCAACCGCCTTCGCATTTTTCTTGCCTTCATCAGCGGTGTGGATAATTTTTCTCCCCTAAATAACAATCCACAACATTTATCGACATTTTTTTCACATGTTCAACCGTGTGGATAGCGATTTTTTCACAACCTGTCCGTTTTGTGGATAATCAAAAAATTCCGTTGCAACAAGCCGCTTTATTTGCTATTATTATTGTGTTTTCACTATGAATAACCGTGTGGATAAAGAAAGATATCCACATTTTGTGGATAGACTGTGGATATATTTTTGCACAACTTGTTTATAGTGTTGTCCACAGATGGTGGATTTTGTCGAAAAGCCGCCTTGTTTCCTTAATATATTTTTTCCACAAATTATTTTTTAAACGAACGATTATCCTCTGACCAAGGGAGGGGCAACGGGTGGAAAATATCCATGATTTATGGGATCGCGTGCTCGGGGAAATTGAACAGAAAATCAGCAAGCCGAGCTTTGAAACTTGGCTCAAATCGACGAAAGCCCACTCTTTACGAGGTGACACGCTCGTCATCGTAGCCCCAAACGAGTTTGCTAGAGACTGGCTTGATTCCCGCTATTCCCATTTAATTGCCGAAACGATTTACGCGATTACCGGCGAAGAGCTGGCGGTCAAATTTATCATTCCGCCAAACCAAGCTGACGATGAATTGGAGTTTCCGCCGTCGGCGAAAAAACAGCGAAAGCCGTACGAAGAGGCGAACGACTTCCCGCAGAGCATGTTAAATCCAAAATATACGTTCGACACGTTTGTCATCGGCTCTGGCAACCGGTTTGCTCACGCCGCCTCGTTAGCGGTCGCTGAAGCCCCGGCCAAGGCGTACAATCCCCTCTTCATTTACGGCGGAGTCGGGCTCGGAAAAACACACTTAATGCACGCGATCGGCCATTACGTAATCGAACATAACCCGTCCGCGAAAGTTGTCTATTTGTCTTCGGAAAAATTTACAAACGAGTTTATTAACGCCATCCGCGACAACCGCCCTGACGACTTTCGCAATAAGTATCGGAATGTCGATGTTCTGCTGATTGATGACATTCAATTTCTAGCTGGAAAGGAACAAACACAGGAGGAATTTTTCCATACGTTTAACACGCTGCACGAGGAAAGCAAACAGATCGTCATTTCGAGCGACCGGCCGCCAAAAGAAATTCCGACGCTTGAAGATCGCTTGCGCTCGCGCTTTGAGTGGGGGCTAATCACGGACATCACGCCGCCCGATTTAGAAACGCGGATTGCCATTCTTCGCAAAAAGGCGAAGGCGGAGGGGTTTGACATCCCGAACGAGGTCATGCTTTACATCGCTAACCAGATTGATTCAAACATCCGTGAACTCGAAGGTGCTCTCATTCGGGTCGTCGCCTACTCATCGCTCATCAATAAAGAAATCACGGCTGACCTGGCAGCGGAGGCGTTGAAGGATATCATTCCAAGCGCGAAGCCGAAAGTCATTACGATCCAAGACATTCAGCGCGTTGTTGGGCAGCATTTCAACATTAAGCTCGAGGATTTTAAAGCAAAAAAACGGACAAAATCGGTCGCGTTCCCCCGGCAAATCGCCATGTATCTCTCCCGTGAGCTGACCGACTGCTCGCTGCCGAAAATCGGCGACGAATTTGGCGGCCGCGATCATACGACGGTCATCCATGCCCATGAAAAAATATCAAAGCTTTTGCAAACCGACACGCAGCTGCAAAAACATATAAAGGAAATCCAAGAAAAGCTGAAGCAACTGTGAATAACCAGCCTTGTTTTATGCACAGCCTATCCACATGTGGACAGGCTGTGCTTACTTCGCTTTTCTTGCTTATCCACATACTAACAAGCCATACGACTATTACTATGATTTTTATTTTTATATTTTTATAATTTATTTCCGAACATCAACAAAATGGGGAGGAACGACAAGTGAACATTTCCATTGACCGCGAAGCGCTGGCGAAAAGCGTCCAAGACGTAATGAAGGCTGTATCGACGAGAACAACGATCCCGATTTTAACCGGGATTAAGCTGACGGCAACCGCCCGCGGAGTGACGCTGACGGGAAGCGACTCTGACATTTCGATTAAGTCGTTTATTCCGCTCGAAAAAGAAGGACGCTTGCTTGTTGATGTAAAAAGACCAGGAAGCATCGTACTGCAAGCGCGCTTTTTTGCCGAAATCGTCAAGAAGCTGCCCCAACAAACGGTTGAAATCGAAACCGAAGACAACTTTTTGACCGTCATTCGCTCGGGCCACTCGGAATTCCGTCTCAACGGCCTAAACGCTGAGGAATATCCTCGTTTGCCGCAAATTGAAGAGGAAAACGTGTTTCAAATTCCGGCTGATTTGTTAAAAACGGTCATCCGACAAACTGTATTTGCCGTATCAACATCGGAAACACGCCCAATCTTGACAGGTGTCAACTGGAAAGTCGAAAACGGCGAACTGATTTGTACGGCAACAGACAGCCATCGCCTGGCGATGCGCAAGGTGAAAATCGAAGCGGAAAACGCTGTTTCGTATAACGTTGTCATTCCGGGGAAAAGTCTCAACGAACTAAGTAAAATTTTAGATGACGGCAGCGCTCCGGTCGATATCGTTATTACGGCCAACCAAGTGTTGTTTAAGGCGGAACATCTTCTATTCTTTTCTCGGCTGCTTGACGGAAACTATCCGGAGACAGCCCGCTTGATCCCGAGCGACAGCAAAACGAACATGGTCGTCAATGCAAAAGAATTTTTGCAGGCGATCGATCGGGCGTCCTTGCTTGCGAGGGAAGGAAGAAACAACGTCGTGAAGCTGGCGACGCTCCCAGGAGGATTGCTCGAGATTTCTTCGATTTCTCCAGAAATCGGAAAAGTAACTGAGCAGCTGCAGACGGAATCGATTGAAGGTGAAGAATTAAACATTTCCTTCAGCGCAAAATACATGATGGATGCGCTGCGGGCGCTTGATGGCAACGATATTCAAATCAGCTTCACAGGGGCGATGCGGCCGTTCTTATTGCGCCCGCTCCATACGGACTCGATGCTTCAGCTTATTTTGCCGGTAAGAACGTATTGATTCCGCAGCTTTGCGCGCATAACGGGTGTGCTGTCTTGAGCATGGCTCTTTTTATGCCCGATGGGGAGGATGGGAATGTTTGTTGTCCTCGCTCATCGGCTTTCTTTGCGAGTGGAAGAGTTTTTCGGTAAAATAAAAGAATAGGCAGTTTGAAGGAAAGCGAGCGATACGCGGATGGAACAAAAGGTAACGATTATAACAGAAACGATTACGCTAGGGCAGCTGCTGAAGCTGATGAATTTGATCGAGACGGGCGGCGCAGCCAAATGGTTTTTACAAGAGTATAATGTGTTTGTCAACGGCGAAAAAGAAGACCGACGCGGCCGGAAACTGAAAGACGGCGACCGGGTCGACATTGAACGGATCGGCACGTTTATCGTCACGCAGGTGAAGTAGGTGAAGGCCGAGTGTTTCTAACTAACTTAACGTTAACGAACTATCGCAATTATGAACATGAAACGTTAAGCTTTGACCGGGGCGTAAGTATCATCTTAGGGGAGAACGCCCAAGGAAAGACGAACATGATGGAGGCCATTTATGTTTTGGCCATGGCAAAATCGCATCGCACTGCCAACGATAAAGACCTTATCCGTTGGAATGAAGAATATGCTAAAATAGAAGGAAGAGCGGAAAAACGAAGCGGTTCTTTAGCGCTTGAACTGACGATCTCGAAAAAAGGAAAAAAGGCGAGATGCAACCATATTGAACAGCAGCGGCTCAGCCAATATGTCGGCCATTTGAACGTTGTCATGTTCGCTCCTGAGGACTTGAATTTAGTCAAAGGAAGCCCGCAAGTGCGGCGCCGGTTTGTCGACATGGAGATCGGGCAAGTATCGCCCGTTTATATACATGATTTGAGCCAATATCAAAAACTGTTGCAGCAGCGCAATCATTACTTGAAAATGATGCAGGCGCGTGAGCGAAGCGACGAGGCGGTGCTCGATGTATTAACCGAGCAGCTCATGGTGCTGGCGGCAAAAATCACCTTGCGACGCCGCCAGTTTTTGTCGTTGCTCGAGCAATGGGCGATGCCGATCCATCACGAAATCAGCCGCGGCGCCGAACGGCTTCACATCCGGTACGAACCATCGGTCGACGTATCAGAAAAGGCAGAATTGTCGAGAATAGTAGAGGCATACAGCGAAACGTTTGCCGCTATGAGGGAGCGGGAAATTCAGCGGGGAACGACGCTTGTCGGCCCACATCGCGATGATATCGCGTTTATTGTCAATGGAAAAAACGTACAAACATTCGGCTCCCAAGGACAGCAGCGCACAACGGCGCTGGCAGTCAAACTGGCGGAAATTGAGCTTATCTTTTCTGAGTTAGGCGATTACCCCATTTTATTGCTCGATGATGTGTTGTCGGAACTTGATGACTTTCGGCAAACCCACCTCCTTGATGCAATCCGAAAAAAAGTGCAAACTTTTGTCACTACAACAAGCATCGACGGCATTAAGCACGACATCATTCAAGAAGCGGCCATTTATCGAGTTCGCTCCGGTTCGGTAACCGCCTCTTCTTGACTGTGGAACGTTGAACGTTTGCAAAGAAAGCGTAGGTGATATGGCATGACAATGGAACAGCGGGTTGAGCAGGCGTACGATGCGAGTCAAATACAAGTGCTTGAAGGCCTCGAGGCGGTTCGAAAACGCCCGGGGATGTACATTGGCTCGACAGGACCAAAAGGATTGCACCATCTCGTCTGGGAAATCGTCGACAACAGCATCGATGAGGCGTTGGCCGGCTATTGCACGGAAATTCATGTGACGATCGGAGAAGATAACAGCATCACTGTCGCTGACAACGGACGAGGCATTCCGGTTGATGTGCATGAGGCGACGGGGCGTCCGGCTGTTGAGGTCATTATGACTGTCCTTCACGCCGGCGGAAAGTTCGGCGGAGGGGGCTATAAAGTGTCCGGCGGCTTGCACGGCGTCGGCGCCTCGGTTGTGAATGCCTTATCGGAATGGCTGGAAGTTTATGTGTACCGCGACGGAAAAATTCACTACCAAAAATATGAACGGGGTGAACCTCGCACCGACTTGCAAGTCGTCGGTGAAACGGACCGGACCGGGACGACGACCCGTTTCAAGCCGGATCCGGAAATTTTTACAGAAACGACTGAGTTTGACTATGAGACGCTGGCCACCCGGCTGCGCGAGCTCGCTTTTTTAAACCGCGGCTTGAAAATTATCTTGACGGATGAACGGGTCGACAACCGGAAAAACGAATATTTTTATGAGGGCGGCATCCGCTCTTACGTGCGCCATTTAAACCGCACGAGGGAAGTGCTGCATGAGGAGCCGATTTATATCACTGGCGAGCGCGACGGTATCGCCGTTGAAATCGCCTTGCAATATAACGACGGCTACACAAGCAACATTTACTCGTTCGTTAACAACATTCATACGTATGAAGGGGGCATGCATGAGTCCGGCTTTAAAATGGCGCTGACGCGCATCATCAATGACTATGCGCGCAAACAGCAAATTTTTAAAGATAACGACGCCAATTTGACCGGTGAGGATGTGCGCGAGGGGCTGACGGCCATCGTGTCGATCAAGCATCCATCTCCGCAGTTTGAGGGGCAGACGAAAACGAAGCTTGGCAACAGCGATGCGCGCACCGTGACAGACGCCGTCTTCTCCGAGCAGTTCGAGACGTTTTTACTTGAACACCCGGCCGTTGCCCGAAAAATTGTCGAAAAAGGCATGATGGCGGCGCGCGCCCGGTTAGCGGCGAAAAAAGCGCGCGAACTGACACGGCGGAAAAGCGCGCTCGAAATTTCCAACTTGCCCGGCAAGTTGGCCGACTGTTCGTCAAGAGATCCATCTATCAGTGAGTTGTATGTCGTTGAAGGCGATTCGGCGGGCGGTTCGGCGAAACAAGGGCGTGACCGCCATTTCCAAGCCATTTTGCCGCTGCGCGGGAAAATCATCAACGTTGAAAAAGCGCGATTGGATAAAATTTTGTCGAACAATGAGGTGCGGGCGATCATCACTGCGCTTGGCACCGGTATCGGGGAGGATTTCGACATCTCGAAAGCGCGTTACCATAAAGTCATTATCATGACCGACGCGGACGTCGACGGCGCCCACATCCGCACGCTCCTGTTGACGTTCTTTTACCGCTATATGCGCGAATTTATCGAGCGCGGCTACGTCTATATCGCCCAGCCGCCGCTGTATAAAATCGAACAAGGAAAACAAGTGCGCTACGCTTACAACGACCGCCAGCTCGAAAAAATTCTTGCCGAGCTGCCGGATCAGCCGAAACCGACGATTCAGCGCTACAAAGGATTGGGCGAAATGAATCCGGAGCAGCTTTGGGAAACGACGATGAATCCGGAAACGAGAACGTTGCTGCAAGTGAGCTTGCAGGACGCCATTGAAGCGGACGAAACGTTTGAAATTTTGATGGGCGACAAAGTGGAACCGCGCCGCCAGTTTATTGAAGAAAACGCCCGTTATGTGAAAAACTTGGATATTTAAGGCTGAAAAAGAGAGGGAAGCGGCCGCCCTCCCCGCTTCACCTTGCCGACGGGGCCATCCGGCGCGCGAGCGAAGCGGCGCCCGCCATCCGTTCGTTTCTGCCGCCGATTAGGCAGACCGGAACGGAGGAGGTTCAAAAGGGAGGTTTGGACGAATGGAAGAACATGAACAACCGCGCATTCGCGAAGTGAATATTAGCCAAGAAATGCGTTCTTCGTTCCTCGATTATGCAATGAGCGTCATCGTTTCACGGGCCTTGCCGGACGTGCGCGACGGATTGAAACCGGTGCATCGCCGCATTTTGTACGCCATGCACGATCTTGGCATGACCGCTGATAAACCGTACAAAAAATCGGCCCGCATCGTCGGCGAAGTGATCGGGAAATACCACCCGCACGGCGACGCCGCCGTGTACGATACGATGGTGCGCATGGCACAAGATTTCAACTACCGGTACATGCTCGTTGATGGGCACGGCAACTTCGGATCGATCGACGGCGATGCCGCCGCCGCTATGCGTTACACAGAAGCGCGCATGTCGAAAATCGCAATGGAGCTGTTGCGCGATATCAATAAAGACACGATTGACTACCAAGACAACTATGATGGCTCGGAAAAAGAGCCAGTTGTGCTGCCATCCCGGTTTCCGAACTTGCTTGTCAACGGTTCATCGGGCATCGCCGTCGGGATGGCGACGAACATTCCGCCGCATCAACTTGGCGAAGTGATCGACGCCTTGTTGGCGCTAAGCCAAAACCCGGAGATGACAGTCGCTGACTTAATGGAATACATCCCTGGGCCTGATTTTCCGACTGCCGGACAAATTATCGGCCGCAGCGGCATCCGCAAGGCGTATGAAACTGGACGGGGTTCGATTACGTTGCGCGCCAAGGCTGAGATCGAGCAACACGCCAACGGCAAAGAAACGATTATCGTGAGCGAACTCCCTTACCAAGTGAACAAAGCGAAACTGATTGAACGAATCGCTGAACTTGTGCGTGAGAGAAAAATTGACGGGATTACTGATTTGCGCGACGAGTCGGACCGGAGCGGGATGCGCATCGTCATTGAAGTACGGCGGGATGCCAACGCGAAAGTCGTTTTAAACAACTTATACAAACATACAGCATTACAAACGAGTTTCGGAATCAATATGCTCGCCTTGGTCGACGGCGAGCCGAAAGTGCTGAACTTAAAAGAGTGCTTGGAGCATTATTTAACCCATCAAAAAACAGTTATCCGCCGACGGACGGCATTCGAGCTTAAAAAAGCTGAGGCGCGTGCCCACATCTTAGAAGGCTTGCGCATCGCTCTCGATCACCTAGATGAAGTGATCGACCTCATCCGGCGTTCACGAACGACGGAAGCTGCGCGCGAAGGGCTGATGGAGCGATTTTCGCTCAGCGAACGGCAGGCGCAGGCGATTTTGGATATGCGTCTGCAACGGCTGACCGGCCTTGAACGGGAAAAAATCGAACAAGAATATCAAGATCTTGTCCGTCTTATCGCCGAGCTGAGAGCGGTGTTGGCTGACGAAGAGAAAGTGTTGCAAATTATTCGCGACGAGCTTAGCGAGATTAAAGAGCGGTTCAACGATGAGCGGCGTACCGAAATCGTTGTTGGAGCCGTCGAACAGCTCGACGATGAAGACTTAATCCCTCATGAGCATATTGTCATTACGCTCACCCATAAAGGCTATATTAAGCGTCTGCCTTTATCGACGTATCGGAGTCAGAAGCGCGGCGGCCGGGGCGTGCAAGGAATGCACACGGCGGAAGACGATTTTGTCGAACATTTGCTCATTACATCGACCCACGACAACGTGCTGTTTTTCACGAACAAAGGGAAAGTATATCGGGCGAAAGGCTACGAAATCCCGGAGTTCGGCCGAACGGCCAAAGGGCTGCCGATCATTAACTTGCTTGAGCTCGATAAAGATGAGTGGATCAACGCGATGATCCCCATTGAGACATTCGACGACGAACGTTACCTTGTGTTTGCGACAAAACAAGGGATCGCCAAGCGTTCTCCACTTTCCTCCTTCGCCCACATCCGCAACAACGGGTTAATTGCTATTCATTTGCGCGAAGGGGATGAGCTGATTTCCGTCAGGCTGACGGACGGCAAAAAACATTTGATCATTGGCACGAAAAAGGGGATGCTCATCCGCTTCCCGGAAACCGACGTCCGAACGATGGGCCGCAGCGCAACCGGAGTCAAAGCGATCACGCTCGACGGCGACGATGAAGTCGTTGGCATGGAGATTTTAGAAGATCACCACGACGTGCTTGTCGTCACGAAAAAAGGGTTCGGCAAGCGCACCCCAGCTTCGGAATACCGGGTGCAAAGCCGCGGCGGCAAGGGATTGAAAACGTGCAATGTTACAGAAAGAAACGGTTCTGTCGTCGCAGTGACAACGGTCGTCGGCAACGAAGACTTAATAGTGATTACGACCGGCGGCGTGCTCATCCGCATCGCGGTCCATGATATTTCCCGAACAGGGAGAATTGCCCAAGGCGTCAAACTCATTCGCCTCTCCGGCGAAGATGAACACGAATGCGTCGCCACCGTGGCGAAGGTACCCGAGGAAGAAAAAGAGGAAGAGGAAAACCATTTGGCTTAGTTTCTATGACGTTCCGGCCACAAAGGCACGGAGCGTCTTTCCTTTTGGTGCTGAAGCACTCCCATTACAGGAAAAATCATGTTAAGATAAACATAAATGTTATAGGCAGAGGTGCATAAACCGATGGTGCGCGTTAAATTGGACCAGCTTTGCGAAGGCTGTGTGCTTGCTGAGGATGTGCTTGGCAAAACAAAAAAACCGATCATGTTGAAAAACACGGTGATCACGAAGCCCCTGCTGCACGTGCTCAGCAAGTTTCTCATTGATGAAGTGGAGGTCGAACCAGTACTAGTCAATGGTGAGCCCTTCCTTGGGGGCGACCCCTCCTTGACGAAACCCGACGAGCGGCCGGTTATGCTGTATTTAGAGGCAGTGCAACAGTATAAAAGGGTGTTTCAGTCATGGCAATCCGGGTTGCCGGTCGATATCCGCGAAATAAGAGAGATCGCCATCCCGCTGTTCAACAAAATGATAAAGCATAAACGAGAGTTGCTTGTGCTTCATCATTACACAACAAAAGAAGAATATTTATACCATCACGCTGTCAGCGTTGGTTTGCTCGCCGGGTTTCTAGCCATGCAGCTCGGCTACGGCCAAGGCGAATGTCACCAAATCGTGCTTGCTGGCGTTTTATCTGACTGCGGCATGGCCAAAATAAGCAGCCAAATTTTGTTGAAGCCTTCGGCGCTTACCGAGGCAGAGTTCCGTGAAATAGAACAACATCCTATTTTTGGTTACCGAATGGTGCAAAAAATTGCTGCGTTAAACCAAGGAGCAAAATTAGCTGTGCTGCAACACCACGAGCGAAATGACGGCAGCGGATATCCGTTGCGAGTCAAAGCGGAAAAAATTCATCCATATGGCCAAATTATTGCAGTCGCTGACGTATACTATGCAATGACTTCAGAACGTCTGTACCGCCGCAAGCAGTCCCCCCTTCGTGTTATTGAAACAATGCAGCGGGAGCAAGCGGGCAGATTAAATACAGAGGTGGTCGCTTTGCTTTTCAACCATCTAGTCAGCTTGCAAACGGGAACTATGGTCAAACTATCAAACGGTGAAACAGCTGAAGTAGTATTTACTCAGCGCGACGAGCCACTAAGGCCGATCGTCAAGGTGATCGAAACTGAAGAGTTGCTTCCGTTAGCCGAGCACCGAGATCTGTACATCGAGGAAATCTTATCACCTTGATTGAGAAATCCCACCTTAAACCAAAAGCGGGAGATGGATCATCTATTTTCTGTGAAAATCCCGTCGGTAAGCGGTGATTTTCATCCCCGGGTGGAGGGCAAAACGTTGCCCATGGACTTTTTTGTGAACCGTTTATCCAAAAAATACCGTTGCATAAACAACAACAACATGATACAATCAATTTTGCTTGCGAAGACAACGAAATAAAAAAACACTATTGACTTTTCGTTGTCCATACGTTATTATTTAATAGCTGTCATCATTAAGAGATGCAAGGTTCCTTGAAAACTAAACAAAACACAAGCGTCATACGAAAAGCTGAGGCCGCCCGTCTATCGGCGAAACGCGCTGGAGGGCCTGCGAGGAGGCTATCGCCGCCGCAGCAGGACCGAAGCGTCGCGAGTCGATGGCGGCCGAAGCTAGACAATACGAAAAGCTGAGGCCGCGGCGCCTTTGGTGCTGAGGCCGAAGCCAAAGCCAATCAACTTTCTATTGGAGAGTTTGATCCTGGCTCAGGACGAACGCTGGCGGCGTGCCTAATACATGCAAGTCGAGCGGACCGAATGAGAGCTTGCTCTTATTTGGTCAGCGGCGGACGGGTGAGTAACACGTGGGCAACCTGCCCGCAAGACCGGGATAACTCCGGGAAACCGGAGCTAATACCGGATAACACCGAAGACCGCATGGTCTTCGGTTGAAAGGCGGCCTTTGGCTGTCACTTGCGGATGGGCCCGCGGCGCATTAGCTAGTTGGTGAGGTAACGGCTCACCAAGGCGACGATGCGTAGCCGGCCTGAGAGGGTGACCGGCCACACTGGGACTGAGACACGGCCCAGACTCCTACGGGAGGCAGCAGTAGGGAATCTTCCGCAATGGACGAAAGTCTGACGGAGCGACGCCGCGTGAGCGAAGAAGGCCTTCGGGTCGTAAAGCTCTGTTGTGAGGGACGAAGGAGCGCCGTTTGAACAAGGCGGCGCGGTGACGGTACCTCACGAGAAAGCCCCGGCTAACTACGTGCCAGCAGCCGCGGTAATACGTAGGGGGCGAGCGTTGTCCGGAATTATTGGGCGTAAAGCGCGCGCAGGCGGTTCCTTAAGTCTGATGTGAAAGCCCACGGCTCAACCGTGGAGGGTCATTGGAAACTGGGGGACTTGAGTGCAGGAGAGGAGAGCGGAATTCCACGTGTAGCGGTGAAATGCGTAGAGATGTGGAGGAACACCAGTGGCGAAGGCGGCTCTCTGGCCTGTAACTGACGCTGAGGCGCGAAAGCGTGGGGAGCAAACAGGATTAGATACCCTGGTAGTCCACGCCGTAAACGATGAGTGCTAAGTGTTAGAGGGGTCACACCCTTTAGTGCTGCAGCTAACGCGATAAGCACTCCGCCTGGGGAGTACGGCCGCAAGGCTGAAACTCAAAGGAATTGACGGGGGCCCGCACAAGCGGTGGAGCATGTGGTTTAATTCGAAGCAACGCGAAGAACCTTACCAGGTCTTGACATCCCCTGACAACCCAAGAGATTGGGCGTTCCCCCTTCGGGGGGACAGGGTGACAGGTGGTGCATGGTTGTCGTCAGCTCGTGTCGTGAGATGTTGGGTTAAGTCCCGCAACGAGCGCAACCCTTGCCTCTAGTTGCCAGCATTCAGTTGGGCACTCTAGAGGGACTGCCGGCGAAAAGTCGGAGGAAGGTGGGGATGACGTCAAATCATCATGCCCCTTATGACCTGGGCTACACACGTGCTACAATGGGCGGTACAAAGGGCTGCGAACCCGCGAGGGGGAGCGAATCCCAAAAAGCCGCTCTCAGTTCGGATTGCAGGCTGCAACTCGCCTGCATGAAGCCGGAATCGCTAGTAATCGCGGATCAGCATGCCGCGGTGAATACGTTCCCGGGCCTTGTACACACCGCCCGTCACACCACGAGAGCTTGCAACACCCGAAGTCGGTGAGGTAACCCTTACGGGAGCCAGCCGCCGAAGGTGGGGCAAGTGATTGGGGTGAAGTCGTAACAAGGTAGCCGTACCGGAAGGTGCGGCTGGATCACCTCCTTTCTAAGGACGAAAAGCGGAGGCCGCCCGCCTATCGGCGAAACGTGCTGGAGGGCCTGCGAGGAGGCTATGCCGCCGCAGCAGGGCCAAAGCGTCGCGAGCCGATGGCGGCCGGAGCTAGACAGTCGGTTTGATATATAATGACGCTTGTTGTTTTGTTTAGTTTTGAGGGAATGGGTTATTCTCTGCACATACATTATGGGCCTATAGCTCAGCTGGTCAGAGCGCACGCCTGATAAGCGTGAGGTCGGTGGTTCAAGTCCACTTAGGCCCATCCTATATTGCGGGGCCTTAGCTCAGCTGGGAGAGCGCCTGCTTTGCACGCAGGAGGTCATCGGTTCGATCCCGATAGGCTCCACCATTTTAAGTGAACAGAAATCGTTCCTTGAAAACTAGATAACCGGAAAAGCTGAGGTGCCGCGGTTAGCTCTCGAAGCCAAATGTTCTTCACCCGCAGGGATGCTTGCATCCCAAGGGGGGAGGTTATTTGGCAGAAGAGAGCTAGGTGCCGAAGCTAGACAATAAGGAAGAAGCCGAGATGCTTTAGGTTAAGCTAGAAAGGGCGCACGGTGGATGCCTTGGCACTAGGAGCCGATGAAGGACGGGGCAAACGCCGAAACGCTCCGGGGAGCTGTAAGCAAGCGTTGATCCGGAGATGTCCGAATGGGGGAACCCCCTGTCCGTAATGGGACAGGATCCATGCCTGAATCCATAGGGCATGGAGGGCACACCCGGGGAACTGAAACATCTTAGTACCCGGAGGAGAAGAAAGCAAACGCGATTCCCTGAGTAGCGGCGAGCGAAACGGGAACAGCCCAAACCAAGAGGCGTGCCTCTTGGGGTTGTAGGACCGCTCATATGGGAGTGAGAAAGGAACGGGGTAGACGAACCGGTCTGGAACGGCCGGCCAGAGAAGGTGAGAGCCCTGTAGTCGAAACTTCGTTCCCTCCCGAGCGGCTCCTGAGTACGGCGGGACACGGGAAATCCCGTCGGAAGCAGGGAGGACCATCTCCCAAGGCTAAATACTCCCTAGTGACCGATAGTGAACCAGTACCGTGAGGGAAAGGTGAAAAGCACCCCGGAAGGGGAGTGAAAGAGAACCTGAAACCGTGTGCCTACAAGTAGTCAGAGCCCGTTCATGGGTGATGGCGTGCCTTTTGTAGAATGAACCGGCGAGTGACGATGGCGTGCGAGGTTAAGCCAGGAAGGCGGAGCCGCAGCGAAAGCGAGTCTGAACAGGGCGCATGAGTACGTCGTCGTCGACCCGAAACCAGGTGATCTACCCATGTCCAGGGTGAAGGCCGGGTAACACCGGCTGGAGGCCCGAACCCACGCACGTTGAAAAGTGCGGGGATGAGGTGTGGGTAGGGGTGAAATGCCAATCGAACTTGGAGATAGCTGGTTCTCCCCGAAATAGCTTTAGGGCTAGCCTCAAGGCAAGAGTGTTGGAGGTAGAGCACTGATTGGGCTAGGGGCCCTCATCGGGTTACCGAACCCAGTCAAACTCCGAATGCCAATGACTTATCCTTGGGAGTCAGACTGCGAGTGATAAGATCCGTGGTCAAGAGGGAAACAGCCCAGATCGCCAGCTAAGGCCCCTAAGTGCACGTTCAGTGGAAAAGGATGTGGAGTTGCGAAGACAACCAGGATGTTGGCTTAGAAGCAGCCACCATTTAAAGAGTGCGTAATAGCTCACTGGTCGAGTGACTCTGCGCCGAAAATGTACCGGGGCTAAACGTGCCGCCGAAGCTGCGGGATGACCGTTGGTCATCGGTAGGGGAGCGTTCTAAGGGCAGAGAAGCCAGACCGGAAGGACTGGTGGAGCGCTTAGAAGTGAGAATGCCGGTATGAGTAGCGAAAACAGAGGTGAGAATCCTCTGCGCCGAAAGCCTAAGGGTTCCTGAGGAAGGTTCGTCCGCTCAGGGTTAGTCGGGACCTAAGCCGAGGCCGAAAGGCGTAGGTGATGGACAACAGGTTGAGATTCCTGTACCACCTCCTTCCCGTTTGAGCGATGGGGGGACGCAGGAGGATAGGGTGAGCAGGCGGCTGGAAGAGCCTGTCCAAGCAGTGAGGCTGGCCAGTAGGCAAATCCGCTGGCCGTAAGGCTAAGCTGTGATGGCGACGGATTCGATCCGGAAGTCCCTGATTCCACACTGCCAAGAAAAGCCTCTAGCGAGGGAAGAGGTGCCCGTACCGCAAACCGACACAGGTAGGCGAGGAGAGAATCCTAAGGCGCGCGGGAGAACTCTCGTTAAGGAACTCGGCAAAATGACCCCGTAACTTCGGGAGAAGGGGTGCTCTTTCGGGTGAAGAGCCTGGAAGAGCCGCAGTGAAAAGGCCCAAGCGACTGTTTATCAAAAACACAGGTCTCTGCGAAGCCGAAAGGCGAAGTATAGGGGCTGACACCTGCCCGGTGCTGGAAGGTTAAGGGGAGCGCTTAGCGCAAGCGAAGGTGCGAACCGAAGCCCCAGTAAACGGCGGCCGTAACTATAACGGTCCTAAGGTAGCGAAATTCCTTGTCGGGTAAGTTCCGACCCGCACGAAAGGTGTAACGACTTGGGCACTGTCTCAACGAGAGACCCGGTGAAATTATACTACCTGTGAAGATGCAGGTTACCCGCGACAGGACGGAAAGACCCCGTGGAGCTTTACTGCAGCCTGATATGGAATTTTGGTATCGCTTGTACAGGATAGGTGGGAGCCTGGGAAGCCGGAGCGCCAGCTTCGGTGGAGGCGTCGGTGGGATACCACCCTGGCGGTATTGAAATTCTAACCCGCACCCCTTAGCGGGGTGGGAGACAGTGTCAGGTGGGCAGTTTGACTGGGGCGGTCGCCTCCCAAAAGGTAACGGAGGCGCCCAAAGGTTCCCTCAGAATGGTTGGAAATCATTCGGAGAGTGCAAAGGCACAAGGGAGCTTGACTGCGAGACGGACAGGTCGAGCAGGGACGAAAGTCGGGCTTAGTGATCCGGTGGTTCCGCATGGAAGGGCCATCGCTCAACGGATAAAAGCTACCCCGGGGATAACAGGCTGATCTCCCCCAAGAGTCCACATCGACGGGGAGGTTTGGCACCTCGATGTCGGCTCATCGCATCCTGGGGCTGTAGTCGGTCCCAAGGGTTGGGCTGTTCGCCCATTAAAGCGGTACGCGAGCTGGGTTCAGAACGTCGTGAGACAGTTCGGTCCCTATCCGTCGCGGGCGCAGGAAATTTGAGAGGAGCTGTCCTTAGTACGAGAGGACCGGGATGGACGCACCGCTGGTGTACCAGTTGTCCCGCCAGGGGCACCGCTGGGTAGCTATGTGCGGACGGGATAAGCGCTGAAAGCATCTAAGCGTGAAGCCCCCCTCAAGATGAGATTTCCCATCGCGTTAGGCGAGTAAGATCCCTCGAAGATGACGAGGTCGATAGGTCCGAGGTGGAAGCGTGGCGACACGTGGAGCTGACGGATACTAATCGATCGAGGGCTTAACCTAGAAAAGCGGAGGCCGCCTGCTTATCGGCGAAACGCGCTGGAGGGCCTGCGAGGAGGCTCGAACCAAGCAAAGCTTGGTTCTGCGTGGGTGGTGTCACAGGAGCGTATGCAATGTGTCGCCGCCGCAGCAGGACCGAAGCGTCGCGAGCCGATGGCGGCCGGAGCTAGACAGTACGAAAAGCAGAGGCCGCCTGCTTATCGGCGAAACGCGCTGGAGGGCCTGCGAGGAGGCTCGAACCAAGCAAAGCTTGGTTCTGCGTGGGTGGTGCCACAGGAGCGTATGCAATGTGTCGCCGCCGCAGCAGGACCGAAGCGTCGCGAGCCGATGGCGGCCGGAGCTAGACAAAAAGCGGAAGCGCCGCGGCTTCTTCCCCCACACGGTTATCTAGTTTTGAGGGAATGATCCCACAACATTATATCGCCTAGTGGTGATAGCGGAGAGGAAACACCCGTTCCCATCCCGAACACGGAAGTTAAGCTCTCCAGCGCCGATGGTAGTTGGGGCCAGCGCCCCTGCAAGAGTAGGTCGCTGCTAGGCGAAGAAGTCCCCTGCTGTTTTAAACAGCAGGGGATTTTTCATTTGGTTTAGCCAAAAACTTTTGCATTAAATATTCGTTCAACAATAACGGAGCTTTTTCTGCCGACACCGAAAGGAATTGAAGGATAAAAATGTACGCCTTGCTCGAGTAGGAGTGGAGGAGTTCGCTCCACCATTCGGTCTCGTAGCGGGAAATCATGCTTAAGTTGTACAACAACAAGTAATGGGCGTGGATCTCCGGGAGAGTAAAAATTTTTTCTTTCTTGGTCGGGATATAGTATGTTCCGTTAAGATGAAATAAAAACGGACCCTCTCCAACGGAAGATAGCGGCATCGCTGTCTCAAAATAGAGAAATTCTCCTTCCTCTTTGATGAAGACGAGCTGTCTTCCTTGTCCCTCTTCACCAATATATTGGACAAATCGGGGCAAAGTCATATGGTAGTGATCTAAAATTGTTTTTGGGATGGCCAGCATCGACGGTGAAACGGTATGTACAATCGGCAAAGATAATGGCTTTTTCCGTCCATTTAGAGAGAAAAACGTTTCATGCAGCTCGCAAATCCGTTGCAACAGCGTGCCCATGCGAAACTTTTCTCCGGCTTCTTGTTTCACATGAAACATTTTTTCAGAAAAATGAGTGAACAAACCGTTTTTCTGTACTTTTACTTCGTCATCTAAAAATTCATAGCCTTGTTTTTTTCGTTTTCTCGTTGACACTCCGTGGGCTAAAACGGATGTCGATTCCGGGTAATCGGGGTCGACGGTAAGCAGGCAAGCTTTTAACAGCTGCACCATGCCGTAAAATAAAAGAACCGGTTTGATCGACAGCGGCGCCTGTTGGGCGGCGGCGTAGAAGTTTTGCCCGTGTTCCAAATAATATAAAAACGGGTAACAGTTCGTATAACTTCGTTGAACCGCGTCGTCGCGCCCCTGCTGCTTGTAGCATTGCTGTAAAAAGTGTTGCGCGGTATCCGCGGAGCGGAAAACAGAAAGGCTGAACGCCCTATTCGTATTTCCGAACATTTTTACCCCCCTTATGGCTAAATTGTAGGCAAATAACTGAAAAGTTGGACATTTTTTTGATTCCTTGACAGTAGTTTAACCAGTTGTTAAGCTACTAATAATATTTCCGGACAAGGGGGAGAAAACATGTGGGAAGCGAAATTCGCAAAGGAAGGATTGACGTTTGACGATGTTCTTCTCATTCCGGCAAAATCTGATGTGCTGCCGCGCGATGTTGATGTCACGACGAGGCTGAGCGACACACTGCAGTTGAACATCCCGATTATTAGCGCTGGCATGGATACAGTTACTGAGGCGGAAATGGCGATTGCGATGGCGCGTCAAGGCGGTCTTGGTGTCATTCACAAAAACATGCCGATTGAGCAGCAGGCCGAGCAAGTCGACAAAGTAAAACGGTCGGAACGGGGGGTTATTACTGATCCGTTTTTCTTAACGCCTGATCATCAAGTGTACGATGCGGAGCATTTAATGAGCAAATATCGCATCTCAGGCGTACCGATCGTGAACAACGTTGAGGAACAAAAGCTTGTCGGCATTATTACGAACCGCGATTTGCGCTTTATTCAAGACTACTCGATTAAAATTTCCGAGGTAATGACGAAAGAAAATTTGATTACGGCCCCAGTTGGAACAACGTTGGAGGAAGCGGAGAAAATTTTGCAAAAGCATAAAGTCGAAAAATTGCCGCTCGTTGATGAAAACGGAATACTAAAAGGGTTAATTACCATCAAGGATATTGAGAAAGTGATTGAGTTCCCGAACTCAGCGAAGGACGCAAAAGGACGTCTTGTCGTCGGGGCGGCTGTCGGAGTGACGGCGGACACGATGATCCGCGTTAAAAAGCTTGTTGAGGCAGGGGTTGACGTCATTGTCGTCGATACAGCGCACGGCCACTCGAAAGGTGTCCTCGAGACAGTGGCTACTATCCGCCGCCAGTATCCGGATTTAGACATTGTCGCTGGCAATGTCGCGACAGCTGAGGCGACGCGCGACTTAATTGAGGCGGGGGCGAACATTATCAAAGTCGGGATCGGTCCAGGCTCTATCTGCACGACACGGGTTGTCGCCGGGGTTGGGGTGCCGCAAATTACAGCGATTTACGACTGTGCGACAGAGGCGCGCAAGTATGGCGTCCCGATTATTGCCGATGGCGGGATCAAGTATTCCGGCGACATCGTGAAGGCGATCGCGGCTGGGGCGCATGCCGTTATGCTTGGCAGTTTGCTTGCCGGCGTCTCGGAAAGCCCAGGTGAGACAGAAATTTATCAAGGACGCCGCTTTAAAGTGTACCGGGGCATGGGATCGGTTGCAGCGATGGAGCGCGGCAGCAAGGACCGCTATTTCCAAGAGGAAGCGAAAAAGTTTGTCCCAGAAGGCATCGAAGGGCGTGTGCCATACAAAGGACCGCTTGCGGATACGATTTATCAGCTTGTCGGCGGACTGCGCGCTGGTATGGGCTATTGCGGGACGCGAAACTTGGATGAGTTGCGGGAGAAAACGCAGTTTATCCGCATGACGGGCGCGGGACTCCGCGAAAGCCATCCGCACGACGTGCAAATTACGAAAGAAGCGCCAAACTACTCCGCGTTTTAACTTCCCTCCGAAAGAAGTCTCCTACTTCTAAACGTGAAGGTGCGCCAGCACCAGTGAAAGTGGGAGATGAATTTCGGTTGGCGTTAGCCAACGAATATGATAGAATATGGCTAGAACGGACACCTTCGGAACGAAGGGAAGCGTAAAGGGTTCTTGTGTGTGGCTTACCGTTCAGCGAACACACACAAGTCGCTTGAAGCCCCCACCTCTAAGCGAAGCGTAGGTGGTGGGTAGTTCACGCGAGGTTGCGCCAATTGACCTAACTTTGACGGAGACATGCCCTCCGTCTATTTTTTTGGCTGTCCATATGTTACAATAACGGTTGTGTAAGGAGGGTGCGACGTGAAGACGAGGAAACGAAACTGGTTTTTTTGGCTGCTGTCGATTTGTCTTTGTTTGACATTATGGCCGTTTCAACGAACGGTGAAAGCGGAGAGCGCACCGCTTGATATTCGGGCGGACGCCGCTATTTTAGTGGACGCGCAAACGGGAAGGATTTTGTACGAAAAGAATATTGATACGGTGCTTGGCATTGCCAGTATGACGAAAATGATGACTGAATATTTGCTTCTTGACGCCATTAAAGCGAAACGTGTTAAATGGGACCAAACGTATACGCCAAGCGATTACGTATATCGGTTGTCGCAGGATCGGACGCTGTCAAACGTCCCGCTGCGTAAAGACGGGCAATATACGGTTCACGAGCTGTATGAGGCGATGGCCATCTATTCAGCGAACGCGGCAACGGTCGCGATCGCCGAAATCATTGCCGGATCGGAGAAAAATTTTGTGCGAATGATGAACGAAAAAGCGAAGGAGCTCGGACTCAAAGATTATAAATTTGTCAATGCCACCGGGTTAAGTAACAGCGACTTAAAGGGATTCCATCCGGAAGGAACAAGTCAGGACGAGGAGAACGTCATGTCTGCACGGGCGATGGCGACGCTTGCCTATCGGCTGTTGAAAGATCATCCAGAAGTGCTGGAAACAGCGAGTATCCCAAGAAAACTGTTCCGAGAAGGAACAGAAGATGAAATCAAGATGGACAACTGGAACTGGATGCTGCCAGGGCTTGTGTACGGATATGAAGGGGTAGACGGGTTAAAAACCGGCTATACAGAGTTTGCTGGCAATTGCTTCACCGGAACAGCAAAGCGGAACGGTGTGCGCCTCATTTCTGTTGTCATGAACGCGAAAGACGCGAGCGGAAAAACGACGAAAGAGGCGCGCTTTGAGGAGACGGAAAAACTATTTAACTATGGATTTAATCAATACTCGCTTCAAACGCTTTATCCGAAGGGATATCAGCTGAAAGGAAAAGAGACGCTTCCAGTCGTGAAAGGGAAAGAAAAAGAAGTTCGTGTCGCCACGGCCAAAAAGCTATCGCTGCTAGTGAGACACGGCGAGGAAAAACAGTACAAACCGGTCTATGTATTGGATAAGAAAAAGATGACAAATGAGGGCGAGTTGACCGCTCCGTTGAAAAAGGGAGAGACGGTCGGATATATGACGCTTGAATATAAGGGAGATGACTCTCTTGCCTTTTTGAGCCCGGACATGCAAAAAAACATTCGTGTGCCGCTTGTGACGACCGTTGAGGTGGAAAAAGCAAACTGGTTTGTGCTCTCCATGCGTGCGATCGGCGGACTGTTTGCCGACTTATGGACGAGCGCTGCGAAAACGGTGAAAGGCTGGCTGTAAAACGACTCCCCTGCCGGGGGAGCTTTTTTCCATTGTGATTTTTGTAAAAATTGAGGTAAAATAAAACAGTGGAATCATCCTTTTGCGTACATGGCAAAGCATAAGGATAGGAATAGGGGGAATCAACGTTGGCATTGACAGGCACAGACCGCGTCAAACGCGGCATGGCGGAAATGCAAAAAGGCGGCGTCATTATGGACGTCGTCAACGCAGAACAGGCTAAAATTGCTGAGGCGGCAGGGGCTGTCGCGGTTATGGCGCTCGAGCGCGTCCCGGCGGACATTCGCGCTGCCGGCGGCGTCGCGCGCATGGCGGACCCGACGGTGGTCGAAGAAGTGATGAACGCTGTGTCGATCCCGGTCATGGCGAAAGTGCGCATCGGTCATTATGTGGAAGCGCGTGTCCTTGAGGCGCTCGGCGTTGACTATATCGACGAAAGCGAAGTGTTGACGCCGGCTGATGAGGAATTCCATATCGATAAACGGCAGTTTACGGTTCCATTTGTATGTGGGTGCCGCGACTTAGGTGAGGCCGCCCGCCGCATTGCGGAAGGGGCGTCGATGCTGCGGACAAAAGGGGAGCCGGGGACAGGCAACATCGTTGAGGCGGTGCGCCATATGCGCAAAGTCAACGCGCAAATCCGCAAAGTCGTCAGCATGAGCGAGGACGAGCTTGTCGCTGAGGCGAAGCAGCTTGGGGCTCCGGTCGAAGTGTTGCGTGAAATCAAACGGCTTGGCCGCCTCCCGGTCGTCAATTTCGCCGCCGGTGGTGTCGCGACACCGGCTGACGCCGCTCTCATGATGCACTTAGGCGCAGACGGCGTCTTTGTCGGGTCAGGCATTTTTAAATCGGAAAACCCGGAAAAATATGCGCGCGCGATCGTTGAAGCGACGACTCATTACGAGGACTACGAGCTGATCGCCCACTTATCCAAAGGGTTGGGCGGCGCGATGCGCGGCATCGATGTCGCGACGTTGCTGCCGGAGCACCGCATGCAAGAACGCGGCTGGTAAAGCCATGCAAAGGAGTAAAGGGACGATGAAAATAGGTGTACTCGGACTGCAAGGGGCCGTGCAAGAACATATCCACGCCATTGAGGCGTGCGGCGCCGAGGCGGTCATCGTGAAAAAGCCGGAGCAGCTCGCTGGACTCGATGGACTCGTGTTGCCGGGCGGCGAAAGCACGACGATGCGGCGCCTCATTGACCGGTACGGACTCATGGAGCCGCTGAAGCAATTTGCCGCCGACGGCAAGCCGATGTTCGGCACGTGCGCCGGGCTCATTTTGCTGGCGAAACGAATCGTCGGTTACGACGAGCCGCACTTAGGTTTGATGGACATTACGGTTGAACGGAACTCGTTCGGACGGCAGCGGGAAAGCTTTGAAGCGGAGCTGTCGATTAAAGGGGTCGGCGACGGGTTCGTCGGCGTCTTCATCCGTGCGCCGCACATCGTCGAGGTCGGAGACGGGGTCGATGTCCTCGCGACATACAACGACCGCATTGTCGCGGCTCGGCAAGGCCAATTTCTTGGCTGCTCGTTCCACCCCGAACTGACCGATGACCATCGATTCATGCAATACTTCTTAAATATGGTCAAGGAAGCAAAAACGATATCAAGCGTATAGTGAATGCGAACGCGATGAGAGGAACTAGTAGCAGGCATCCCTCCTTTCAGAGAGCTGGTGGTTGGTGCGAACCGGCAGGCGGCGCCTGTGAATCCATCCTCGAGCAAAATGCTGAACACCTGAGCGGTCAGTAGGCGTTTTCGGCAGCCGCCGTTATCGGCATGAGCGGAAGGCGTAACGGCCTTCAATGAGGGTGGCACCGCGGGAACGCTCCCGTCCCTTTTTTGGGACGGGAGCGTTTTTATGTATAATAAATGGTGGGTAAGGAGGTAAAACAAATGTTGGATGTAAAATTACTGCGCACTCAATTTCAAGAGGTAAAAGAAAAGCTGATGCAGCGGGGCGGGGACTTGGCCCACATCGACCGGTTCGAGCAGCTCGACAAAGAGCGCCGTCGCTTGATCGCTGAGGCCGAGGAACTCAAAAGCAAACGCAATGATGTGTCGCAACAAATCGCCGTCTTAAAGCGCGAAAAAAAGGACGCTGAACCGTTGATCGCTGAAATGCGTGAAGTCGGTGATCGCATTAAAGAGATGGATGAGCAAATTCGCCACCTTGAGGAAGAGCTCAACAGCCTTCTTTTGTCGATTCCAAACGTGCCGCATGAGTCCGTGCCGGTCGGCCAATCGGAAGAAGATAACGTTGAAGTGAGAAGATGGGGAGAACCACGCTCGTTTCCGTTTGAACCGAAGCCGCATTGGGACATTGCTGACCAGCTCGGTTTGCTTGATTTTGAGCGGGCCGCCAAAGTGGCAGGAAGCCGGTTTGTGTTTTATAAGGGGCTAGGGGCTCGTCTTGAGCGGGCATTAATCAACTTTATGCTCGACATTCATCTCGATGAGTTTGGTTACCAAGAGGTGTTGCCGCCGTATTTAGTGAACCGGGCGAGCATGATCGGAACCGGGCAGCTTCCGAAGTTTGCTGAGGATGCGTTTCATTTGGACGGCGAAGACTATTTTCTCATTCCGACAGCGGAAGTGCCGGTGACGAACTTGCATCGCGATGAAATTTTAGCGGCTGACGATTTGCCGCTTTACTATGCGGCTTACAGTGCGTGCTTCCGCGCCGAAGCCGGATCGGCTGGCCGCGACACGAGGGGGCTCATTCGCCAGCACCAATTCAATAAAGTCGAGCTCGTCAAGTTCGTCAAGCCGGAGGATTCATATGACGAGTTGGAAAAATTGACGCGCCAAGCGGAAACGATCTTGCAGCGGCTTGGGCTTCCGTATCGTGTCGTCGCCTTGTGTACAGGGGATCTTGGATTTTCCGCGGCAAAGACGTATGATATTGAGGTGTGGCTGCCAAGCTATGGTACGTACCGGGAAATTTCGTCGTGCAGCAACTTCGAGGCGTTCCAGGCGCGCCGCGCCAATATCCGCTTCCGCCGCGAGCCGAAAGCAAAGCCGGAGTATGTGCATACGCTAAACGGCTCAGGGCTGGCGATCGGGCGCACCGTTGCCGCCATTTTGGAAAACTACCAGCAAGAAGATGGATCGGTCGTGATCCCGGAAGCGCTCCGTCCGTACATGGGGAACCGGGATGTCATTCGCTGAACAAAAGGTGCTAAGTAAATCGTTAGTTGACTTTTCCCGGCAACCGTGTTATAGTGAATGACGTTGGCAACGAGGATAAAGGGACGGCGGACGCCGATTTCTTGTTCTCAGCCACGGCGATAACGAACAATACTGACGCGCATAAGAGGAGATTGCCACCCGAAACGGCTGATCAAAATGGCGTTTCCCGCCATAAAAAAACCCGCCAGGCGAAGGCGGGTTTTTTTATTGTTTTTGGTCTTAGCGGCACTATTTTTTCACCACTGTGAATTGATCGGCGATTAGCAGCCAGTTTTGCGGGAAGTCAAGACCTAGTTTCCAGTAACTGACTCCACGCAAACCAAGTTCTTTGACTAAATGAAACTTCGCTTGGATGGAACGGGCATCTTCAAACCATACTTCATGTTCGCGGCCGTTCTCATCGCGATAGCGAAAGTGGGGCGCCTGCGCCTCGATGTCGTATTCAATGGCGACGTTATATCTTGCAGCGAGGGCGATGGCTTGCTGCGGGCTAATAGCTCGGGCGTATGGACCGCCCGGTACGTACGGCAACGTCCAGTCATAGCCATACAAGTTTTGCCCCATTAAAATTTTTCCTGCCGGCATTTCCGAAATGGCATACTCAAGTACGCGTCGAACCGGTCCGATTGGCGAAACAGGCATTGGCGGTCCGCCGCTGTAACCCCACTCGTACGTCATAATGACGACAAAATCAGCAATTTGTCCGTGGGCGCGGTAATCGTGCGCCTCATACCAGCGCCCGCGTTGGGTCGCACTCGTTTTTGGCGCTAAAGCGGTCGACATCAACCACCCTTCTCGTTCAAACCGCCGTTTCGCCTTGCGCAAAAAGGCGTTGTATGCCTCGCGGTCTTCCGGGCGCAAATATTCAAAATCGAAATGAATGTCGCGAAAGCCGTAACGTCTGGCGGTCGCGACAATGTTGTCGAGCAGGCGGTTTTGCAGTGTCTCATTCGTTAAAATGAGCGCACCGAGCTCGTCGCTGAACTGTCCGTTCTCAATGTTGGCGACAACCATAACAAGCGTGACGCGGTTGGCGCGGGCGATGGCCGGAAAGTCGTCAAGCGGCGGCCCTTGCAGTGTCGCGTCGCGCCGGATGGAAAAATAAAAGGGGCTTAAATAGGTCAAATACGGGGCAGCCTCGCGGGCGCTCGCTTCCAGTGCTGGGCTGACGGTCGTTCCGCGCGGCTCGATATACGCGTTAAACTCCGCCCTCCGCTTGGCGCCGGGAGGGATGTACAGCCGCTGACCGACCCGCAGCGGGGCATTTAACGAGAGGCGGTTCACCTCTGCAAGCCGCTGCATCGGAATGGAGAATCGGCGCGCAATCGACCATAAACTGTCGCCGCGCTGCACCCAATAAAAACGGCCGACGATCGGGATGACGAGCGTCTGGCCGACAACAAGTTCATCAGGATTTGGAAGCTTGTTGGCCCGGACAATTTCCTCGACGGTCGTTCCGTATGCCTCAGCGATCCCGCTCAACGTTTGTCCGCTCTGTATGACATGGATTTGCATACTTAACCTCCTAGTTGCGTCTTTATTCTCCATATTTTATGATGGAAAGGCAAGAGAAATGACCGTTTGCGCAAAGGGGTATACGATGAACCACGATGAGTATTACATGAGGTTGGCGATTGAAGAGGCAAAAAAAGCCGAGCAAATCGGTGAAGTGCCGATCGGAGCCGTTATCGTCCAAGACGGACGCGTCATCGCCCGCGCCCATAATTTGCGGGAAACGGAGCAACGCGCCATTGCCCATGCGGAAATTTTAGCGATTGATGAAGCGTGCCAGGCGATCGGTTCATGGCGGCTTGAGCGGGCGACGTTGTATGTGACGCTTGAGCCATGCGCCATGTGTGCAGGAGCGATCGTTCTTTCCCGCATTGAGCGGGTTGTGTTTGGCGCCAGCGACCCAAAAGGGGGATGCGCCGGGACGTTGATGAACTTGCTGCAAGAGAGCCGGTTCAACCACCAAGCCGACGTTACTAGCGGCGTATTGGCTAGCGAGTGCGGGTCATTATTAAGCGACTTTTTTCGCCGATTGCGTGGACAAAAGAAAAATGTTGGCGGAAGTTCCAACTAAAATTCCGCCTATTTACGTTGCATTTTTCCGGCAAACGAGCTATACTGATAGTGCCGTGCTAAGCGGGGAGGTAGCGGTGCCCTGTACTCGCAATCCGCTCTAGCGAGGCTGAATCCCTTCTCGAGGTTAGTCTGTTGTGAGGCCTGTCTCAAGCAAGTGGCGTTGACGTCTGGGTCCCGCGCAATGGGATTCCGTGAACCCTGTCAGGTCCGGAAGGAAGCAGCAGTAAGCGGATGCTCCCATGTGCCGCGGGGGTGCCTGGGCTGAGCTAACTGCTTGAGCAACGCTCGGGGCAGCTAATCGACAGAAGGTGCACGGCCTTACATAGGCGAAACAAAGGGGCTGACCCAAAACGCGAATGCGTTTTGGGATCAGCCCCCACTTTTTTGCCTCAAATATAGAAGAATCGCCCTTTTTTCTGGTAGAATAGAGTCACCAAAACCACTACCACCGAAAGAAGGGCGATTCTTTTATGAAACATGATCATATTTCCTTTAAAGAGTATACCATGGACAACCTCTCTTTGCCAAGCAACATCGCCGATCTCATTCCACGGGATAACATGGCCCACGTGGTTCATGAGATGGTTGAACGCATCCCGATGGAGACGTTTCTTGCTTACTACAAAGGAGGGGGCGCCTCCGCCTATCATCCGAAAATGATGACCAAAATTCTCCTTTACGCTTACACCCAAAAAATGTATCATGGCCGTGAGATTGCACGGCAGCTCGAAGTCCACCTTCCCCTCATGTGGCTAAGTGGATTTCAAAAGCCGGACTTCCGCTCCATCAATCGGTTTCGTTCGGAGCGGATGAAAGACCTGATTGACGACCTGTTCCGGGAAATGATCACGCTGCTCGTGGCCGACGGCTATGTCAAGATGGAAGATTATTTTGTGGATGGAACGAAAATTGAAGCGAATGCCAACCGGTACACCTTCGTTTGGCGCAAATCGGCTGAGAAGTACCAGGAGAAACTCCAAGCCAATGTCGATCGGCTGATTGCCCAGATCGAGGCGATCGTGGAAGAAGAAAAGGCGGAAGACATCGACCCTTCGCCGGCCTTTACGTCAGAAGAAATCCGAAAGAAAACCGAGGAGTGGGAAAAACGGTTGGAGGCCGAGCCGGACAACCAACCGTTGAAGAAGGCCATCAAGAAGATGAAGGAGGACTACTTGCCCCGCAGTGAAAAGTATGAACACCAACTCCATGTATGCGGGGATCGCAACAGCTATTCCAAGACCGATGTGGATGCCACCTTCATGCGGTTGAAGGAGGATCACATGCGAAACGGCCAGCTCAAGCCGGCCTATAACGTACAGGTGGGTTCTTCCGGCCAATTTATTTTGGGGTATTCCCTTCATCAGAGGCCGGGCGACACTCGTTGTCTTCTCCCGCATTTGGAGACCGTTCGAGAGAAGTACGGCGTGGAACCCGAACGTTTGATCGCTGACGCGGCTTATGGCTCGGAAGAGAACTACGTGAAGCTGGAAGAGAAGCACATATCGGCCTTGATCAAGTACCATACGTATGAGAAGGAGAACACGCGCAAGGTCAAGAAAAATCCGCATCATCAGCAGAATTGGACCTATGTGGAAGAAGAAGACGTTTGGATTTGCGCCAATGGGAAAAAGCTGGTTCGCACCGGAACTTCGAAACAGACCACGGAATCAGGATACACCTCGGTCACCCGACACTACCAATGCCATGAATGCGAAGGATGTCCGTTCCGTTCGGCCTGCACGACTTCCAAGTATGGACGAACCACGCAATGGAACCCCGTCTATCATGAACAAAAACAGAAAGCCCGCGAACGGTTGGAGAGTGAAGAAGGGCAAGCCCGATACCGCCAACGCCAAACCGACATTGAGAGTGTATTTGGGCAAATCAAACAAAATCGCGGGTTTCGTCGCTTTGTCCTGCGAGGCCTCCAAAAAGTTTCCATCGAATGGGGGCTGGTTTGTGCTGCCCACAATCTTCTCAAAAAAGCCGCTAGGGACAAGCAATTGTCCTTGGTGGCGTAAATGAGGGGGAGAACAGAGTCGGAATTTTGTTCCGTTTGGTAAAATATACAAAAACCAGAGAGGGCTGACTCCAAAAGTCCGCTTTTTGGCGGACTTTTGGGTCAGCCCCTTTTTGTTATTTTAAATTGAAACGAGAAGTTATATAATAAATAGGATGAGAGGAAGAGGAGGGCCGTTTTCCGTGGCATATCAAGCGTTATACCGTGTTTTCCGGCCGCAGCGCTTCGCTGACATGGTCGGTCAGGAACACGTAACGAAAACATTGCAAAGCGCCCTGCTTCAACATAAAATATCGCACGCTTACCTATTTTCCGGTCCCCGCGGAACGGGAAAAACGAGTGCGGCGAAAATTTTCGCCAAGGCGGTCAATTGCGAACATGCTCCGGCGGCTGAACCGTGCAACGAATGCCCCGCTTGCCTCGGCATTACGAACGGAACGGTTCCTGATGTGCTGGAAATTGACGCCGCTTCCAACAACCGTGTCGATGAAATCCGCGACATCCGCGACAAAGTCAAGTTTGCACCGACCTCGGTCCGCTATAAAGTGTACATTATTGACGAAGTGCACATGTTGTCGATCGGCGCGTTTAACGCGCTGCTGAAAACATTAGAAGAGCCGCCGAAACATGTCATTTTTATTTTGGCCACGACCGAGCCGCATAAAATTCCGGCAACGATTATTTCCCGCTGTCAACGGTTCGACTTTCGCCGCATTCCGCTATCGGCCATCGTTTCTCGGCTGAAATACGTAGCGAATGCCCAAGGGGTGGAAGCATCCGATGAGGCGCTGTCAGCCATTGCCCGCGCCGCCGATGGGGGGATGCGCGATGCGCTCAGCCTGCTTGACCAAGCGATTTCGTTTAGCGATGGGAAGCTTGAGCTCGACGATGTGCTGGCGATGACGGGGGCGGCGTCATTTGCCGCATTAGCCGACTTTATTGGGGCCATCTACCGCAAAGATACAGCAGCGGTTCTCCAGCAGTTCGAAGCAACGATGGCGCAAGGGAAAGACCCGAACCGTCTAGTGGAAGATTTAATTTTGTATTATCGCGACCTGTTGCTGTACAAAACCGCCCCCCATGTGGAAGGAGCTATTCAACTTGCAGCCGTCGATGAGGCGTTTACCTCGCTTTCGGAAACGATTCCTCTTTCTGATTTATACGGAGCGATTGAGCTGTTGAACAAAAGCCAGCAAGAGATGAAGTGGACGAACCACCCGCGCCTCCTTTTGGAAGTGGCGCTTGTGAAGCTTTGCCATCAGCCGCCCGCCGCTCCGGCGCGGACCGCCTCCGAGCTGGAACCGTTAGTGAAGCGGATCGAGACGCTGGAAGCCGAACTGCGCCGCCTGAAGGAACAGCCGCCCACTCTTTCATCAGCTGCCGTCCCGACGAAAAAAACGGTGAAGGCGGTAAAAACTGGGGGGTATAAAGCGCCGGTCGGCCGCATTCACGAACTGTTGAAGCAGGCGACGCACGAGGATTTAGCATTGGTGAAAGGGCGCTGGGCTGATGTGCTTGACACGCTGAAGCGGCAGCATAAAGTGTCGCACGCCGCCTTGCTTCAAGAGAGCGAGCCGGTCGCAGCGAGCGCCTCGGCATTTGTGTTAAAGTTTAAGTATGAAATTCACTGCAAAATGGCGACAGATCCGGCGAGCTCCGTGAAGGAAAACGTTGAGACGATTTTGTTCGAACTGACGAACCGGCGGTTTGAAATGGTCGCCATTCCGGAAGAAGAATGGGGAAAAATAAGGGAAGAGTTTATCCGCAACAAAGAAGCCAAAGCGGAAAAAAGCGAAGAAGAACCGTTGATCGCCGAGGCAAAACGGCTGTTCGGCGAAGAGCTGATCGAAATTAAAGAATAAGCGATTGAAGGAGGATCCTAGAATGATGCGTGGTGGAATGGGAAATATGCAAAAAATGTTAAAGCAAATGCAAAAGATGCAAAAAGAAATGCAAAAGGCGCAAGAAGAGTTAGCGGAAAAAACGGTAGAAGGCACAGCTGGGGGCGGCATGGTGACGGTCGTCGCCAATGGTCATAAACAAATTTTAGAGGTCAAAATTAAGGAAGAAGTCGTAGACCCAGACGATATTGAAATGCTGCAAGATTTAATTTTAGCGGCGACAAATGATGCGCTCAAAAAGGCAGATGAACTGGCGAACGACACGATGGGGCAGTTTACGAAAGGGTTAAACATCCCAGGACTGTTCTAGGGGGAAATTATGCATTATCCTGAGCCAATATCGAAGTTAATTGACAGTTTTATGAAACTGCCCGGGATCGGTCCAAAAACAGCCGCCCGCCTTGCATTCCATGTGCTGGCGATGAAAGAGGACACCGTGCTCGAGTTTGCCAAAGCGCTCGTCGATGTGAAGCGCCATATTCATTATTGCACGATTTGCGGACATATTACGGATACAGACCCTTGTTACATCTGCAAAGATGAACGGCGCGACCGAACGATGATTTGCGTCGTCCAAGACCCGAAAGATGTCATCGCTATGGAGAAGATGAAGGAATATAACGGTCTATATCATGTGTTGCACGGGGCCATCTCCCCAATGGAAGGGATCGGTCCGGAAGACATTAAAATCGCCGAGCTGCTGGCAAGATTGCAGGATGAAACGATCCAAGAAGTAATTTTAGCGACCGACCCAAACATTGAAGGGGAGGCGACGGCCATGTATTTATCGCGCCTGCTAAAACCGACAGGGATCAAAGTCACCCGCATCGCCCATGGCCTGCCGGTCGGCGGCGATTTGGAATATGCGGATGAAGTGACATTATCCAAAGCGTTGGAAGGACGCCGTGAGCTGTAGAGAGAAAGAAGGTGGGGATCGGTTTGCTATGGCGGCGGAAGGGAAAACTAAAAAGACAATTTGATGAAAAACTAATCGCCGAGCTGCAAAAAGCAAGAACCGAGTGGCTCGAACAAAAACAGCTTATCGAAAAAAGCGTTGATCCATCGCAGGAGGTGCTGAGCGCGCTCCAACTGGCGGAGGCGAAATATTTTTTTCTCCTCCGCGAAGCGAAGCACCGCCGCATCACTTTGAAGGAAGTGCGTTGACTTCCTTATTTTTTTGTTCTTTTTTCCCCTTTGTTTCATACGTTTGTAGTACAAGCGTGCAAAAAAGGGGGTTCAATCATTGGAACCGGAAATCGTCATTACGGTGCTGTTAACGCTGATCGCCGTGCTCCTTATTGTCGGCGCTCGCCTTAAGGCGCTTCGCTTTGTCGGCTATGCCGCCATCCGCTTAATCGTCGGCGCACTCGCGCTGTTTGTCATCAATGCCGTTGGCGGACATTTTAACATTCATATCCCGATTAACCTGATTACCTCGCTTGTTTGTGGATTTCTTGGCCTCCCAGGGGCTGCAGCATTAATTGTGATTGACCAATATATTTTGTGAAGAGCAGTTCATCTGAAATAAAGTTATGAAAAGGCACCATTCTAGCCAAAATGCCTTTTCATTTTTTTTGTTAAAAAACTATTGACTTTTATATAGATATCAAGTATATTGATAAACGTCGCTGTTAATAAACAAAAAACGATTGACAACGACGTGGATGGTAAGTATAATAAGAAAAGTGTGCAACACTTAATCAAAAGTTCCTTGAAAACTAAACAAAACACAAGCGTCATACGAAAAGCGGAGGCCGCCCGTCTATCGGCGAAACGCGCTGGAGGGCCTGCGAGGAGGTTATCGCCGCCGCAGCAGGACCGAAGCGTCGCGAGCCGATGGCGGCTGAAGCTAGACAATTCGAAAAGTGGAGGCCGCTTGACACGTTTGGTGTCGGCGCCGAAGCTTACAAAGCCAATCAACTTTCTTTGGAGAGTTTGATCCTGGCTCAGGACGAACGCTGGCGGCGTGCCTAATACATGCAAGTCGAGCGGACCGAATGAGAGCTTGCTCTTGTTTGGTCAGCGGCGGACGGGTGAGTAACACGTGGGCAACCTGCCCGCAAGACCGGGATAACTCCGGGAAACCGGAGCTAATACCGGATAACACCGAAGACCGCATGGTCTTCGGTTGAAAGGCGGCCTTTGGCTGTCACTTGCGGATGGGCCCGCGGCGCATTAGCTAGTTGGTGAGGTAACGGCTCACCAAGGCGACGATGCGTAGCCGGCCTGAGAGGGTGACCGGCCACACTGGGACTGAGACACGGCCCAGACTCCTACGGGAGGCAGCAGTAGGGAATCTTCCGCAATGGACGAAAGTCTGACGGAGCGACGCCGCGTGAGCGAAGAAGGCCTTCGGGTCGTAAAGCTCTGTTGTGAGGGACGAAGGAGCGCCGTTTGAACAAGGCGGCGCGGTGACGGTACCTCACGAGAAAGCCCCGGCTAACTACGTGCCAGCAGCCGCGGTAATACGTAGGGGGCGAGCGTTGTCCGGAATTATTGGGCGTAAAGCGCGCGCAGGCGGTTCCTTAAGTCTGATGTGAAAGCCCACGGCTCAACCGTGGAGGGTCATTGGAAACTGGGGGACTTGAGTGCAGGAGAGGAGAGCGGAATTCCACGTGTAGCGGTGAAATGCGTAGAGATGTGGAGGAACACCAGTGGCGAAGGCGGCTCTCTGGCCTGTAACTGACGCTGAGGCGCGAAAGCGTGGGGAGCAAACAGGATTAGATACCCTGGTAGTCCACGCCGTAAACGATGAGTGCTAAGTGTTAGAGGGGTCACACCCTTTAGTGCTGCAGCTAACGCGATAAGCACTCCGCCTGGGGAGTACGGCCGCAAGGCTGAAACTCAAAGGAATTGACGGGGGCCCGCACAAGCGGTGGAGCATGTGGTTTAATTCGAAGCAACGCGAAGAACCTTACCAGGTCTTGACATCCCCTGACAACCCAAGAGATTGGGCGTTCCCCCTTCGGGGGGGACAGGGTGACAGGTGGTGCATGGTTGTCGTCAGCTCGTGTCGTGAGATGTTGGGTTAAGTCCCGCAACGAGCGCAACCCTTGCCTCTAGTTGCCAGCATTCAGTTGGGCACTCTAGAGGGACTGCCGGCGAAAAGTCGGAGGAAGGTGGGGATGACGTCAAATCATCATGCCCCTTATGACCTGGGCTACACACGTGCTACAATGGGCGGTACAAAGGGCTGCGAACCCGCGAGGGGGAGCGAATCCCAAAAAGCCGCTCTCAGTTCGGATTGCAGGCTGCAACTCGCCTGCATGAAGCCGGAATCGCTAGTAATCGCGGATCAGCATGCCGCGGTGAATACGTTCCCGGGCCTTGTACACACCGCCCGTCACACCACGAGAGCTTGCAACACCCGAAGTCGGTGAGGTAACCCTTACGGGAGCCAGCCGCCGAAGGTGGGGCAAGTGATTGGGGTGAAGTCGTAACAAGGTAGCCGTACCGGAAGGTGCGGCTGGATCACCTCCTTTCTAAGGGGAAAAGCGAAGGCCGCCCGCCTATCGGCGAAACGCGCTGGAGGGCCTGCGAGGAGGCTATGCCGCCGCAGCAGGACCGAAGCGTCGCGAGCCGATGGCGGCCGGAGCTAGACAGTACGAAAAGCGGAAGCGCCGCGATCGGCTCTCGAAGCCAAATGTTTTTCACCCGCAGGGGTGCTTGCACCCCGAGGGGGAAGGTTATTTGACAGAAGAGAGTCAGGCGCTGGAGCTAGACAGTCGGTTTGATATATAATGACGCTTGTTGTTTTGTTTAGTTTTGAGGGAATGGGTTATTCTCTGCACATACATTATGGGCCTATAGCTCAGCTGGTCAGAGCGCACGCCTGATAAGCGTGAGGTCGGTGGTTCAAGTCCACTTAGGCCCATCCTATATTGTGGGGCCTTAGCTCAGCTGGGAGAGCGCCTGCTTTGCACGCAGGAGGTCATCGGTTCGATCCCGATAGGCTCCACCATTTTAAGTGAACAGAAATCGTTCCTTGAAAACTAGATAACCGGAAGAGCTGAGGTGCCGCGGTAGCTCTCGAAGCCAAATGTTCTTCACCCGCAGGGATGCTTGCATCCCAAGGGGGGAGGTTATTTGGCAGAAGAGAGCTAGGTGCCGAAGCTAGACAATAAGGAAGAAGCCGAGATGCTGTAGGTTAAGCTAGAAAGGGCGCACGGTGGATGCCTTGGCACTAGGAGCCGATGAAGGACGGGGCAAACGCCGAAACGCTCCGGGGAGCTGTAAGCAAGCGTTGATCCGGAGATGTCCGAATGGGGGAACCCCCTGTCCGTAATGGGACAGGATCCATGCCTGAATCCATAGGGTATGGAGGGCACACCCGGGGAACTGAAACATCTTAGTACCCGGAGGAGAAGAAAGCAAACGCGATTCCCTGAGTAGCGGCGAGCGAAACGGGAACAGCCCAAACCAAGAGGCGTGCCTCTTGGGGTTGTAGGACCGCTCATATGGGAGTGAGAAAGGAACGGGGTAGACGAACCGGTCTGGAACGGCCGGCCAGAGAAGGTGAGAGCCCTGTAGTCGAAACTTCGTTCCCTCCCGAGCGGCTCCTGAGTACGGCGGGACACGGGAAATCCCGTCGGAAGCAGGGAGGACCATCTCCCAAGGCTAAATACTCCCTAGTGACCGATAGTGAACCAGTACCGTGAGGGAAAGGTGAAAAGCACCCCGGAAGGGGAGTGAAAGAGAACCTGAAACCGTGTGCCTACAAGTAGTCAGAGCCCGTTCATGGGTGATGGCGTGCCTTTTGTAGAATGAACCGGCGAGTGACGATGGCGTGCGAGGTTAAGCCAGGAAGGCGGAGCCGCAGCGAAAGCGAGTCTGAACAGGGCGCATGAGTACGTCGTCGTCGACCCGAAACCAGGTGATCTACCCATGTCCAGGGTGAAGGCCGGGTAACACCGGCTGGAGGCCCGAACCCACGCACGTTGAAAAGTGCGGGGATGAGGTGTGGGTAGGGGTGAAATGCCAATCGAACTTGGAGATAGCTGGTTCTCCCCGAAATAGCTTTAGGGCTAGCCTCAAGGTAAGAGTGTTGGAGGTAGAGCACTGATTGGGCTAGGGGCCCTCATCGGGTTACCGAACCCAGTCAAACTCCGAATGCCAATGACTTATCCTTGGGAGTCAGACTGCGAGTGATAAGATCCGTGGTCAAGAGGGAAACAGCCCAGATCGCCAGCTAAGGCCCCTAAGTGCACGTTCAGTGGAAAAGGATGTGGAGTTGCGAAGACAACCAGGATGTTGGCTTAGAAGCAGCCACCATTTAAAGAGTGCGTAATAGCTCACTGGTCGAGTGACTCTGCGCCGAAAATGTACCGGGGCTAAACGTGCCGCCGAAGCTGCGGGATGACCGTTGGTCATCGGTAGGGGAGCGTTCTAAGGGCAGAGAAGCCAGACCGGAAGGACTGGTGGAGCGCTTAGAAGTGAGAATGCCGGTATGAGTAGCGAAAACAGAGGTGAGAATCCTCTGCGCCGAAAGCCTAAGGGTTCCTGAGGAAGGTTCGTCCGCTCAGGGTTAGTCGGGACCTAAGCCGAGGCCGAAAGGCGTAGGTGATGGACAACAGGTTGAGATTCCTGTACCACCTCCTTCCCGTTTGAGCGATGGGGGGACGCAGGAGGATAGGGTGAGCAGGCGGCTGGAAGAGCCTGTCCAAGCAGTGAGGCTGGCCAGTAGGCAAATCCGCTGGCCGTAAGGCTAAGCTGTGATGGCGACGGATTTGATCCGGAAGTCCCTGATTCCACACTGCCAAGAAAAGCCTCTAGCGAGGGAAGAGGTGCCCGTACCACAAACCGACACAGGTAGGCGAGGAGAGAATCCTAAGGCGCGCGGGAGAACTCTCGTTAAGGAACTCGGCAAAATGACCCCGTAACTTCGGGAGAAGGGGTGCTCTTTCGGGTGAAGAGCCTGGAAGAGCCGCAGTGAAAAGGCCCAAGCGACTGTTTATCAAAAACACAGGTCTCTGCGAAGCCGAAAGGCGAAGTATAGGGGCTGACACCTGCCCGGTGCTGGAAGGTTAAGGGGAGCGCTTAGCGCAAGCGAAGGTGCGAACCGAAGCCCCAGTAAACGGCGGCCGTAACTATAACGGTCCTAAGGTAGCGAAATTCCTTGTCGGGTAAGTTCCGACCCGCACGAAAGGTGTAACGACTTGGGCACTGTCTCAACGAGAGACCCGGTGAAATTATACTACCTGTGAAGATGCAGGTTACCCGCGACAGGACGGAAAGACCCCGTGGAGCTTTACTGCAGCCTGATATGGAATTTTGGTATCGCTTGTACAGGATAGGTGGGAGCCTGAGAAGCCGGAGCGCCAGCTTCGGTGGAGGCGTCGGTGGGATACCACCCTGGCGGTATTGAAATTCTAACCCGCACCCCTTAGCGGGGTGGGAGACAGTGTCAGGTGGGCAGTTTGACTGGGGCGGTCGCCTCCCAAAAGGTAACGGAGGCGCCCAAAGGTTCCCTCAGAATGGTTGGAAATCATTCGGAGAGTGCAAAGGCACAAGGGAGCTTGACTGCGAGACGGACAGGTCGAGCAGGGACGAAAGTCGGGCTTAGTGATCCGGTGGTTCCGCATGGAAGGGCCATCGCTCAACGGATAAAAGCTACCCCGGGGATAACAGGCTGATCTCCCCCAAGAGTCCACATCGACGGGGAGGTTTGGCACCTCGATGTCGGCTCATCGCATCCTGGGGCTGTAGTCGGTCCCAAGGGTTGGGCTGTTCGCCCATTAAAGCGGTACGCGAGCTGGGTTCAGAACGTCGTGAGACAGTTCGGTCCCTATCCGTCGCGGGCGCAGGAAATTTGAGAGGAGCTGTCCTTAGTACGAGAGGACCGGGATGGACGCACCGCTGGTGTACCAGTTGTCCCGCCAGGGGCACCGCTGG
Organism: Geobacillus subterraneus; assembly: GCF_001618685.1. Classification (GTDB taxonomy): domain Bacteria; phylum Bacillota; class Bacilli; order Bacillales; family Anoxybacillaceae; genus Geobacillus; species Geobacillus subterraneus. The sequence continues at coordinate 3,193,949 of NZ_CP014342.1, read as the reverse complement.
GTAGCTATGTGCGGACGGGATAAGCGCTGAAAGCATCTAAGCGTGAAGCCCCCCTCAAGATGAGATTTCCCATCGCGTTAGGCGAGTAAGATCCCTCGAAGATGACGAGGTCGATAGGTCCGAGGTGGAAGCGTGGCGACACGTGGAGCTGACGGATACTAATCGATCGAGGGCTTAACCTAGAAAAGCGGAGGCCGCCTGCCTATCGGCGAAACGCGCTGGAGGGCCTGCGAGGAGGCTGTCGCCGCCGCAGCAGGACCGAAGCGTCGGGAGCCGATGGCGGCCGGAGCTAGACAAAAAGCGGAAGCGCCGCGGCTTCTTCCCCCACACGGTTATCTAGTTTTGAGGGAATGATCCCACAACATTATATCGCCTAGTGGTGATAGCGGAGAGGAAACACCCGTTCCCATCCCGAACACGGAAGTTAAGCTCTCCAGCGCCGATGGTAGTTGGGGCCAGCGCCCCTGCAAGAGTAGGTCGCTGCTAGGCAATGGAAAGCAGCCAATCGTGCCTGAGGCACAATTGGCTGCTTTCGTTTTTTATTCGGAACACTTAAAATAAATCCCCGGTGCGCGCGGTGGAGCGTTCAATCTTTCCATCTACTAGTATAGAATGTTATCAATGTGGGAAACATAGAGGATGGGAGGTGGAGAGCGTGAGGACATCGGCGATTGGCCAAAACAAACGTGGAAACGTGTGCATTGTTTGTGAACAAGAAAAAGAGGAAGGTATTTTTCTTTTTGGCCATTTTCTTTGTTTGGATTGCCACCGGGCAATGGTGCAAACGAATACGGACGATCCGAATTACGCATTTTATGTGCGGCAGCTGCGGAAAATGATGACCTCTAAAATTTATTCGTAAAGGCCTGTATCGGGCCTGTTTTTATTTGTTTTGCTTTGTGCAAAAAACAGCTGGGTGCTGTGTGCGCGTTTCTTTTCGAGACGGTTCGTGTTAATATTATTTTGTTATTCAGATGGGTAGGTAGGAGAGCAGCAAGGAAAGAGGGTTAACATGAATCAAGCAAAAACCCCTTTATATGACGCGTTAATGCGCCATTGGGCGCGCCGTCCGATTTCGTTCCACGTGCCGGGTCATAAATATGGCGCCGTGTTTTCGAAACGGGCGGGGGATGTGTTTTCTTCGGTATTGACGTTGGATGCGACGGAGATTTCCGGACTTGATGACTTGCACCATCCGGAAGCGGCCATTGCTGAGGCGCAGGCATTGGCAGCCGAACTGTATGGCGCCGAGGAAACATTTTTCCTTGTGAACGGATCGACGGCAGGAAATTTAGCGATGATCGCCGCCGTATGTGATGAAAAGAAGCGGAAAGTCATTGTGCAACGCAACTGCCATAAATCAGTAATGCATGCACTGCAGCTCATGGGGGCGACCCCTGTTCTTCTCTCTCCTGAGTTTGACAGCGATATGCACGTTGCTTCGCACGTTTGCGTGGAAGCTATCAAAGAGGCGCTTGCCCTTCATCGCGACGCCGCTGCCGTTGTATTGACGAACCCGAATTATTATGGGATGTCGATTGATTTAACAGAAATCGTCCGTCTAGCTCATGACTATGGGGTTCCCGTGCTTGTCGATGAGGCGCATGGCGCCCATTTCGTCCTCGGCCCTCCGTTTCCGAAGCCGGCGCTTGCTTGCGGTGCCGATGTAGTTGTGCAGTCGGCGCATAAAACATTGCCGGCGATGACGATGGGGGCGTTTTTGCATGTGAACAGCGGGCGCATCGATGTAGAGCGGTTGAAATATTTTTTGCAGCTGTTTCAATCGAGCAGCCCGTCTTACCCGATTATGGCGTCGCTTGACTTGGCGCGAAGCTATGTCGCCGAGCTTGCGGAAGATGACGTGGCGGCGATGGCAGCAGAAATTGAAGAATTCAAGGCGGCATTGGCCCATATAGATGGGGTGGCGGTCGTTTCTTCCCGACAGCCCGATGTGCAGACGGACCTGCTGAAAGTGACGGTACAAACGCGCAGTTCGCTGACGGGGTATGAATTGCAGCAACGGCTCGAGCGCGAAGGGGTGTTTACGGAACTGGCCGATCCGTTGAACGTTCTGCTCGTTTGTCCGCTCGCTGCAACTGGCAGGCTTATGGAGGCGGTGCGAAAAATGAAGCGGGCTTGGCGCGGGTTGCCGGCTGACGAGACGCCGTTGCTTGGCTCCTTTCCATTTTTACGCCCGCCGCTCTCGGTGTTAGTCCCGTATGATGAACTGCGCGATGTACGGAAAAAAGCGGTCGCTTTAGAGGAGGCGGAAGGGTATGTGGCGGCGGAAACGGTCATTCCATACCCGCCTGGAGTGCCGCTTATGTGGATCGGCGAACGAATCGACCGCGGTCATATTGAACAAATTCGCCAGCTTCTCCGCCATCGGGCGCATGTGCAAGGCGGAAGCCGGCTCGGGGATGGATTGCTTGTCGTATATGAACTTCGATGACGGAAAGGGTGCTGCGGGTGATGAACGGGTATTTTTTTTCGTTTGAGGGGCCGGAAGGGGCCGGAAAAACGACGATGATCGGCAAGCTCGAGTCGTTTTTGCGCGGGCGAGGTTTTGACGTAATGGTAACGAGGGAGCCCGGCGGAGTGCGCATCGCTGAGGCGATTCGCGCGCTCATTTTAAATCGCGAGTATACAGAAATGGACGGGCGGACGGAAGCGCTTTTGTATGCGGCGGCGAGGCGGCAGCATTTGCTTGAGAAAATTGTTCCGGCGCTCGAGGCGGGCCGCGTTGTGCTGTGCGATCGATTTGTCGACAGCTCGCTCGCCTACCAAGGATTTGCCCGCGGGCTTGGTGTCGAAGAAGTATGGAAAATTAACGAGTTTGCCATTGATGGGTATATGCCGTCATTGACGGTTTATTTTGATATTGATCCGCACATCGGGCTCGAACGGATTCGGCAAAACCGGGAGAGGGAAGTAAACCGGCTCGATCTTGAATCGTTGTCTTTTCATGATAAGGTAAGGGAAGGATATCGGGAGTTGGCGAAGCGGTTTACCGATCGGATCGTTGTCATTGATGCAAGCCGACCGCTCGATGATGTGTTTTCCGAGACGGCGGCGGCGGTGCTCTCCCGCCTTGAAGGAAGATCAAAGCGTGATTTCCATGAATCCGGCCGTGATGATTCGCACTGGACATGATAGAATAGAAGGTAAGAAACGAGAAAGAGTGATGGCGATGCGATGGGAACAGCTAGCAAAACGCCAGCCAGTCGTGGCGAAAATGCTGCAAAGCGGCCTTGAAAAAGGGCGGATTTCCCATGCGTACTTGTTTGAAGGGCAGCGGGGGACGGGAAAAAAAGCGGCCGGTTTGTTGTTGGCAAAAAGCTTATTTTGTCTATCCCCGTCAGGAATTGCGCCTTGTTTGGAATGCCGTAACTGCCGGCGCATCGATTCCGGAAACCATCCGGACGTTCGGGTAGTCAGCCCGGATGGCGGATCGATTAAGAAAGAACAAATCGAATGGCTGCAACAGGAGTTCATGAAAACGGCTGTGGAATCTGACAAAAAGATGTATATTGTCGAACATGCTGATCAAATGACGACAAGCGCTGCCAACAGCTTGCTGAAATTTTTGGAGGAGCCGCATCCAGGAACGGTGGCGGTGTTGTTAACCGAACAATACCATCGCCTGTTAGGAACGGTCATTTCCCGCTGTCAAGTGCTTTCCTTCCGGCCGCTGCCGCCGGAAGAACTCGCCGATCAGCTCGTTGAAGAGCGCGTGCCGCTGACGTTGGCGTTGCTCGCCGCCCACTTGACGAACAGCTACGATGAAGCGTTGGCGCTCAGCCAAGAGCGTTGGTTTGCCGAGGCGCGAACGTTAGTGCTACAATTATACGAGATGCTTGGCAAGCCGGAGTTGCAGCTGCTGTTTTTTATCCACGACCGTTTGTTTCCTCATTTTCCAGAAAAACATCAGCTCGATCTCGGGCTCGACTTGCTTTTGTATATATATCGCGATTTGTTGCACATTCAAGCTGGAAGGACGGATAGCGCATTATACCGGGATGAGCTTGACCGCCTGCAGCGCTGGGCGCTTTCTTGCCCACAACGGCGGATCCTAGACAGCATGGAAGCAATTTTGCAGGCGAAAGCGCGTTTAACTACGACGAATATGAGCACGGCGCTGCTTGTAGAGCAGCTGGCTCTTCAACTAAAGAGGTAAAGGAGGGAGAACCGTTGTATACTGTCGTCGGCGTCCGTTTTAAAAAGGCGGGAAAAATTTATTATTTTGATCCAGGCGATTTTGTCATTCCCGCCGGTGAGTTTGTCATTGTCGAGACGGCGCGCGGCATTGAATACGGAAAAGTCGTCATCGCCAATAAACAAGTCGATGAAAACGATATCGTGCTGCCGCTCAAAAAAGTGATTCGCGTGGCGAATGAAAAAGATAAATGGATCGTTGAAGAAAATAAAAAAGCGGCGCGTGAGGCGTATGACATTTGCCTGCGCAAGGTCGAAGAGCATGGCCTTGAGATGAAGCTCGTGGATGTAGAATATACGTTTGACCGCAATAAAGTCATCTTTTACTTCACCGCCGACGGGCGTGTCGATTTCCGTGAGCTCGTCAAAGACTTGGCATCGATTTTCCGCACCCGCATCGAGCTGCGACAAATCGGGGTGCGCGATGAGGCGAAAATGCTCGGCGGCATCGGCCCGTGCGGCCGGATGCTTTGCTGCTCGACATTTCTTGGCGATTTTGAACCGGTATCGATCAAAATGGCGAAGGATCAGAATTTGTCGCTTAACCCGACGAAAATTTCCGGATTGTGTGGACGGTTGATGTGCTGCTTGAAATATGAGAGTGAGGAGTATGAGACGGCAAAAGAGCAGCTTCCAGATTTAGGAGAGTATGTCGAGACACCGTATGGCTTTGGCAAAGTGGTCGGTTTGAACATTTTAGAGCGGGTGCTGCAAATCGAATTGCCGGAGCACGGCCGGGTCGTCGAATATACGCTTGATGAGTTGATGAAGAACGGAACGTTATCGATTCGTGTCGCAGATTAATTTGGGGTGGGGCCATGTGGAAAAGGTAGATAAAAAAGAAGTGTTTCAATCGGTGGCAAACATGGAAGAGCATCTGAGCCATTTTTACCGTGAGCTTGTGCAGCTGAAACAGCGCGTAGCCGAGCTGTTGGAGGAAAACCATCAGCTGCAAATCGAAAACGCCCATCTGCGCCGGCGGCTTGAGCAGCTGCTTGAGGCATGGGAAGAGGAAAAACGAAAAGAGACGAAGCATGGCAAAAAGCTGATCGACATTGGCGAAGGGTATGACAATTTAGCCCGCCTTTACCAAGAAGGGTTCCATATTTGCCACGTCCACTACGGAAGCGTACGCACAGAGGGCGATTGCTTGTTTTGTTTATCGTTTTTAAACAAAAAATAAAGGTAATGCAACCCTTTCCGCTCCGGAAAGGTTATTTTTTTCAATGGAGGATCGTGTGTGATGGTGGAGTTGTACGGGGATGAACGGCTTGATTATTTGTTCAATGAGGAGCTTCGCATCATTCAGAGCCCGTCCGTATTTTCTTTTTCCCTTGATGCAGTGCTGCTCGCCCATTTTGCCTATTTGCCGATTCAAAAAGGGCATATCGTCGATTTATGCACGGGCAACGGGGTGATCCCACTGTTGCTGAGCCAGCGGACAAAAGGAGCGATTATCGGCATTGAAATTCAGGAGCGGCTTTGCGACATGGCGAGGCGAAGCGTGCAGTACAACGGGCTTGAAGAACGAATCGAGATTATACACGGCGATATTAAAGACGCGCCGCAGCGAATCGGCTACAGCCGGTACGATGTCGTTACGTGCAACCCCCCGTATTTTCCAGCTGCCGGCAAAGAGGAGCTGAGCAAAAACGAACACTTGGCCATCGCCCGCCACGAAATTTATTGTACATTGGAAGATGTCGTTCGCGTCAGCAGCCAATTGTTGAAGCAAGGCGGAAAGGCGGCGTTCGTTCATCGGCCTGGGCGGCTGCTTGACATCGTAACGCTTATGCGCCAATACCGGCTTGAACCGAAGCGGCTCCGGTTTGTCTATCCAAAAGCGGGAAAAGAGGCGAACATGATTTTAATTGAAGGAATGAAAGATGCCAGCCCAGATTTAAAAGTATTGCCCCCGCTTATCGTTTATGGCGAGGACAACGAATATACGGAGGAAACGAAGCGCATCTTATATGGGATTATTTCACCGTAAAAGGGGCGGAACGCGAATGCTTTGGCAACAAAAAAGCTTTGCTGAGCAAATGGAACAAGGAACGCTGTACATCGTGCCGACACCGATCGGCAATTTGGAAGATATGACGTTTCGTGCGGTGCGAACGCTGCGGGAGGCGGATGTGGTCGCCGCCGAAGATACAAGGCAGACGAAAAAGCTGTTGTCTCATTTCGACATTCATACACCGCTTGTGAGCTATCATGAGCATAATAAGTACGCCAGCGGCCGGCAGCTTGTCGAATGGCTGAAAGAAGGGAAAACGGTAGCGTTAGTGAGCGATGCCGGCATGCCGGGCATTTCCGACCCCGGATATGAACTGATTGTCGCGGCGCTGGCGGAACGATGCCGCGTTGTTCCTCTCCCCGGAGCGAACGCGGCGTTAACGGCGCTTGTCGCCTCCGGGCTGCCGACCGGCCGCTTTTTGTTCATCGGTTTTTTAGAACGGGCGAAAAAAGAGAAGCGGGAGCAGTTGCTGTCGTTAAAAACGGCGGCGGAGACGTTGATCTTTTATGAAGCCCCTCACCGTCTGAAAGAAACGCTTGCGGCCATGTATGACGTATTTGGTGAGCGGCGCGTCGCTCTTTGCCGGGAGTTGACGAAACGGTTCGAGGAGTTCATCCGCGGCGATTTGAGCGAAGTGGTCACTTGGGCGAAGACAGCTGACATCCGCGGTGAGTTTTGTATTGTTGTTGAAGGGGCACAGGACGGGAGTGAACGTAAGCGGGAGGAAGAAACGTGGTGGCAGCCGCTTTCGCTTGTCGAACATGTCGATTATTATGTTCGCGAGCACGGTCTTTCCGTCAAGGAAGCGGTGAAACAGGCGGCTGGCGATCGAAACATGTCGAAACGCGACGTCTATCAACAGTACCATCAGCGGCAAGAAAAAAAAGAGTTTCTCTGAGAAGCCAGAGAAACTCTTTTTTTATTCGTTGTCCGTTGCCTCTTGCAAGTGCTGGTGGATCTCCTGAAGCAAAATTTCCGCTCCTTCGCGGCTTAAAATGATTTTTCCGCCGGCTAATTTAAAGTTGTCGTCTGACACTTCCCCTGTGACGACGCACGTCATGTTCGGTTTATATTTTTTCAAAATGATGCGATCGTCGTCGACGTAAATTTCTAATGCATCTTTTTCGTTAATATCTAACGTGCGGCGCAACTCAATCGGGATGACGACGCGGCCTAACTCATCGACTTTACGTACGATCCCTGTCGATTTCATCGTCTTTTCTCCTCTCCGAAATGATTTTTTGCCTTTATTCGTCAATATTCGACAAATTTCCTACACCCTAATCATATCAGTGTTTCCATTATGCGTCAATCCTTTAATATGTAAAATTTTAAAAAAATGTATATTGTTATTTCAAAAAAAGTTTGTCGATGAGCAAAGGGAAAAATGAATCTTTTTGGCTGTTTAAACCCTATCCTTATATAATAAATTCGTGGCTCATTTCGAAAATAAGGACGTATTTTTGTCCGTTTGGGTATATTTTTTCCACCGAGGAGAAATAGATGTTTTTGTAGAATGAAAAAATTATGTAAAATAGAAGTAACGCTGCTCCCGTCGCCAGACGGGGGTTTTTGTGCTCAACAGTACGAGGGAGGGCCTAACTGATGGAGAAAAAGACGTTTTATTTGACGACGCCGATTTATTATCCGAGCGACAAATTGCATATCGGCCATGCCTATACAACCGTGGCGGGGGATGCGCTGGCGCGCTATAAACGGCTGCGCGGCTACGATGTCATGTATTTGACGGGAACCGATGAGCACGGGCAAAAAATTCAACGCAAGGCAGAGGAAAAAGGGGTGACGCCGCAGCAATATGTCGATGAGATCGTCGCTGGCATTCAGGAGTTATGGAAAAAGCTTGACATTTCCTATGACGATTTCATCCGTACAACGCAGGAGCGGCATAAAAAAGTAGTGGAAGCCATTTTTGCCCGTCTTGTCGAACAAGGCGATATTTATTTGGGGGAATATGAAGGCTGGTACTGTACGCCGTGCGAATCGTTTTACACCGAGCGGCAGCTTGTCGACGGCAACTGCCCGGACTGCGGCCGTCCGGTTGAAAAAGTGAAAGAGCAGTCGTACTTTTTCCGGATGAGCAAATACGTCGACCGCTTGCTTCAATATTACGAGGAAAATCCGGATTTCATCCAGCCGGAATCGCGGAAAAATGAAATGATCAACAATTTTATTAAGCCAGGGCTTGAAGATTTGGCTGTGTCGCGGACGACGTTTGACTGGGGCATTAAAGTGCCCGGCGATCCGAAACATGTGATTTACGTCTGGATCGATGCGCTGGCGAACTATATTACGGCGCTCGGTTACGGCACGGACAATGATGAGAAGTTCCGCAAATATTGGCCGGCCGATGTCCATTTAGTCGGCAAAGAGATCGTCCGCTTCCATACGATTTATTGGCCGATTATGCTTATGGCACTCGGCTTGCCGCTGCCGAAAAAAGTGTTCGGCCATGGCTGGCTGCTCATGAAAGATGGGAAAATGTCGAAATCGAAAGGCAATGTCGTTGACCCAGTGACGCTCATTGACCGGTACGGGCTCGATGCGCTCCGCTATTATTTGCTGAGGGAAGTGCCCTTCGGTTCCGACGGGGTATTCACACCGGAAGGATTCGTTGAGCGCATCAACTACGATTTGGCCAATGACCTAGGCAATTTATTGCACCGTACTGTAGCGATGATCGAAAAATACTTTGCCGGGACCATTCCGCCGTACCGCGGCCCGAAGACGCCGTTTGACGAAGAGCTGACGCAAACGGCGCGTGCAGCGGTCCGCCAGTATGAAGAAGCGATGGAACGGATGGAGTTTTCCGTTGCCCTTGCCTCGGTTTGGCAGCTGATCGGCCGGACGAACAAATACATTGATGAAACGCAACCATGGGCATTGGCTAAAGACGAAAACAAACGGGAAGAGCTTGCCTCCGTCATGATTCACCTTGCTGAGTCGCTCCGCCATACGGCAGTGTTGCTGCAGCCGTTTTTGACGCGCACGCCGGAGCGCGTGTTTGCCCAGCTCGGCATCCATGACCGTTCATTGAAAGAGTGGGACAGCTTGTACGATTTCGGCCTCATTCCGGAAGGAACAAACGTGCAAAAAGGGGAACCGCTGTTCCCGCGTCTTGATATTGAAGCGGAAGTCGAGTACATTAAGGCGCATATGCAGGGCGGCAAGCCGGCGGCGGAACCGGCCAAAGCGGAGAACCAAACGGCTGAGACCGCCGAAATTTCCATTGATGAGTTTGCCAAAGTTGACTTGCGCGTTGCCGAAGTCGTGCGTGCCGAACGGATGAAAAACGCCGATAAGCTGCTGAAGCTCGAGCTTGATCTTGGCGGCGAGAAACGGCAAGTGATCTCCGGCATCGCTGAATTTTACAAACCGGAGGAACTCATCGGCAAAAAGGTCATTTGCGTCGCTAATTTAAAACCGGCCAAACTGCGCGGCGAGTGGTCGGAAGGGATGATTTTGGCCGGCGGCAGCGGCGGGGAGTTTTCGCTGGCGACCGTCGATCAACCTGTGCCGAATGGGACAAAAATTAAATAGTAGATCACCGTTTGATCGACGAGGGGGTGTCGGCCTTGACACCTCCTTGTTTCCATTTTGTAATGGAAATGTTAACGATCTGTGACATACGTAACCAATTTCTATGCTACACTTATCATCAAGGTGGAAAAGAGGGTAGTTGTATGCTTTTCGATACGCATGCGCATTTGAATGCGGTCCAATATGATGAAGACGTAGAGCAAGTCATTGAACGCGCCCGCGCTGAAGGGGTTTCGCACATCGTTGTTGTCGGGTTTGACCGCCCGACGATTGACCGAGCGATGGAGCTGGCCGAGCGGTATTCGTTTATTTACGCGGCGGTTGGCTGGCATCCGGTCGATGCGGTTGATATGACTGATGACGACTTACAGATGATTGAACAGCTCGCCGCTCATCCGAAAGTGGTGGCGCTCGGCGAGATGGGGCTTGATTATTATTGGGATAAATCACCAAAGGACGTCCAACAAGACGTATTTCGCCGGCAAATCGCGCTGGCAAAAAAGGTGAAGCTGCCGATCATCATTCATAACCGCGAGGCAACGGCGGATATTTTAAAAATTTTACAGGAAGAAAACGCCGCCGAAGTCGGCGGCATTATGCATTGTTTCAGCGGCAGCGTTGAAGTAGCGAGGCAGTGCATCGAAATGAACTTTCTTATTTCCCTTGGCGGACCGGTCACGTTTAAAAATGCGAAAAAGCCGAAGGAAGTGGCAAAGGAAATCCCGCTCAGCCATTTATTGATTGAGACCGATTGTCCGTATTTAACGCCTCACCCTTTCCGCGGAAAACGAAACGAGCCGAGTTATGTAAAATATGTTGCTGAAGCGATCGCGGAGATCAAAAACGTTTCTTTTGCCGAAGTGGCGGAAACAACGACGGAAAATGCCAAAAAATTGTTCGCCATCGACCGCTAAAATTAGGCGTCGAATGACCGGGAGGCTTGTCGAAAGAGCGGAGAAGACGAAAAAGTTCTACAAATTCAGCCGAGATGAGCCAACCGTATGTCGACAAGTCTTCCTTCCCTTTTCACTGAATTTTCTGCATAATAGAGTATGCTCGTGCGTACATGTTAGAGGGAGAGGGGAATTTCGGAGGAGAAGGAGGCGTTTCATTTCATGTTGCCGAACAGGAGGAAATGGTTGGACTTATGGAGGAAAAACGTGACCGCTACGGCGAGCGGGTTTCTCGCCATCTCCGCGACAACCGGGGTCGCTGGATATGAGATGGCGAAAGATGATGTCACGTTAACCGTCAACGGGGAAGAACAAGAAATTCGCACACATGCAGAAAATGTAAAGGAGTTGCTTGAGGAGCAAGGCATTCAGCCGCGCAAAGAAGATTACGTCTATCCGTCCTTAAGCACACCGATTACGGACGATCTCCATATCATTTGGGAAGCAAGCAAAGAAGTGACATTGACGATAAACGGGAAAACGAAAAAAGTTTGGACGACAGCCGATACAGTTAAGGAGTTGCTTCGGTTGCAACACGTGGCGGTCGGACCGCATGACAAAGTGACGCCAACGCTTTCGGCGAAAGTCAAAAAAGGGATGGACATCGGCGTCGAAAAGGCGTTCCCCGTCCGCATCGATGTTGGCGGCAAACAGCAGCAGGCGTGGACAACTTCGACTACGGTCGCTGACTTTTTGAAACAGCAAGGGATTCAGCTAGGTAAACTGGATCGAATTGAGCCTTCCTTGCAAGAAAAGGTCAAAGAGCAAATGACCATTTACATCACTCGGGTAAAAAAAGTCACCGATGTAGTGGAAGAGCCTGTTGACTTTGCTGTGGTGACGAAACGGGACGGTTCGCTGCCGAAAGGAGAACGGCGCGTGATTGAGCCCGGAGAAAAAGGGAAAATTGAAAAAACGTATGAAGTGACGTTTGAAAACGGCAAAGAAGTGGCGCGCAAATTGATTGCGACAAAAACGGTGAAAGAAAGTAAAGCGCGCATTGTCGCCATCGGCACAAAAACGGTGCATCCGCATGAGGAATCCGACCGGCCATCCTCACGCGGCTCCGATCACGCCGCGAAGGAATTTTACGTCACCGCCACCGCCTATACGGCCTATTGCGCAGGCTGTTCAGGCGTAACGAGCACAGGCATTAACTTGCGCCAAAATCCTTCCGCCAAAGTGATCGCCGTCGACCCGTCCGTCATCCCCCTCGGGTCGAAGGTATACGTGGAAGGATACGGATATGCCATCGCCGCTGACACCGGCTCAAGCATCCGTGGATACAAAATTGATGTATTTTTCCCGGAACGGTCGGATGCGTTTCGTTGGGGCAGAAAGCGCGTAAAGATACGGGTGCTTCCATAGAAATGCGATCGAAGGACAGAGCGGAGGGGTTTTTTCCCTCTGCTTTTTTTCGTTATAATGGCATTGTGCCGGGACAATGCGCACTTTACCACTTCTGTCTAATTAGACGAATGACAAGGAAAAAAGTTTCAACGGACTTGAAAAAATAAAAGGGAAATGGAGCAATAGCGGCGAAGGTTCATCCTACCATTTAGTTTACCGGAAAGGAGGCATTGCAGAAATAGGAAAAATCTCTTATTTCGCTGTTTCTGCAATGATGTGATGAAAATTAAAGAAGTGATTGTCGTGGAAGGAAAAGATGACACGGCGGCGATCCGACGCGCCGTTGATGCCGATACAATCGAAACAAATGGGGCCGCGGTGGGGACGGATGTCATTGAACGGATTAAGCTGGCAAAGGAGCGGCGCGGCGTGATTATTTTTACCGACCCGGACTTTCCCGGTGAGAAAATCCGCCGGACGATTGCTGAACAGGTGCCAGGATGCAAACATGCGTTTTTGTCGCGCGAGGCAGCAAAGGCGAAAAACGGCAAAGGTGTTGGGGTCGAGCATGCCTCTCCCGATGATATTCGCCAGGCGCTTGCCAACGTGTATGAAGAGGCGGCGGATTGGGAAGAAGAAATTACGTTTGCCGAGTTGATCGAAGCCGGATTAGTCGGCGGGGAGATGGCCCGTCGTCGGCGGCTGCGCCTCGGGGAGGAGCTGAAAATCGGCTATGCCAACGGCCGACAGTTTCATAAGCGGCTAAAAGTGTTCCGCATTTCCCGAGCCGCCTTTTATGCCGCGTTGGCACAAGTGATGCAGGAGGAGAAGGGCGATGCATAAAGATATTGCCACACCGGGACGCACGAAGGAAATTTTGGAACGGTACGGCTTTTCGTTTAAAAAGAGCCTCGGACAAAATTTTTTGGTCGATACGAATATTTTGCGAAAAATTGTCGATGCTGCCGGCGTTTCCGGCAATACTGGGGCGATTGAAATCGGACCCGGCATCGGGGCGCTTACCGAGCAGCTGGCGAGGCGGGCCAAAAAAGTGGTCGCCTTTGAAATCGACAGCCGGCTGTTGCCGATTTTGGCTGATACGTTATCGGCTTATGACAATGTGCGCATTATCCATCAAGATGTGTTAAAAGCCGATTTGCATGCGGTGATTGCCGAAGAGCTTGCCGAAGTGGACGATCGGATGGTCGTGGCGAACTTGCCGTATTATGTGACGACGCCGATCATTATGAAGCTGCTTACCGAGCGGCTGCCGATTCGCGGCATGGTCGTCATGATGCAAAAAGAAGTCGCTGACCGTCTGGCGGCCAAGCCTGGAACGAAAGATTACGGATCGCTGACGATCGCTGTGCAATATTATACCGAGGCGGAAGTCGTCATGACGGTGCCGCGCACCGTATTTATGCCACAGCCGAACGTCGATTCTGCTGTCATCCGCCTGACGAAGCGGCCCCATCCGCCCGTTGCTGTTGAGGATGAGGACGTGTTTTTCCAAGTGGTGCGGGCAAGTTTTGCCCAGCGCCGCAAAACGATGTTGAACAACTTGTTGAACAATTTGCCAAATGGGAAGGAGAAAAAAGAACACATTGAACAGGCGCTTGCTGCTGCGGGTATTGACCCGCGCCGTCGCGGGGAGACGCTCACTATGGCTGAATTCGCCTCGTTAAGCAACGCGCTGGCGCCGCTTTTCCACGCTTAGGACGCAGTGAAAGGAAACCGGCGTCTATCACCTATTGTCCGCGCATGCATATCGTATGGGTGACAACGATTATATAATGGAGTGAGCGGTGATGGACGTCAAAATCGGTGATATTGTCGCCCGCAAATCTTACCAATGTGACTTATTGTTCCGCGTCATTGACATTAAAGAAAGAGACGGCGAGCGGGAGGCCATTTTATACGGCGAAGATGTGCGGCTTGTCGCAGACGCTCCGTGCAGCGATTTAGTCGTCATCGATGAGCGGGAGCGGCAAGAACGGAAAAAGCGGGAAATCGAGCTGATCGAACAATCGTACCGGCTATTCCGCCAGGATTACCAGACGATCAAACAAAAAGTGGAATATCGAGCGACCGGCGGATATCGGGTGGAAAAGGATTTTTTTCAAATTCCGGGACGCGTCCTCCACTTGGACGGCGACCCGTTATATTTGCGCAAATGCTTGGATTTATATGAACGGATTGGGGTGCCGGTGCACGGCATTTACTGTGAGGAAAGCGAGATGCCGGAAAAAGTCGGCCATTTGATCGAGCAGTTTCGCCCAGATATTTTGGTCATTACCGGCCACGATTCGTATTCCAAATCGAAAGGAAAAGTGCATGATTTAAAAGCGTACCGCCACTCGCGCCACTTCGTCCAAACGGTGAAAGAAGCGCGCAAAAAAGTGCCGCATCTAGACCAGCTCATCGTTTTCGCCGGGGCTTGCCAATCGCATTTCGAGTCGCTGATCCGCGCTGGAGCCAATTTCGCTAGTTCACCGGCGCGGGTTAACATCCATGCCCTTGATCCGGTCTATATCGTGTCGCGCCTCAGCTTTACTCCGTTCACGGAAACGGTCGATGTGTGGGGTGTGCTTCGCAACACGTTGACTGGGGAAAAGGGGTTAGGCGGGGTGGAAACGAAAGGCGTGCTCCGCACCGGAATGCCGTTTCGCCTCATTGAGGAGGAACGAGGGGAAAACCGCCGCAGTTGACGGGCGGTTTTTTTATGCCTTCCGCCGCATTTTTTTACAAAAAAGTGCCATGAAGTACATAAAAAGAAGGATATTGTAGAAAAATATTCATTGACAGAAACAAAAACACGCTGATATAATCATTATTTTTTGACTTTGAATGCCGTTTTTGTTATAATTGCAAACAGTGAGGTGGATGACGAATGCCAAAAACTTTATCCGATATTAAAAAAACGCTGGACTCTAATATCGGGAGACGTTTAACGCTGCGGGCCAACGGCGGACGCAGAAAAATGATTGAGCGTTGCGGCATTTTGGCGGAGACTTACCCATCGGTATTTGTCATTGAACTGGATCAAAAACAGAACTCGTTTGAACGCGTATCGTTCAGTTATGCCGACGTATTGACGGAAACCGTGAAGCTGACGTTTTGGGACGATGAGCAAGCAGGGGGGCAGTAGACATCAGTTGTTTGCTGCTTTTTGTTTTGTCGAAAAACGGAGGTTGTTTGCTGGCCAGTGAGATGCGCCAAAAGGCTTATGAGGAGGCGCGGGCTAAGCATCCCTTAGTTTCGCGCGGGAGTGTCAGCGTGGGATGTCATCGCGGCAAGATTGAAGCGTTACAAGCCAATAACGGTGAAGCGAGACAATAATAGGCAGACATAAAGCCGCCTCCGTTATTTCATACTAAAACTGCCGCAGCCGCCTTTCATCCTTACCAAGGGAAGCTGGCCGGTTGATCGCGCCGGCGGGTTGCACAACGTTTCGTCCCATGACGCCAATGAACATCGAAAGGGGTTGCTGACATTGGGTCGACGCCGCGGAGTTATGTCGCAGCGCTTAAAGGAAGAGCTGGCAAAAGAGCTAGGCTTTTACGATGTCGTGCAGCGTGAAGGATGGGGAGCCATCCGCGCGAAAGACGCAGGAAACATGGTAAGATTGGCGATTGAACGGGCAGAACGGCAGCTGGCCGGGAAAACGGAATAGCGCCGGCGGCGATGGCGCGTTGCGGCGAGGGTGTCCCAAGCAGGGGACGCCCTTTTTACATATATCGTTTGGCGGCGGCATCGAGACATGGTAATATGGTAAAATGGGTTGACAGAAGAAAGTCGGATATGGAAAAATCATCAAAACCAAAAAAACGAGTAATATGCCGAATCATTTACCCGTCGGCAGGTTAAAACAGTTTGTTGATGAATGTGCGTGGAAGTGGGTGAAGACTCGTGAGGTTGTCAGTAAAAGCGCCAGCAAAAATTAACTTGTCACTCGACGTTCTTTATAAGCGTCCTGACGGTTACCATGAAGTGAAAATGGTGATGACGACGATCGATTTGGCTGACCGCATTGAGCTTATTCCGTTGCCTGGGGAGGATGCGATCCGCATTGTATCGCAAAACCGTTTCGTGCCGGACGATTGCCGCAATTTGGCGTACCAGGCGGCGAAACTTCTTAAAGAGACGTTTTCGATTCGCGAAGGGGTGGCGATTTCGATTACAAAGCATATCCCAGTGGCTGCTGGCCTAGCGGGGGGAAGCAGCGATGCGGCAGCGACGTTGCGAGGACTCAATAAGCTTTGGCGGCTCGGATTGAGCGTCCATGAACTCGCTACGCTCGGCGCGCAAATCGGCTCGGACGTTGCCTTTTGTGTGTATGGCGGAACAGCCGTGGCGACTGGACGCGGGGAGATCATCACCCCGATCTCGTCGCCGCCGCCGTGTTGGGTCGTGTTGGCCAAGCCCCCGATCGGCGTATCGACGGCGGAAGTGTACCGCAACTTGCAGCTTGAGCACGTCAGCCATCCGGATGTCGATGTGATGGTGGAGGCGATTGAGCGGCAAGATTATGCGGCCATTTGCCGGTCGGTCGGCAATGTGCTTGAAGAAGTGACGCTAAAAAAATATCCGGAAGTGGCACATATTAAAGAACAAATGAGGCGGTTTGGCGCTGACGCGGTATTGATGAGCGGCAGCGGACCGACAGTGTTTGGGCTGATCGAGCACGATTCAAGAATGCAGCGCGTATACAACGGACTGCGCGGCTTTTGCGACCAAGTGTTTGCCGTAAGACTATTAGGGGAGCGGCACTCCCTTGATTAAACACGTACATTTTTGATAAAATAAATTTACAATATTCGGTTTCAGGAGGTCGGCTATGAAGCTAAGGCGAAGCGGCCGTTTGGTTGATATGACGCACTATCTTCTTGAACGGCCACACCAGCTTATTCCGCTTACTTTTTTTGCGGAGCGGTATGAATCGGCCAAATCGTCGATCAGCGAAGATTTAACGATTATTAAGCAGACGTTTGAGCAACAAGGGATCGGAACGGTTCGGACGCTGCCCGGCGCAGCCGGGGGCGTGCAATACATTCCGAAAATGGCCGCCGAGGAAGCGGAGGAGGTTATCGCCTATTTGTGTGAGCAGTTGTCGCGCCCAGACCGGCTTCTTCCCGGCGGATATTTATATATGACGGACATTCTTGGCGACCCTCGTATTATGAATAAAATCGGCCGCCTTTATGCGTCCATTTTCGCCGACCGTCCGGTGGATGTGGTGATGACGATTGCCACCAACGGGATTCCGCTCGCGTATGCCATCGCCAACTTTTTATACGTACCGGTTGTGATCGTCCGCCACGACAATAAAGTGACGGAAGGGCCGATGGTGAGCATCAATTACGTGTCCGGTTCGTCCAAGCGCATCCAAACGATGGTCCTGTCCAAACGCAGTTTGGCCGAAGGAGCGAACGTGCTGATCGTCGACGATTTCATGAAAGCAGGCGGAACCGTCAACGGCATGGTCAGCCTGCTGCAGGAGTTTAACGGCAATGTCTCCGGCATCGGCGTGCTCGTCGAGTCTGAGGAGGCAAAAGAGCGGTTAGTTGACGAGTACATTTCACTCGTCAAGCTGTCGGCTGTTGACGTGAAAGAAAAGCGAATCGCGGTCAAGGAAGGCAATTATAAAACGTTTTTTTAGGCAGCTTGCTGCTTGCCATAAATAAAAGAAAATGAAAGAAAGGGGATTTTACGAATGAGAAAAGTGGAAACGAAAAACGCGCCGCAGGCGATTGGCCCGTATTCACAAGGGATCATCGTCAACAACATGTTTTACAGCTCAGGGCAAATTCCGCTCACTCCGGAAGGAGAAATGGTAAAAGGCGATATTCAAGCGCAGACGCATCAAGTGTTCCAAAACTTAAAAGCGGTGCTGGAGGCAGCTGGCGCTTCGCTCGAAACGGTCGTCAAAACAACGGTATTTATCAAAAATATGGATGATTTTGCCGCCATGAATGAAGTGTACAGCCAATACTTCCCGAACCATAAACCGGCACGCTCATGTGTGGAAGTGGCTCGGCTGCCGAAAGACGCCCTTGTTGAAATTGAAGTCGTTGCCCTTATACAATAAGCAGCGAACCCCTTTTCCCTGCCTGAATTTTATAAAAAATTTTTTGAAAAAAGAAGGAAATGGCTCGAGGGCGTGGAATTAATTACATCGAGTCTCATATAGGGAAAAGGTGGTGAGCATAATGGAAGTGACAGACGTAAGATTACGCCGCGTCAATACCGAAGGACGGATGAAAGCGATCGCCTCCATTACGTTGGACAACGAATTCGTTGTCCATGACATCCGCGTCATTGACGGGAACAACGGGCTGTTTGTTGCGATGCCGAGCAAGCGTACACCAGACGGGGAGTTCCGCGATATCGCGCATCCGATCAATTCCGCTACGCGCGGAAAAATCCAAGAGGCGATCTTAGCTGAGTACCACCGCCTCGGGAAGTTGGAAGAAGAACTTGAAGAAGCTGGCGCTTCGTAAACATATTGAAGAGAGCTTAGGCAAAATTGGCCAAGCTCTCTATTTTTTTGGCAAACGTATTGTTTCCTTGAAAAGAGCAGCCAATTCATATATATTCAATTATGGATAAAAGGGTAATTGGAGGCCTTTCACATGGTGAAGCGATATGCAGTCATTTTGGCGGCCGGACAAGGAACGAGGATGAAATCCAAACTGTATAAGGTGCTCCATCCTGTTTGCGGCAAGCCAATGGTTCAACACGTAGTAGACCAAGTGTCCAAGCTTGGGATAGAAAAAATGATTGCGGTAGTGGGGTTTGGGGCGGAGCAAGTGAAAGAACAGCTCGGCACCCGGTGTGAATACGCGCTGCAAGAAGAGCAACTTGGGACGGCGCATGCGGTGATGCAGGCCGCTCCGTATTTGCAACACCTTGAAGGGATCACCGTCGTTGTCTGCGGTGATACGCCGCTCATCACTGCCGAGACGATGGAAGCGCTGCTTGAGCATCATAGGGCCGCCAAGGCGAAGGCGACCGTATTGACGGCCATCGCTGACGACCCGACTGGATATGGCCGCATTGTCCGCAACAGTGCCGGCCACGTCGAGAAAATCGTTGAACATAAAGATGCAAATGAACGGGAGCGGGAAATCCGCGAGATTAACACAGGAACATATTGCTTCGATAACCAGACATTGTTTCAAGCGCTTACAAAAGTAACAAATCATAATGC
The DNA here is from genome assembly GCF_001618685.1 of Geobacillus subterraneus. Lineage (GTDB taxonomy): Bacteria > Bacillota > Bacilli > Bacillales > Anoxybacillaceae > Geobacillus > Geobacillus subterraneus. The sequence continues at coordinate 3,174,646 of NZ_CP014342.1, read as the reverse complement.
CCAAGGCGAATATTATTTAACCGATGTGATTGAAATTATAAAAGCAGATGGCGGCATTGTATCTGCTTATCAGACGCCGTCGTTTGATGAAACGATCGGCGTCAATGACCGCATCGCCCTCGCTGAGGCAGAACGGGTGATGCGCGATCGCATTTGCCGTCAGCATATGAAAAACGGGGTCACGATCATTGACCCGGCTTGTACTTATATTTCCGCTGAGGTGACGATCGGGCGCGATACGATCATTTACCCCGGCACGGTCATCGAGGGCGAGACGATCATCGGCGAAGATTGCTCGATCGGCCCTCATTCAGAAATTAAAAACTGCCGCATCGGCCACCGCACGTCCATCCGTCACTCGGTCGCCCATGACAGCGAGATCGGCAACGATGTGACGATCGGTCCGTTCGCCCATATTCGCCCGCTGTCAAAAATTGATGACGAGGTGCGAATCGGCAACTTTGTCGAAGTGAAAAAATCGACGTTCGGCAAAGGAAGCAAAGCCTCGCATTTAAGCTACATCGGTGATGCGGAAGTTGGCGCCGATGTCAACCTCGGGTGTGGGTCGATTACCGTCAACTACGATGGCGTGCATAAATATATGACGAAAATTGAAGACGGTGCGTTTGTCGGCTGCAACGTCAATTTGATCGCGCCGGTTACGATCGGCCAAGGCGCTTACGTCGCTGCCGGATCGACGGTCACCGACGACGTCCCAGGGCGCGCGCTCGCCATCGCCCGCGCTCGGCAAGTGAATAAGGAAAACTATGTGGATCGCCTGCCAGGCAAGAAAAAATCTTAATGGAGGTTTATCATGTCTGAATGCCAGCACCGATTAAAGTTGTTCGCCCTTAACTCGAACATGAGGTTAGCGAAAGAAATTGCCGAAGTCATGGGGATCGAGCTTGGCAAATGTTCTGTGTCCCGCTTCAGCGATGGGGAAATTCAAATCAACATCGAAGAAAGCATCCGCGGCGACGATGTGTTTGTCATCCAATCGACGAGCGTGCCGGTCAACGAGCATTTAATGGAACTGCTGATTATGATCGATGCGTTAAAGCGTGCTTCGGCGCGCACGATCAATATCGTGATGCCATACTACGGCTATGCACGCCAAGACCGAAAAGCGCGCTCGCGTGAGCCGATTACCGCGAAGCTCGTAGCCAACCTGCTGGAAACGGCCGGGGCGTCGCGCGTCATTACGCTCGATTTGCATGCCCCACAAATCCAAGGATTTTTCGATATCCCGATCGACCATTTGATGGGTGTCCCGATTTTGGCGGATTACTTTAAAAGCAAACAGTTGGATGACGTCGTCATTGTATCCCCGGACCATGGCGGCGTAACGCGGGCGCGCAAGCTGGCTGACCGCCTGAAAGCGCCGCTCGCTATTATCGACAAGCGGCGGCCGCGGCCGAACGCTGTTGAAGTGATGAACATCATCGGGCAAGTGACCGGAAAGACGGCCATTTTGATCGATGACATTATCGACACAGCTGGCACGATTACGCTCGGGGCGAACGCCCTTGTCGAGCACGGGGCAAAAGAAGTGTACGCATGCTGTACCCATCCGGTGCTGTCCGGACCGGCGATTGAACGCATTCAAAATTCCAAAATCAAGGAACTTGTCGTCACCAATTCGATTGCCTTGCCAGAAGAGAAGAAAATTGATAAAATTGTAGAGCTGTCGGTGGCGCCGCTCATTGCCGAAGCGATTACGCGCGTGTATGAAATGAAATCTGTCAGCGTCCTGTTCGACTAAGCACAAAGCATGTTTAGCCCTTCTTGTTTTAGGATAAAGTAGACAATAGATTCTAATTCAGGAAGGTGAGGAAACATGGCGATTGTGTTGGAAGCGAAAGAACGCAAAGACAAAAAACGTTCAACATTGCGGCGTATTCGTTCGCAAGGAGGCATTCCGGCGGTATTGTACGGCAAAAAGGTCGATAATCAAATGATTTTTGTCAGCGCCGCGGATCTTGAAAAAGCGCTCCGTGAGGGTGGACGCCACAGCTTAATAACGCTGAAAGTCGACGGCGGCGATTACTCGGTGCTATTGCGTGAAATGCAGCGTGACCCGTTGCGGGGCGAGCTTCTTCACGCCGATTTTCAAGCGGTTGATATGTCGACAGAGGTTGACGTTGACGTGGAAGTCCGCTTAGTAGGTGAAGCGCCTGGGGTCAAGGATGGCGGCGTGTTGCAGCAAAACTTGCACGAGTTATCGATCCGCGTGTTGCCGGCGAACATTCCGCCTGCGATTGAAGTCGATATCTCCGGTTTGCAAGTCGGCGATACTGTCACGGTCGGCGATGTGCAAACAGGCGGAACATTTGAAATCAACCATGAGCCTTCTGAAGTGATCGCGACGATCTTGCCGCCGCAGCAGGAAGAAGAAATCCATAGCGGCGAACAGCAAGAGCCGGGACAGCCTGACGCTGAGGAAGGAAGGGAAACGACGCCAGAAGAGTGACAGACGTAACCGTTTCGGTTACGTCTTTTGTAGTATCATGTTATAGAGAGGGGCACGGCCATTGAAGCTGTTTGTCGGGCTCGGGAATCCGGGCAAGGAGTATGAGCAAACGCGCCATAACATCGGCTTTTTCGTCATTGATGAGCTGGCCAAACGTTGGAACGTTTCGTTGAAAACCGCTAAATTCCGCGGCTTGTTCGGAACGGCGTCCGTTTTCGGCGAAAAAGTGGCATTATGCAAACCGTTGACATATATGAATTTATCAGGGGAATGTGTTCGCCCGCTCATCGACTTCTATGGCATTGCTGTCGAGGATGTTGTCATTATTTACGACGACCTCGATCTCCCGCCGGGAAAAATCCGCCTTCGCCTGAAAGGAAGCTCCGGCGGCCATAATGGTGTTAAGTCGCTCATCCATCATCTTGGCACCGAGCAGTTTAAGCGCATTCGCATCGGCATCGGCCGGCCAACGAACGGGCAACCGGTTGCGGATTACGTGCTCAGCCGCTTTACGGAAGAGGAGAGGCGAGCGGTGGCTGAAGCGGTGGCGCGGGCTGCCGATGCGTGCGAACAGGCGGTGACGACGCCGTTTGTCCAAGTGATGAATGACTTTAACGAGTGAATATTTTCCTCTGAACTGGTGCACAATGTGAGTACGGAAGGCGCGAGGCATCGGCTTCGCCTGCCTTGCGGACGGAACAGTCCAGTGAGGAGGTTTGCTTGGATGGCGTTGCACTACTATTGCCGTCATTGTGGCGCAAAGGTTGGCACGATTGACCGCGTATCGATCTATAGCGAAAAACTAGGATTCCACCATTTGACGGAAGAGGAACGTCTTGACATGATTTCGTACGAACCGAACGGCGACATTCATGTGAAAACGATTTGCGAAGACTGCCAAGAGGCATTGGTGCGAAATCCGGAATGGCATCAATATGAAAAATTTATTCACTAGGCGCAGCTTTGGGCGACCAAAGCATTTTTGCGTTTTCGCCAGATGACGCTGGTGTTGAGAGGAGGGAGGATAGGGGTGCTTTCGCTGCATCGCTATTTAGCTGAAAACCAAGATGTTCGCACGATCATTGAAGGAATCCATGCCCGCCTGAAAGAACAGCTTGTCGCCGGGCTGTCCGGGTCGGCTCGGTCTGTTTTTATCTCCACCCTTTATAAGGAGACGGGCCGGCCGATGTTAGTTGTGGCCCATAACTTGTTTCAGGCGCAAAAAATACATGACGATCTCGTTTCACTGCTTGGACCGGACGACGTGTTTCTTTATTCGGTCAACGAAGTGATCGCCGCCGAAATGGCGATCGCCAGTCCGGAGATGAAGGCGCAACGTCTCGAAATTATGAACCATTGGGCGCAGGGCGGAAAAGGGATCGTCGTCTGTCCGGCGGCTGGCTTGCGGCGCTTGCTGCCACCGCTGTCGCTTTGGAAACGTTACTTGTTCACGTTCTCGGTTGGACAAGAGCTCAATTTGGAACGCGATAAACAGCTGTTTGTCGAAATGGGATACAAGCGGGTCGCCACTGTTTCCGCTCCTGGGGAGTTCAGCATCCGCGGGGGGATCGTTGATATTTATCCGCTAACGGCGGAGCTGCCGTATCGGATTGAGCTGTTTGATACAGAAATTGAATCGATTCGAACGTTCACCCCTGATGATCAGCGTTCGCATGAGCAGGTGGAACGTGTAATGATTGGGCCAGCTGACGAAATCATTCTTGATGAGGAGGCGCGGCGACGGGGAATCGAGCGGATCGAGGCTGGGCTTGCGGCCAGCTTAGAAAAAATGAAAGATGACGCCGCCAAGCAGCGGATGTACGAGCATATCCACGCTGAGCTAGAACAGCTGCGCGAGGGGCAGGAAATCGAGCAACAGTATAAATATATGTCTCTTTTTTATGAAAAAGCTGCGAGTTTACTAGATTACATGCCGGAAGACGGCGTGCTGCTGATGGATGAAATGAGCCGGTTGCAGGAGACGGCTGAGCGGCTGGATCGCGAAGAGGCGGAATGGTATACAAGCTTGCTTGACAGCGAAAAAATGATTCATGATGTACCGATTTCGCATTCATTTTCTGAATTGTTGCAAAAGCATCGATTCCAACGGGTGTACTTATCCTTATTTTTGCGTCATGCACCGCATACCCATCCGCAAAATGTCGTCAATATTACATGCAAGCAAATGCAAAACTTTCATGGCCAAATAGCGCTTCTTCAGTCTGAGATGGAGCGGTGGAAAAAGGCGAACTATGCGGTCGTCTTTTTGGCGCCGGATGACGAGCGGGTGAAAAAGCTGCAGTCGCTGCTTGAAGATTACGAGATCGATGCGCTGCCGCTGCCGCGCGAAGCGGCGCTGTTGCACGGCAAATGCCAGCTCCTTCAAGGCGATTTAAACACAGGGTTTGAACTGCCGCTGCAAAAACTGGCCGTCATCACTGAGGAAGAACTGTTCAAAAAGCGGGCCAAACGCCCAGCGCGTCGGCAAAAGCTATCTAACGCCGAGCGGATCAAAAGCTATGCCGAACTGCAAGTCGGCGACTATGTCGTCCATGTCAACCACGGCATCGGGAAATATTTAGGCATCGAGACGTTAGAAATCAACGGAGTGCATAAGGATTATATTCATATCCAATACCAAGGCGGCGATACGCTGTACGTCCCGGTCGATCAAATGGATCAAGTGCAGAAGTACGTCGGTTCGGAAGGAAAAGAGCCGAAAATTTATAAGCTCGGCGGTACGGAATGGAAAAAAGTCAAAAAGAAAGTGGAGTCGTCTGTCCAAGACATTGCAGAAGATTTAATCAAGCTGTACGCTGAGCGCGAGGCAAGCAAAGGATATGCGTTTTCCCCGGATACAGAAATGCAGCGCGAATTTGAGGCGGCGTTTCCATATCAAGAGACGGAAGACCAGCTCCGTTCAATTGAGGAAATTAAGCGCGATATGGAAAGCGAGAAACCGATGGACCGCCTCCTTTGTGGCGACGTTGGCTATGGGAAAACAGAAGTGGCGCTGCGGGCGGCGTTTAAAGCGATTATGGACGGCAAACAAGTCGCCTTCCTCGTGCCGACGACGATTTTGGCCCAGCAACATTACGAAACTGTCCGCGAACGGTTTCAAGGGTTTCCGATTAACGTCGGGCTGTTAAATCGGTTTCGGACGAAAAAACAGCAGGCGGAGACAATTAAAGGGTTAAAAGACGGCACGATCGACATGGTGATCGGCACGCACCGGCTGTTGTCCAAAGACGTGAAGTTTAAAGATTTAGGCTTGCTCATTATCGACGAGGAACAGCGGTTTGGTGTGGCGCATAAAGAAAAAATTAAGCAGCTGAAGGCGAATATCGACGTGCTCACACTCACGGCGACGCCGATCCCACGCACGCTCCATATGTCGATGATCGGGGTGCGCGATTTGTCGATCATCGAGACACCGCCGGAAAACCGCTTCCCGGTCCAGACGTACGTTATGGAATACACGCCTGAACTTGTGAAAGAAGCCATTGAGCGGGAGCTCGCCCGCGATGGGCAAGTCTTTTTCCTTTATAACCATATTGAAGATATCGACTTGAAAGCGGAAGAAATCGCCCAGCTTGTCCCAGAAGCGCGCGTGACGTTTGCGCACGGGCGGATGTCGGAAGCTGAGCTCGAATCGACGATTTTAGCCTTTCTGGAAGGGCAATATGACGTGCTTGTTACAACGACGATTATTGAGACGGGCGTCGATATTCCGAACGTCAATACGCTCATCGTATACGACGCCGACCGGATGGGGCTTTCGCAGCTGTACCAGCTGCGCGGGCGCGTCGGCCGTTCAAACCGTGTCGCTTATGCGTACTTCACGTACCGGAAAGACAAGGTGCTGAACGAGACAGCGGAAAAACGGCTGCAAGCTATTAAAGAGTTCACCGAGCTTGGCTCCGGGTTTAAAATTGCCATGCGCGATTTGTCGATCCGCGGCGCCGGCAATATTCTCGGCGCTGAACAGCACGGCTTTATCGATTCGGTCGGATTTGATTTATACTCGCAAATGCTGAAAGAGGCGATTGAAAAACGGCGCGGCCTCAAACGGGAAGAGGAGCGCCCGGATGTTGTCATCGATGTGGAAGTCGATGCCTATATTCCAGATGCGTACATTTCCGATGGATTGCAAAAGATCGAGATGTACAAGCGGTTTAAGGCGGTTGAGACGCTCGAGGATGTCGAGGCGCTGCGCGAGGAGATGGCCGACCGCTTCGGTGATTATCCGGATGAGGTGGCTTATTTGTTCCAAATTGCGGAAATTAAAGCGTTGGCGAAGCAGCTCGGTGTCGAATCGATTAAGCAGCACAAGCAGCAAATCGATCTTTTATTTACCGAACAGGCGTCGAAAACGGTGGAAATCCAGCGCCTATCCGGCATCGGCCGCCAGCATGGCCGCCTGTTCGGATTTGGCATGGATGGGGCGAAGCTGAAAATCGTCCTTTATATTAAGCAAATGAAACCGCACGAATGGCTGATGATCTTGTATGAAACATTAAAGCAGCTGTCCGGGGTGGAAAACGAAAAATCGATTATCGCGTAACCGGGATGAAAAATCGCGTTTTGTTTCCGTTTTGCATGTTTATGTTTCCGCTAATGCGGCGATAATGAATGATGGGCAATTTTATCTAAAATGGCCAAAATCACTTTCATCGCGTATAGAACGTGGATTGTGAAGGATACTAATGACAACAATGGTGAATTCCCCATCACAAAAGGGTTCATCGGAGTATCCTTCAAATCCTAGATGAAAGTGAGGGTATACAAAACATGAAAGCAACCGGTATTGTTCGTCGGATTGATGACTTAGGAAGGGTTGTCATTCCGAAGGAAATTCGGAGAACGTTACGCATTCGCGAGGGAGATCCGCTCGAAATATTTGTTGACCGCGATGGAGAGGTCATTTTGAAAAAATACTCGCCGATCAGCGAGCTAGGCGACTTTGCCAAAGAGTACGCCGAGGCGCTGTTTGACAGCCTCGGGCAGCCGGTGCTCATTTGTGACCGCGACGTGTTTATCGCTGTCGCCGGCGTTTCGAAAAAAGAGTATATGAACAAAAGCGTCAGCCCGTTAGTGGAAAAGGCGATGGAAGATCGCACTTCCGTCCTCCATACGGAGGAGGGAGAGGTAGAGTTAGTAGACGGGATGACGGAGACGTTGAAGTCATATACGATCGGTCCGATTGTCGCCAACGGCGATCCGATCGGAGCGGTCATCATTTTATCGCGCGAGAAGACGCTCGGCGAAGTGGAACATAAAGCGGTCGAAACCGCGGCCAGCTTTTTAGCCCGGCAAATGGAACAATAGGCGAAACAAGAAGGCAGCTTCGCAAGCTGCCTTTTTTCCGTCCGTTTAGCCAGAGGGGAAAAATCTATGACCAGCGGACTGGCAGGCCATCATCTTTCCTTTGTCGCGCAGCCCGATGTTGCGCTATAATATCGAGCGTAGCCATGGCGATGGAACCGTCGGGCGGCGTCAACCGTCTCCGCTGCTGGCGAATGTCCCCAGGCCTGGCCATCCGTCGGCGAACGCCATAAAAGGCGGGAGGAAAAACGATATGGGGAACGTATGGAAAGGCGCGGCTGTATTGACCGTTGCTGCTTTGCTGACGAAGCTGTTAAGCGCATTGTACCGCGTCCCGTATCAAAATATGGTCGGGGATGTCGGTTTTTATATTTACCAACAGGTGTATCCGATTTACGGCATTGTCGTGGCCCTGTCGCTAGCTGGCTATCCGGTCGCCATCTCGAAGCTCATCGCCGAGCGGTTGGCGGAAGGGGATGAAGCGGGGGCGGCCGCGGTCAGGCGCGTCGCGCTCCTGTTGTTAAGCGCGCTCGGTGTGATGCTGTTTGCCGTTTTGTACGCGGGGGCCGAAGCGGTGGCGTCATGGATGGGTGACAGACGGCTTGAATCACTGTTGCGGTTGCTTTCCTTTTCATTTTTATTTTTTCCGTTGATCGCTGTGCTGCGCGGTGATTTCCAAGGCCAGCATGACATGGTGCCGACCGCGGTGTCCCAAGTTGGTGAGCAGCTCGTGCGGGTGACAGCGATTTTAGGGCTGTCATATTGGGCGCTGCGGCGCGGCGCTGATGTGTATTCGTGCGGCATGGCAGCGATCGCTGGAACGCTGGTCGGCATGGCAGCGGCACTCCTTATTTTGCTCTTTTACGCGGCGAAGCGCGGACGAAAAAAAACAACCGGCCGCACGCCGCCGGCTTCGGTTCTGTATATGGGCCGACGCTTGTTGACGGCTGGAACGATCGTTTGTTTGACCAATATGGCATTGACATTGATTCCGCTTGTTGACTCGTTTTTGTTTGTCCCGCTTCTTCGTGAAACCGGGGCAAAGCTGGATGAGGTGAAATGGCTGAAAGGCGTGTATGACCGCGGACAGCCGCTCATCCAGCTGGGTACGGTTGTCGGCACATCGCTCTCATTGGCGCTTGTCCCATTTATCTCCAGTACCCGACGCGGCCAAGGAGCCGCTTTCACGCCAGGCCTGTTGCCGCTTCGGCTCGCTGCTGTCATCGGGGTCGGTGCTTCCTTAGGGCTCATTTGCCTGATCCGGCCGATCAATACGATGTTGTTTGAAAATGACCGCGGATCACTCGTTCTTGCTGTCTTATCCGCTTCCATCTTTTTTACAACGATGGCGCTGACTGCGTCCGCCATGCTGCAAGGAATGGGGAAAGAGTGGGCGGCCGCTGCCGGTGTGGCGGTGGCGGTAGCGGGAAAAATGGCGCTTATGCATTGGTTGGTGCCGCCGTTTGGCGTCCTTGGTGCGGCTTTCGCGACAACCGGGGCCTACGCGTTCATGGCTTGCTTTTTATACGTACGCCTGCGGCGCGAGTGCCAGTTGGCTCACGCCCAAAAGTATGTCTATCCAATTGTTAAGGCCGGCATTGCGATGGTTGTCGTGCTGCAGTTATATAGGTGGCTCATGGATGCTTCCGCCGGCGGACGCTTATGGGCAGCCGCCGAGGCGCTTGGCGGCGTCGCCGTCGGTGCGATCGTCTACATCGTTTTCATTGTCAAAGGGAACGTTTTCTCCGAGCAGGAACTGTCTGCTCTCCCGTTGGCCAATAAAATTCGTTTACTATTAGGAAGCAGGTGATCGGCGATGAATACGATTTATATTTTCGGCCTTGGCGCCGGGGATTTCGAACAGCTGCCGGTCGGCGTGTATCGAAAGCTAAAGCGGGCGCATCCGCTCTTTTTGCGGACGAAAGAACACCCGGCTGTGAAGGGGCTTGAGGAGGAAGGAATCGCGTTTACGTCGTTTGATGATGCTTATGAAAAACACGAGCAGTTTGCCGATGTGTATGCAGAAATTGTAGCTATCCTTGTTGAACAGGTGAAGCGCGGCGACGTGTTTTATGCCGTACCTGGCCATCCGCTCGTCGCCGAACGGACGGTGCAGCTCCTTTTCGAAGAGGAGCGGCGCGGCGTTTGCCGAGTCGTGATCGAAGGCGGCCAAAGTTTTTTCGATGCACTGTTTGCTGCGGTACGCATCGATCCGATCGAAGGATTTCAGCTGTTGGATGCGACCGCCTTTCAAGGAGAGGAGTGGTCGCCTTCGTTGCACACCGTTTTTTGCCAAGTGTATGATTCGTTTATCGCCTCGAACGTAAAGCTTTCCCTCATGGAACAGCTTCCTGACGACTACCCGGTCTATATCGTCACCGCGGCAGGAACGAAAGCTGAACAAGTAAAGCAAGTGCCGCTCTACGAACTGGATCGTCAGACGGTGCTCGACAATTTGACGAGCGTCTATGTGCCGCCAGTCAAGGATGAGCCGCTGCTTTACCATCGGTTTGAGACGCTGCGCCGGGTCATCGCGACACTGAGAGGGCCGAACGGCTGTCCGTGGGATCGAAAACAGACGCATGCATCGCTGAAGCGGTATTTGCTTGAAGAGACGTATGAACTGCTTGAAGCGATCGATGAGAACGACGATGACCATATGGTCGAAGAGCTGGGCGATGTGTTGTTGCAGGTGATGCTGCACGCCCAAATCGGCGCCGACCGCGGACTGTTTTCGATCGATGATGTCATCCGCACGTTGACGGCGAAAATGATTCGTCGCCATCCGCACGTGTTTGGCGATGTAACAGCTGAGACAGCCGAACAAGTGGTCGTGAACTGGGAAAAAATGAAGGAAGAGGAAAAAGGGGACAGACAGCCGGAATCCATCCTTGCGGACATCCCGAAGAGCCTGCCAGGGACGATGCGGGCGTACGAGCTGCAGAAAAAGGCGGCCAAAGTCGGATTTGACTGGGACGATGTGACGCCCATATGGCAAAAAGTTGAGGAAGAAATGGCCGAATTTCGAGCGGAAACGTCCGGCGGCCGCCGTGCGGAGCTCGTCGGTGAGTTTGGCGACGTATTGTTTGCGCTCATCAACCTCGCCCGGTATTATGACATTCAACCGGAAGAAGCGCTGCAAATGGCAAACGACAAATTTGCCCGCCGCTTTGCCTACATTGAGGAACAAGTGCGAAAAAGCGGCCGGCCGATCACCTCGTTTTCGCTCGCCGAACTTGACCGCTTTTGGGAAGAAGCAAAAGAAAACGGACGGTAAGGGGGAGAATTATGCGTCTTGACAAGTTTTTAAAAGTATCCCGGCTCATTAAACGCCGCACGTTGGCGAAAGAAGTGGCTGACCAAGGCCGGGTATGGATCAACGGCCATGTCGCCAAAGCGAGTTCGGACGTGAAAATCGGTGATGAACTGACGATTCAGTTCGGGCAAAAACGGGTAACGGTAAAAGTGACGGATTTAAAAGAAACAACAAAAAAAGAAGAGGCCGCCGGGCTGTACGAGCTGATCCGCGAAGAGCGGACCGCGCCCGAGCAAGACGGCATCTAATTTGCCTGCAGGCTTGTTCTAAACGATCCCCCGCTGACATACATATGGTACAAACAGCGGATAAGAAAAAGCAGTTGGCTTTGCCGCCTTTCATTCTAAATCGAAATGCGGGGGATGAACATGAATCGCCACGATGAATTTAGCGGGAGTACGAACAAAGGTCCGGTCCAGGAACACGACGTGATCATGCGCGGCCGGCGTCTCCTTGACATTACCGGGGTAAAACAAGTCGAGAGTTTTGACAATGAGGAGTTTTTGCTTGAGACGGTCATGGGTTTTTTAGCGATCCGCGGGCAAAACTTGCAGATGAAAAACTTAGATGTGGATAAAGGTGTTGTTTCGATCAAGGGACGCATTTTCGATCTCGTTTATTTAGATGACCACCAGGAGAAAGCTAAAGGATTCTTTAGCAAGTTGTTCAAATGAGCATCACGACGCAGCTTCTCACTATGCTGACGATGATCGGCATGGGGGGCTGGCTTGGCATGGCGCTTGATACGTACAACCGATTTTTAAAACGGGAAGAACGGGCGCACTGGCTCGTCTTTGTGAACGATGTGTTATTTTGGGCAGTGCAGGCGCTCCTTGTGTTTTATGTCTTGTTGCTCGTCAATGATGGCGAGCTTCGCTTTTATCTTTTTTTGGCGCTTTTATGCGGATATGCCGCTTACCAAAGTCTGCTCCGTTCGTTGTACGTCCGGGTGCTTGAGTGGCTCATTTGGCTGGCGGTGCGGCTCGGACAGGCGCTCGCCCAGCTGTTCCGCTATACGGTGATCCGCCCCCTCGTCCTCCTTGGACAAATGGCGTTAGCGCTTCTTTTGTTTGCCTGGAGGCTTGTCGTATGGGCGGCTCGGTTTTTGTTGCTCGTCGTCTGGAAAACCGTCCTTCTCTTGTTCGCCCCGCTGCGCTGGATAGGTATAGCCGTTTGGCGGCGGGTGCCGCCGCATCGTCGAGTCCGGGTGGAAAAATTTTTTCGCCGCTTAAAAGGATTTGCTGGACAAATCAAGAATACAAAAGAGAAAATAGGCATGTGGCTTGCGAAATGGCGGAAATAAAAGAGGTGCAAATGCATGAACGTGCCCCGGAAACCGAACGTGACGAAAATTCAGTCTACCTACGTATCAGAGCAGGAAGAAAAAAAGCGGAAGGCATCGAAGAGGCGGCGGGTTGTGGCCGTCCGTTTAGCCTTTTGGGCTTCGCTGTTTACGGTGTTCGCTTCAGTCCTCCTCTACGCGTTGCACCTGCAGGCGAAGACGATCGACGGAAAAACAGCGGAAAAACAAAGGCTAAAAGAGGAGCTTGCGAAGCTCGAACGGCAAGAAAAGCAGCTCAAAGAGGAAATGAAAAAACTGCACGACGATGATTACATCGCTGAGCTGGCACGAAAAAAATATTATTTATCGAGAGACGGGGAAATTATTTTTGTCCTTCCAGAAAAGTGATATTTTACCTGACGGATGCCCGTTCAATACGGGCATCCGTCATATTGACACTTATTTTTTTCATTCGCTATAATGAAAGCAACACCATCTTTAAAGCGTTTTAAGGAGGAGCACTTTTTTTATGTCGATTGAAGTAGGCAGCAAGTTACAAGGCAAAGTCACAGGCATTACGAAATTCGGGGCGTTTGTAGAGCTGCCGGAGGGTGTGACAGGGCTCGTTCACATTAGCGAAGTAGCCGATAACTATGTCAAGGACATCAACGATCATTTGAAAGTCGGCGACATGGTGTATGTGAAAGTGATCAACGTCGGTCAAGATGGAAAAATCGGCCTGTCCATTCGCAAAGCAAAAGACACGCCTTCTTCGCAGCGGCCGCGCCACCGAGCGCACGACCGCTCTGCGGCTGACAGTTTAGAACAAAAAATCAGCCGCTTCCTCAAAGAGAGTGAGGACCGGTTGGCGTCGTTGCGCCGCCATACGGAATCCAAGCGGGGAGGTCGTGGAGCGAGACGCGGGTAACTTGCTGCTGAACACATGTCGGAAAGATGATGAATACGGGGACAATGAGCATCCATCGTCATGGATGCTTCTTTGTTTCGACGGCAAAAAAGGAAGGATACATTTTCCTTCTATCTTTTTTCATTGTGCATATTGACAATCATCATTTCCTCTATTATGATAATAACTGTTGTCACACGGCGGTGTAGCTCAGCTGGCTAGAGCGTACGGTTCATACCCGTGAGGTCGGGGGTTCGATCCCCTCCACCGCCATGAAAATCAACTATGGCCCGTTGGTCAAGTGGTTAAGACACCGCCCTTTCACGGCGGTAACACGGGTTCGAATCCCGTACGGGTCATCGCGAACGAGCATTCGCTATCAAGCGACATGCTCGTTTTTCTTTTTGTCTGCTTCTGTCGGAACGGGCATCCTGTCGGCGCATCATCGGGGAAAACGTCGAACGATTTTTCATTTTACTCCGTTGTTTTGACAAATTTCTGATAATTCGAGCGATATAATAGGGGGTAATAGAAAAGCAAAGGAGAGGATCGGGAATGGAAAGAGTAGAAAGAGGGACGGTGCGCCGCATTTCGGAAGTGCCGATTAATGAAACGCAAGCGACTTTGTCGCGCTGGGTGCGCCATGTGAAGCTGCGCCTTGGTCACCTGTTCGTTCATCAAGGGTTTTTGCTTCTCCTTGTCGGCTTTTTGCTGGGACGGGCGTTAATTTTAGCGAAATTGACCCCGTTTGCGCTGCCGTTTTTCGTCTCTGTCTATATGTTGCGCCGTGACAAGGCAGCCTTCGCTTTCATTTCGCTGCTGGCCGGCGCATTGACGCTGTCGTTTGATGCTGTGCTGTTTGTCGGCGTTTCCATTTTTGGCTTCCTCTTTATTTACGGATGGGTGCGGAAAGTGATTAGCGAATCATTAAAACTTGTACCGTTCGTCGTTTTTGCCGTATCGCTGGCAACAAAATGGGCCATCTCCTATTACTGGATTGGGGAGCGGACGGCGTACGGGGCGGCCATGGCGGTTGTGGAAGCCGGGCTTTCGCTCGTGCTGACATTGATTTTTATGCAAAGCATTCCGCTATTGACGGTACGGAAACATAAACATGCGCTGCGGGCGGAAGAAATGATTTCACTAATTATTTTGCTGGCTTCGATGCTGACCGGGATGATCGGCTGGTCGGCGTACGGCTTATCGCTCGAACATGTCATGTCGCGCTACCTCGTTTTATTGTTTGCTTTTGTAGCGGGGGCGGCGACCGGTTCAACCGTCGGGGTCGTCACCGGGCTCGTCTTGAGCTTGGCGAACGTCGGCAACTTGTCTGAAATGAGTTTGCTTGCTTTTGCTGGACTGCTCGGCGGCCTGCTGAAAGAAGGGCGAAAGCCAGGAGTCGCCTTTGGGCTCATTGTCGCGACGCTGCTGATGGGCTTGTACGGGAACGGAAAAACGGAGCTCGTGCCAACGCTGCTTGAATCAAGCATCGCTATTGTGCTGTTTTTGTTCACGAGCCGTTCGCTGACAGAGAAAATTGCCAAACATATTCCCGGCACGGCGGAATATATCAACGAGCAGCAGCAATACGTCCGCAAAATCCGCGATGTGACGGCACAGCGCGTTTCACAGTTTTCGAACGTCTTTCAGGCGCTGGCAGAAAGCTTTTCGCCTGAGCCGCTGTCGGATGCCGACGAATACCATGAACGGGAGGTCGATTATTTTCTCGGCGATATTACGGAAAAGACGTGTCAAACGTGCTTTAAGAAAGCGCAATGCTGGGCGGCCAACTTCAGTACAACATATGCGTATATGAAGCAAATGATGCATGAGGCGGATGAAAAAACGCTGTCACAAAACCATCAGCTGTTGCGTGAATGGGAACGGTATTGCGTCAAAGCGGGCAAAGTGGTTGACGCGATTGAAAAAGAGATGGTGACGTATCAGGCGAACCGCAAGCTGAAACGGCAAGTTTACGAAAGCCGGAAACTCGTGGCTGAGCAGTTGTTAGGCGTTTCGCAAGTCATGGACGATTTTGCGAAAGAGATTCAGAAGGAGCGGGAAAACCATTATTTGCAAGAAGAACAAATTTATCATGCCCTGCAAGAGTTTGGCATCGAAATCGGGCACGTGGATATTTATAGTTTAGAAAAAGGAAATATCGATATTGAAATGAGTATTCCTTACTGCGAAGGGCGCGGTGAGTGCGAAAAACTGATTGCGCCGATGCTGTCGGACATTTTAGGAGAGACGATTGTCGTCAAGCGCGAGGAATGTGCTGCCTATCCGAATGGCTATTGCCGCGTTGCCTTCGGTTCGACGAAAGCGTTTGTCGTCGAGACAGGCGTGGCATTCGCCGCCAAAGGGGGCGAGCTCATCTCCGGCGACAGCTATGCAACGATTGAGCTTGGCACCGGCAAATACGCCGTTGCCATTAGCGACGGCATGGGCAACGGGGAACGGGCGCATTACGAAAGCCGCGAAACGCTGCATTTGCTGCAAAAAATCTTGCAGACAGGAATGGATGAATCGATCGCCATTAAATCGATCAATTCCATTTTGGCGCTGCGGACGACAGAAGATATGTATGCGACCCTTGATTTGGCGATCATCGATTTGCAAAACGCGGCGACGAAGTTTTTGAAAATCGGGTCGACGCCAAGCTTCATTAAGCGCGGCAACAAGGTGATGAAAGTAGAGGCGAGCAATTTGCCGATGGGCATTATTAAAGAAGTCGAATTCGATGTGGTCAGCGAACAGCTGAAATCGGGCGACTTGCTCATCATGATGAGCGACGGTGTATTTGAAGGGCCGATGAATGTAGAGAACCATGACGCTTGGATGAAACGGAAAATCCAAGAGTTGAAAACGACCGACCCGCAAGAAGTCGCTGATGTGATTATGGAGGAAGTGATCCGGCAGTGCGGCGGCGAGATTGAAGACGATATGACCGTCGTTGTCGCCAAAGTGCGGCACAACACGCCAAAATGGGCGACGATTCCGGCATATATGTATATGAAAAAGGCGCAGTAGCGCGCGTATAAAAACGTTCCCCTGCGGCGATGATGGTAATACATTTCGCTGAGGAGGGGAACGAACATGCGAAAGGGAACGTTGCGGCAGATTTTGCTCATTACCGACGGCTGCTCCAATCATGGGGAGGATCCGGCCGCCATGGCGGCATTGGCGCGGGAACAGGGCATTACCGTGAACGTGATCGGCGTGTTAGACCAAGACACGATCGATGAAAATGGTCAGCGGGAAATTGAAGCGATTGCGGCCGCCGGCGGCGGGATGAGCCAGGTTGTATATGCCAAGCAGCTGTCGCAAACGGTGCAGATGGTGACGCGCCAGGCGATGACACAGACGCTGCAAGGGCTCGTTAACCGTGAATTAAAACAAATATTTGGTTCGGACGTTTCGCTGGAAGATTTGCCGCCGGACAAGCGCGGCCAAGTGATGGAAGTCGTCGATGAACTTGGGGAAACGGCTGCGCTCGACGTGCTTATTTTAATCGACACGAGCGGGAGCATGAAAACGAAATTACCGACGGTCAAAGAGGCGCTCATCGATTTATCGCTCAGTTTAAATGCGCGCATGGGTGAAAACCGTTTTTCCGTCTTCATCTTTCCGGGAAAACGGGAACATGCCGAAAAAATGATCGATTGGACACCGAAGATGGAGGAGCTGTCCACCATCTTTCCGAAATTGGCGTCAGGCGGGCTGACGCCGACAGGGCCGGCGCTGCGCGAAGCGATCGCCCATTTCGGCCGCAAACGGTCGCTAAGGAGCTGGATTGGCGATGGCGATGAGCCATACATCGAAGAATCGTCTTTGTAATCTTCCGCCCGGCACGGTCGTCACCGGCAAATGGCACGGCCGTTCGTATCGGCTGCTGCGGCGGCTCGGCAGCGGGGCGAACGGCGTCGTCTACTTGGCGGAAAGCAACGGCCATCGCGTCGCTGTGAAACTGAGCGACGATTATGCGTCGTTGGCCTCGGAAATGAATATTTTACGCCGTTTTTCCAAGGTCCAGGGGGTTACCCTCGGGCCTTCTTTGCTGGAAGCTGATGACTGGCGAAGCCCGCTCGTGCGGGAAACGGTCCCATTTTATGTGATGGAGTATATTGAAGGGGAAAACTTCACCGCCTTTGTCCGCCGCCGCGGAAAAGAATGGGCGCCGGTGCTGCTTGTGCAGCTGTTGTCTGTGCTTGAGCGGCTGCACGAGGAGGGGTGGGTGTTTGGCGACTTAAAACCAGACAATTTAATCGTTACCGGATCGCCGCCATCCGTCCGGCTGTTGGACGTAGGAGGGACGACGCTGCAAGGAAGGGCGGTCAAAGAGTTTACCGAGCTGTACGACCGCGGTTATTGGGGGCTTGGGTCGCGCAAAGCTGAGCCGTCGTACGATTTGTTTTCAGCGGCGATGGTGATGATTGCAGCCTGTTATCCGGGGCATCTCGAGAAAACAGGCGACGGGCGATCACAGCTTTTCAAAATCATCGAAGCGGACCGCTTTTTAGTCCAATATAAGCACGTTTTGCAAAAAGCGCTCGACGGCCGGTATGCAAACGCTGCCGCCATGCGCCATGACTTATTGGCTGCCTTTTCCCGCCGGTCAGCCGTGAAAAACGAAACAAAGACAGCAGCGCTGAACCGCCGGTCGGGGCGGCGGGCGAAAAAGCGCCGCAAAGTGGGTGCGATTGCTGAAACGGTATTGATCGCCGCCCTGTTGCTTAGCGCGTACGGTTTTTATATATACTGGCAACTAACGATGTAATTTATGGTACAATAGCTGTCGGGGGAAGCTAAAAGGGAGCGAAGAGGTTTTCTTGAATGATGGATAAAGTGTGCGCCTTTATTGATAGGCATAAGCTGCTTACGGAAGGGGCGACGGTCATTGTCGGTGTTTCCGGAGGACCAGATTCGCTTGCGCTTTTGCACTTCTTCTGTTCGCTTCGGGAGGAGTGGAAGCTTCAGCTCGTGGCGGCCCATGTTGACCATATGTTCCGCGGGCGGGAATCGGAAGAAGAGATGGAATTTGTGAAACGTTTTTGCGCCGAGCACCGTATTTTATGTGAAGCGGTGCAAATCGACGTTCCGGCCTTTCAGCGGCGCACGGGCCTCGGCGCCCAAGAGGCGGCGCGGAATTGCCGATATGGCTTTTTCGCTGAATTGGTGAAAAAATATCAAGCGCAATATGTCGCTTTAGGCCATCATGGCGATGATCAAGTCGAGACGATTTTAATGCGGCTTGTGCGCGGCAGCACAAGCAAAGGGTATGCGGGCATTCCCGTCAAGCGGCCGTTTCATGGCAGCTATCTCATCCGCCCGTTTTTGGCCGTCAGCCGGGCGGAAATTGAAGACTACTGTGAAAAAGAAGGGCTGACCCCGCGCCGGGACCCAAGCAATGAGAAAGACGATTATACGCGCAACCGGTTCCGCCATCATATTGTGCCGCTGTTAAAACAGGAGAATCCGCGCTTGCATGAACGATTTCAGCAATATAGCGAAATCATGGCGGAAGATGAACAATTTTTGGAGGAATTAGCAACGGACGCGCTGAATAAAGTAATGGAAAAACAAAATAGCGATGCTGTGTTGCACATTGCTCCGTTCTTAGCGTTGCCGCGGCCGCTGCAGCGCCGGGCGTTGCAGCGGCTGCTTCTCCGCCTTTACGGGGACATTCCGCCGATGTTGACTTCCGTGCATATCGACCATATACTGATGCTTTGTGAGCGCGGCCGTCCTTCCGGAATGCTCGATTTACCAAAAGGGTTGAAAGTGATTCGTTCGTACGACCATTGTTTGTTTACGTTTGGCCTGCAACGCTGCGCTCAAGGCTACTGGCTGGAGCTGCCGGTTCCGGCGCTATTGCCTCTCCCAAACGGTTACGCAATCGTGAGTGAATTTAGGGAACACTATCCGAGAAAGCAGCTAGGAAATGATGTGTTTGTGGTTGACCCTGCTGCGGTTTCTCTTCCGCTTCACGTACGGACACGCCGCACCGGTGACCGGATGGTGCTCAAGGGGACGGGAGGGACGAAAAAAATTAAAGAGGTTTTCATTGAGGCGAAAATTCCACGGATGGAAAGGGATTGTTGGCCGATTGTGGAAGATGCTGACGGCCGCATCCTTTGGGTGCCCGGATTGAAAAAATCGGCGTTTGAAGCCGGGGAGCGCGGGCAAGCCCGCTATATTTTACTGCGCTATCAGGCGATGAACAGCTAGGAGGCAAAAAGATGGGGATGAAAGACGATATCCAGAAAGTGCTAATCACCGAGGAAGAAATTCAGGAAAAAGTAAAAGAGCTAGGCGGCATATTAACAAAGGAGTATGACGGCCGTTTTCCGCTCGCCGTTGGCGTTCTCAAAGGGGCGATGCCATTTATGGCCGATTTGTTGAAACATATTGATACATATTTGGAAATGGATTTTATGGATGTTTCGAGCTACGGGAATGCGACCGTTTCATCTGGGGAAGTAAAAATTGTGAAAGACTTAAATACATCTGTCGAAGGTCGCGACATTTTGATCATTGAAGATATTATTGACAGCGGGTTGACGCTCAGCTATCTAGTCGATTTATTCCGTTACCGGAAGGCGAATTCGATCAAAATCGTCACCCTCCTTGACAAGCCGTCTGGACGTAAGGCTGATATCCAAGCGGACTACACCGGATTTATTGTCCCGGATGAGTTCGTCGTCGGCTACGGTCTCGATTATGCGGAAAAATATCGCAACCTCCCGTTTATCGGTGTCTTAAAACCAGAAGTGTACCAAAAATAAGCCGGTCATTGTGTGGCGGCCGAATTGTTTGTATTTAGGCAAATTTCTATGATAGTATTGAGTATAGTGTGTTTCATATGGGAGGAGGCAAGAAATGAACCGGATTTTCCGTAACACCATCTTTTATTTGCTGATTTTCCTCGTCGTGATCGGCGTCGTCAGCTTTTTTAACGGAACGAATCAGAGGACCGAGCCGATGACGTACGATGCGTTTATCACTCATCTGGAAAACGGGGACGTCGAGTCGTTTTCCATTAAGCCGGAGCGCGGCGTATATGAAATCCGAGGCCAGTTGAAAACATATAATGAAGGGCAATATTTTTCCACCTACGTGATGAACAGCGACAAAGTGCTTGATCGCATCGATGCAGCGGCGGCACGGACGCGGGTGGAAGTAATGCCAGCGGATGAAACGAGCGGCTGGGTGACGTTTTTCACGTCCATTATTCCGTTTGTCATTATTTTTATTTTGTTTTTCTTCTTGCTGAATCAAGCGCAAGGCGGCGGCAGCCGAGTGATGAATTTCGGCAAAAGCCGGGCGCGGCTATATACGGATGACAAGCGGAAAGTCCGTTTTCGTGACGTGGCTGGGGCGGACGAGGAAAAAGAAGAGCTCGTGGAAATTGTCGAGTTTTTAAAAGACCCGCGCAAATTCGCGGAACTCGGCGCCCGCATTCCAAAAGGGGTGCTGCTTGTCGGGCCGCCGGGTACAGGGAAAACGCTGTTGGCGCGCGCGGTCGCCGGGGAAGCAGGCGTGCCGTTTTTCTCGATCAGCGGGTCGGATTTTGTGGAAATGTTCGTTGGGGTCGGTGCGTCGCGCGTGCGCGACTTGTTTGAAACGGCGAAAAAAAATGCCCCGTGCATCATTTTTATCGATGAAATTGACGCTGTCGGGCGCCAACGCGGCGCCGGTCTCGGCGGCGGCCACGATGAGCGCGAGCAGACGCTCAACCAGCTGCTTGTCGAAATGGACGGCTTTAACGGGAATGAAGGGATCATTATTATTGCAGCGACGAACCGTCCGGATATTTTAGACCCAGCGTTGTTGCGCCCGGGCCGTTTCGACCGGCAAATCACTGTCGACCGGCCGGATGTAAAAGGGCGCGAGGCAGTATTGCGCGTGCATGCCCGCAACAAACCGCTTGATGAATCCGTTGACTTAAAGGCGATCGCCATGCGGACACCGGGATTTTCCGGCGCCGATTTGGAGAACTTGCTGAACGAAGCGGCGCTTGTAGCAGCGCGCCGCAACAAAAAGAAAATCGATATGAGCGATATCGACGAAGCGACGGATCGGGTGATTGCCGGGCCGGCGAAAAAAAGCCGCGTCATCTCGGAAAAAGAGCGGCGCATTGTTGCCTTTCATGAGGCGGGACATACGGTCATCGGCATGGTGCTTGCCGACGCCGAAATGGTGCATAAAGTGACGATCGTCCCGCGCGGCCAGGCCGGCGGCTATGCGGTGATGCTGCCGAAAGAGGACCGTTACTTTATGACTAAAGCGGAACTGATGGATAAAATCACGGGGCTGCTCGGCGGGCGCGTCGCCGAGGAAATTGTGTTCAATGAAGTGAGCACAGGGGCTCATAACGACTTTCAGCGGGCGACGAACATTGCGCGCCGGATGGTGACGGAATTCGGGATGAGCGAAAAACTTGGTCCGCTTCAATTTGGCCAGCCGGGCGGGCAAGTGTTTTTAGGCCGCGACTTGCATAACGAGCAAAACTATAGCGATAAAATCGCCTATGAAATTGACTTGGAGATTCAACGCATCATTAAAGAGTGTTACGATAAGGCGAAACAGATTTTAACGCAGCATCGGGACAAATTGGATTTAATCGCCACGACGCTGTTAGAAGTCGAGACGCTTGATGCCGAACAAATCAAGCATTTGTTCGAGCACGGCACGCTGCCGCCGGATCGCAAAGGGCGCAGCGAAATCGGCAGAGGCGACAGCGATGTAAAAGTGAACATCCAAAAGAAAGAGGAGTAATTAAGGGCTGAACGAAAAGGTCGCCTTTCTCCAAGAAAGATACAAGATATGGCTTTGCAAAAGTGTTCAGTGCGTATAGATCGTGATCAAAAAGGGTGTCCTGTTATCTTCGGGATGCCCTCTTTTTTTGCCATGGCCTGGGGACGGGCCGCCGGTTTTTCCCCCGCAACAAAATAAGGTATGATATGATAAAGAAAGGAATTTATTGAGGAAAAGTGGGGAATGAGGCCATGATTTTTGTGTTGGACGTGGGCAATACAAATACTGTATTAGGGGTTTATGATGGCGATGAGTTAAAGTACCATTGGCGCATTGAGACAAGCCGGGCGAAAACGGAAGACGAGTACGGCATGACGATCAAAGCGCTTTTGAATCATGTCGGCCTGCAGTTTTCCGACATCCATGGCATGATCATCTCTTCCGTAGTGCCGCCGATCATGTTTGCCCTTGAACGCATGTGTTTAAAATATTTCCATATTAAACCGCTTATTGTCGGGCCAGGCATTAAAACCGGGCTTGACATTAAATATGAAAATCC
The DNA here is from genome assembly GCF_001618685.1 of Geobacillus subterraneus. GTDB lineage: Bacteria > Bacillota > Bacilli > Bacillales > Anoxybacillaceae > Geobacillus > Geobacillus subterraneus. Next base: position 3,152,027 of record NZ_CP014342.1, on the reverse strand, counting down.
GCGTGAAGTCGGCGCCGACCGAATTGTCAATGCGGTTGCCGGCATTCACTTATACGGCAGCCCGCTCATCATTGTCGACTTCGGGACAGCGACGACGTATTGTTATATTAATGAACATAAACAATATATGGGGGGAGCCATTGCCCCGGGAATTATGATTTCGACAGAGGCGTTGTTTGCGCGGGCGGCGAAATTGCCGCGCATTGAAATTGCCCGCCCGGACGATATTGTTGGCAAAAATACGGTCAGCGCCATGCAAGCGGGCATTTTATACGGCTATGTCGGACAGGTGGAAGGCATCGTTTCGCGAATGAAGGCGAAAAGCAAAGTTCCGCCGAAAGTGATCGCGACCGGTGGCCTAGCGCCGCTCATTGCCGGCGAGTCGGACGTTATTGATGTCGTTGATCCGTTTTTAACGTTGACCGGCCTGAAGCTGTTGTACGAGAAGAATACGGAGAAAAAAGGATGAAAGGCTTGATGAACATGGGAGATTACTTAGTGAAAGCGCTCGCTTATGATGGACAAGTGAGGGCGTATGCAACAAGAACGACAGAGACGGTCGCGGAAGCGCAGCGGCGACACGAGACGTGGCCGACTGCATCGGCTGCGCTTGGCCGGGCGCTGACGGCGGGCGTCATGATGGGGGCGATGCTAAAAGGCGAGGAAACGTTGACGATTAAAATTGATGGCGGCGGGCCAATCGGTGTCATTTTAGTCGACAGCAACGCTAAAGGGGAAGTGCGTGGGTATGTGACCAACCCGCATGTCCATTTTGAGCTGAACGAGCATGGGAAGCTCGATGTCGCGCGGGCGGTCGGCAAAAACGGGATGCTCACCGTCGTGAAAGACCTCGGGCTGCGCGACTTTTTCACCGGACAAGTGCCGCTGATCTCCGGAGAGCTTGGCGATGACTTTACGTATTATTTTGTCTCGTCTGAACAAATTCCATCATCCGTCGGCGTCGGCGTGCTCGTTAATCGGGACTATACGATCCGGGCCGCCGGAGGATTCATCATTCAGCTCATGCCAGGGACGGAAGAAACAACGATCACCCGCATTGAAGAGCGGTTAAAACAAATTCCTCCTGTGTCGCGCATGATTGAAAACGGACTGAGTCCGGAACAAATTGTAGAACAAATTTTAGGAGATGGAGGCGTCCGCGTCCTTGAGACGATGCCGGTTGCATTCGTCTGCCGCTGTTCGCGCGAGCGGATCGCCGATGCCCTCGTCAGCCTAGGGCCGGCGGAAATTCAGGACATTATCGATCAAGAAGGGCAGGCGGAAGCTTCGTGCCATTTTTGCAACGAGACGTACCATTTCGCGAAAGAAGAGCTGGAACAGCTCAAGCAACTCGCCGAAAAAGGATGAAAACATTAAAATGATTGACAATTACGCCAATAACTGATACATTGGAAACAAATTCGATAAAATTAATCGGGATTAGGGGTGGAACCATGGCACGCACAGTCAACTCTATAACGGAACTGATCGGCGATACACCGGCCGTGAAGCTGAACCGCATCGTCGATGAAGACAGCGCCGATGTCTACGTGAAGCTCGAGTTTATGAACCCGGGAAGCAGTGTCAAAGACCGGATCGCGCTGGCCATGATTGAAGCAGCGGAAAAGGAAGGAAAACTGAAACCGGGCGATACGATCGTTGAGCCGACGAGCGGCAACACGGGAATCGGTCTGGCAATGGTCGCAGCAGCGAAGGGATATAAAGCGGTATTGGTCATGCCGGATACGATGAGTTTGGAGCGCCGCAACTTACTGCGGGCGTACGGCGCAGAGCTGGTGCTCACGCCGGGCGCGCAAGGAATGCGCGGGGCAATCGAGAAAGCGGAAGAACTCGTCCGTGAGCACGGCTACTTTATGCCGCAGCAGTTCAAAAACGAAGCGAACCCGGAAATCCACCGCCTGACGACCGGGAAAGAAATCGTCGAGCAAATGGGCGGCCAGCTCGATGCGTTTGTTGCCGGCATCGGTACAGGTGGAACGATTACGGGAGCTGGCCAAGTGTTGCGCGAAACATACCCGAACATTAAAATTTACGCCGTTGAGCCGGCCGACTCGCCAGTCTTGTCCGGCGGCAAACCGGGTCCGCATAAAATCCAAGGAATCGGAGCCGGATTTGTTCCAGATATTTTAGATACAAGCATTTACGACGGCGTCATTACGGTAACAACGGAAGAAGCGTTTGCGGCGGCCCGCCGTGCGGCTCGCGAGGAAGGCATTCTTGGCGGCATTTCGTCCGGTGCTGCCATTCACGCGGCATTGAAAGTGGCGAAAGAGCTCGGCAAAGGGAAAAAAGTGCTGGCCATCATCCCGAGCAACGGAGAACGTTACTTGAGCACGCCGCTTTACCAATTCGAAGACTAAGCAACGTTTTTCGGCAGGGGCAACCCTGTCGAACTTTTTTATGTAGCGATAGTGATATGAGCGGCCACTCATTGTACAATAAGAATAACCATGAACATCATAAGGAGCTGACCAAGATGGAACAACGGCGAAGGCAGCTGAGGCGGACAATCGGTTATCGTGGACGGGATTGGTTTCGCCAGTATGAACAGCTGGCGTACGGCCGACCGCATCACGTGCTGCTGGAGAGCGGCCAAGGGGGGAGATATAGCATTATCGGCCTCAACCCGAGCGGGATCATCCGTGCGACTAAGCAGCGGCTATCCATCACTGATTGCGGAAAAGAAACCATGTTGGACGGGCCGCCACTTGAGTTGCTGCAACAATGGTTTTCACGTTTTTCCGTGCCGGATGAGGGCGAGCCGTTGCCCTGCCAGGGCGGATTGATCGGCTATATCAGTTATGACGCCGTCCGTTACATGGAACGGCTTCCGGAGCTTGCCCGCGACGATTTGCAGCTGCCGTCTATGTATTTTTGGCTGTTTGATGATGTGGTGATTTACGACCATCAAAAACAGCAGCTTCACTTGATCGTCCATGCCGGAGACGGCGAGGAAAGCGATGCCATCCGCCGGCTTGATGCGTATGAGCGGATGTGGCTTGAGGAGCAGAATGAATCGCCAAGCTGGCCGCCCGCAGCTTCGGCAGCCGTTCCGTCCGTTTCGATGACGAGGCGGCAGTTTATTGAGGCGGTCCGGCGCGTACAGCAGTACATTGCCCAAGGCGATGTGTTCCAAGTCAACTTGTCGGTGCGCCAATCTCAGCCGCTCTTCACTCACCCGTTTGCCATCTATAAGCAGTTGCGTGCCATTAACCCGTCACCGTATATGGCATATTTGCAAGCTCCGGAATGCCAAGTTGTGAGCGGTTCGCCGGAGCTGCTTGTCCGCAAGCAAGGAGACCGTTTGGAAACGCGGCCGATCGCTGGCACACGGTCGCGCGGTCGGACGGAGGCGGAGGATGAGCAAATTGCCCGCAAGCTGCTCGCCAGTGAAAAGGAGCGGGCCGAACATGCCATGCTCGTCGATCTTGAACGAAACGATCTCGGGCGCGTCTGTGCATATGGGACAGTCCGTGTCGACGAGTGGATGACGGTCGAACGATATTCGCACGTGATGCATATCGTGTCACACATTTCCGGCACACTCGCCCCAGAACACGATGCGTTTGCCGTGATTCGCGCCATGTTTCCGGGCGGGACGATTACTGGTGCCCCGAAAGTGCGGACGATGGAAATTATCGAAGAACTGGAGCCAGTTCGGCGCGGCTTGTACACCGGCTCCATCGGCTGGATCGATTTTCAAGGCAACATGGAGCTGAACATCGCCATCCGGACGATGGTCGTCAAAGACGGGCTGGCGCATGTACAAGCAGGGGCAGGCATTGTCATCGATTCCAACCCGGAGCATGAATACAAGGAATGTTTGAAAAAGGCGGCGGCCCTTTGGAGGGCAAAAGAGCTGAGCGAAGCGGAGATATTATTTTCGAGCATGAGGTGAGAATGATGATCGTGATGATTGATAATTATGATTCCTTTACGTACAATTTAGTGCAATATTTAGGTGTTCTAGGTGAGGAATTGTTTGTCAAACGCAATGATGAAATCACCGTCGCCGAGATTGAGCGGCTCCGTCCCGATTTTCTGATGATTTCTCCAGGCCCTTGCACGCCGAATGAAGCGGGCGTCAGCCTAGAAGCCATCGCCCACTTTGCTGGAAAAATACCAATTTTCGGCGTCTGTCTTGGCCATCAGGCGATCGCCCAAGCGTTTGGCGGCCGCGTTATCCGCGCTCCAAGGCTCATGCATGGAAAAACGTCGTCCGTTTACCATGACGGGGAAACGATTTTCCGCGGCGTGCCGAACCCGTTTACGGCGACCCGCTACCATTCTCTCATCGTGGAGAAAGAAACACTCCCTCATTGCTTTGTTGTTTCCGCTTGGACGGACGAAGGCGAAGTGATGGCCATTCGTCATAAAACATTGCCAATTGAAGGAGTGCAGTTCCACCCGGAATCGATTATGACCAGCCACGGCATGCAGCTGTTGAAAAACTTTATTGACACGTACAAAAAGGCGTGACGGGCATATGTACGTATATGTCAACGGCAACATTGTCCCGCGTGAGGAAGCGCTTCTCTCGGCGTTTGATCATGGCTTTTTGTATGGGCTCGGTTTGTTTGAAACGTTTCGCACGTACGGTGGCCATCCGTTTTTGCTTGACGACCATTTAGAACGGCTGAACCGCGGTCTATCTGAACTCCGCATCGACAGGCAGTTCAGCCGCGCTGAGGCAGTGAAGATCATCGAGCGGTTGCTCGAGGCAAATGGATTGCGCGACGCTTATGTGCGTTTTGATGTGTCCGCCGGTGTGGGTGATCTCGGCTTGTCGGCCGAACGGTATTTGTGCCCGACCGTCATCGTCTACATGAAGCCGCTGCCGCCGCCCGCTCCTCGGGAAGGGAAAGAAGGGGTCGTGTTAGCCGCGAGGCGGAATAGCCCTGAGGGCCATGAACGGTTAAAATCGCACCATTATTTAAACAATATGATTGGGAAGTGGGAGCTTGGCCATCGTCCCCATGCAGAAGGCATCTTTTTAAACCATGAAGGGGCGGTGGCGGAAGGCATCGTCTCCAATATTTTTTGGGTAAAAGGCGGCGTCGTTTACACTCCAGCGCCCTCTGTCGGCATATTAAACGGTGTCACGAGGCAATTCGTGATCGCTTTGCTCCACGAGTTGAACATCCCGGTTGAAGAGGGGATTTATCCGCTTTCCGATTTGTACGAAGCCGACGAGGTGTTGATCACCAACTCGCTGCAGGAAATTGTGCCGCTTCACCGCGTCGGCCATCGCGTTTACCTTGGGAAAAACGGTTCGGTAACCTGTACGCTGCAACGCCATTACCGCCGCTTTACCGACACATTATGGACGAGGAATGAATTGGCAGAAAGGATGAACCGATGATGATCACAATGACGCGTTCACATGTGCTCAAATGCCGCGGGCACGAGTTCGATTTAGACAAAAAAACATTGATCATGGGCATTGTCAACGTCACGCCTGATTCATTTTCCGACGGCGGCCGATTTTGCGAGGTAGAGAAAGCGGTCGAGCATGCGAAACGGCTTGTGGCGGAGGGAGCGGACATCATTGACATCGGCGGCGAGTCAACCCGTCCAGGAGCGGATCCCGTGCCGCTTGACGAAGAGTTGCGGCGCGTCATCCCAGCGGTAAGAGCGATTGCCAATGAGGTGAATGTGCCGATCTCTGTTGACACATATAAAGCTGAGGTGGCGCGGCAGGCCATCGAAGCTGGGGCGCACATCATCAACGACGTTTGGGGGGCTAAAGCTGATCCGGATATGGCTCATGTTGCTGCCTCGTACGGGGTGCCGATCATTTTAATGCACAATCGCCACGACATGGCATACCGCGATTTGATTCCCGATATGATCGCCGATCTGGAGGAAAGCATTCGCATTGCCAAACAGGCGGGGGTGAAAGAGGAAAACATCATTTTAGACCCAGGCGTCGGGTTTGCGAAAACGTTCGAACACAATCTGGAAGTGATGCGGCGTCTCGATGAGTTTGCCGCCCTCGGCTACCCGCTTTTGCTCGGAACGTCGCGCAAACGGTTTATCGGTCATGTGCTTGACGTGCCCGTTGAAGAGCGGGTTGAAGGTACGGGAGCCACCGTTTGCCTTGGCATCGTGAAGGGAGCGCATATCGTCCGCGTTCATGACGTATTGCCGATCGCCCGCATGGCGAAAATGATGGATGCGATGCTCGGGAAGGGGGAGAGCAGCCATCGATAAAATCTATGTGCGAGAGATGGAGTTTTATGGCTATCATGGAGTGCTTCCCGAAGAACACGTCCTCGGTCAGCGGTTTGTGGTTGACGTGACGCTGGAGCTTGATTTGCGGCCAGCCGGACGGAGCGACTGTCTTGAGCATACGGTCAATTACGCGGATGTGTACGAGCGCTGCCGGGCGATTGTTGAGGAGCGGACATTTGCTTTAATTGAGGCGGTGGCTGAGGCGATCGCGGACGAGCTGCTCACCGCTTTCCTTGTCGTTCAGCGCTGTGCCGTGAGGGTGACGAAGCCGAATCCACCGATCCGCGGACATTACGGGCACGTGGCCGTTGAAATCGTTAGGGGGCGTTAAATGGAAAACATTGCGTATATTGCCCTAGGTTCTAACTTAGGGGATCGTGTCTATTATTTACGTTCGGCCATTGAAGCACTCCATTATTATGAGGGAATTTCTGTAAAATCAAGCTCATCCATCTATGAAACGGATCCGGTCGGCTACGTCCACCAGGATAAGTTTTTAAACATGGTAGTCGAGGTGGCGACGACGTTGTCGCCGTTTGCTTTGTTTGACGTAACACAACAAATCGAACGAGAATTTGGAAGGAAAAGGGAAATTCGCTGGGGGCCGCGCACGTTAGACCTTGACATTTTGCTGTATAATCATGAAAATATTGAAACAGAGCAACTTGTCATTCCGCATCCGCGCATGGCGGAGCGGGCGTTTGTTCTTATCCCGTTGCTCGAAATCAATTCCCATTTAGCAATACCGAACATTTCCGAGCCGTTGACAGACATCATTGATCGACTACCCGACAAAGAAGGAGTTCGCGTATGGAAGCAGAAAGATGGGGAAGACGTATTCGCGCTTTTCGAAAGCTGAAAGGATATACACAAGAAAAGCTGGCTAAGGAACTCGGCATTTCTGTCTCAATCCTTGGTGAAATTGAACGGGGAAACCGGATGCCGTCCGATTCGCTCGTCGGGCAAATCGCTGAACGGTTAAATATATCGGTTGAGGAACTGACACCGCCGAAAATGGAATCGAACAAGTAGAAAGGAGGCGTTTCTATGTTTCGCATTGGCGATGTTGAGATTAAAAATCGCGTCGTGCTTGCCCCGATGGCAGGCGTATGCAATTCGGCGTTCCGCTTGACTGTCAAAGAGTTCGGCGCTGGACTCGTGTGCGCAGAGATGGTGAGCGACAAAGGAATCGTATACAACAATGAAAAGACGTTAAATATGTTATATATCGATGAGCGGGAAAAGCCGCTCAGCCTGCAAATTTTTGGGGGCGAAAAAGAAACGCTTGTCAAAGCGGCGAAATTTGTCGATAAAAATACGAATGCCGATATTATCGACATTAACATGGGTTGCCCAGTCCCGAAAATTACAAATTGTGACGCCGGGGCAAAATGGCTTCTTGACCCGAATAAAATTTATGACGTCGTCGCCGCCATTGTCGAGGCCGTCGAAAAACCAGTCACGGTCAAAATGCGCATCGGTTGGGACGAGCACCATATTTACGCCGTCGAAAACGCCCAAGCGGTCGAGCGCGCTGGCGGCAAAGCCGTCGCTGTCCACGGGCGGACAAGGGTGCAAATGTATGAAGGAAAAGCAGATTGGAACATCATCAAACAAGTGAAAGAAGCGGTCAACATCCCGGTCATCGGCAACGGCGATGTCAAAACGCCGCAAGACGCCAAGCGGATGCTCGAAGAAACCGGGGTGGACGGTGTGATGATCGGACGGGCGGCGCTCGGCAACCCGTGGATGATTTACCGCACCGTTCGTTATTTAGAAACGGGAGAACTCATCCCCGAACCGACGCCGAGAGAAAAAATTGATGTCTGCCTGCTGCATTTGGATCGTTTAATTGCTCTCAAGGGCGAGTATATCGCTGTCAAAGAAATGCGCAAGCACGCCGCTTGGTATTTAAAAGGCATTCGCGGTGCAGCGAAAATCCGCAATGCCATCAACGAGTGCGAGACGCGGGACGAACTAGCCGCCTTGCTGCTTCAAGTCGCAGAGGAAGCGGAACATCAGGCAGCAGCGAACGCCCAAGCCGTATAACAACGGAATGACGTTCATGCAGCGGATGACTGCCAGCACGTGCTGGCAGTATTTTTCGTAAAAAAATCGCTAAATGGAGTGAATGAAGGATGAGCCATGAAGAATTGAACGACCAACTGCGTGTTCGCAGGGAAAAGCTAAAAAAAATCGAAGAGCTGGGTGTCGATCCGTTTGGCAAACGGTTCGAGCGCACGCATAAAGCGGAAGAACTGTTCGAACTGTACGGCGATTTGTCCAAAGAAGAACTCGAAGAGCAGCAAATTGAAGTTGCCGTTGCTGGCCGCATCATGACGAAACGCGGCAAAGGCAAAGCGGGATTCGCCCACATCCAAGACGTTACAGGGCAAATTCAAATTTACGTTCGCCAAGACGATGTCGGCGAACAGCAATACGAGCTGTTTAAAATCTCTGACCTTGGCGATATCGTCGGCGTGCGCGGCACGATGTTCAAAACAAAAGTCGGCGAGCTTTCCATTAAAGTGTCGTCGTATGAATTTTTAACAAAAGCATTGCGCCCGCTGCCCGAGAAGTACCACGGCTTAAAGGACGTCGAACAGCGTTACCGCCAGCGCTATCTCGACCTAATTATGAACCCGCAAAGCAAGCAGACGTTCATCACCCGCAGTCTCATTATTCAATCGATGCGGCGTTATCTCGACAGCCATGGCTACTTAGAAGTCGAAACACCGATGATGCACGCCGTAGCAGGCGGTGCGGCTGCACGTCCGTTCATTACGCACCATAATGCGCTTGATATGACACTCTATATGCGAATCGCCATCGAACTCCATTTGAAACGACTCATCGTCGGCGGTTTGGAGAAAGTGTATGAAATCGGGCGCGTCTTCCGGAATGAGGGCATTTCCACCCGCCATAACCCGGAGTTTACGATGCTTGAACTGTACGAAGCATACGCCGACTTCCGCGATATCATGAAACTGACGGAAAACTTGATCGCCCACATCGCCACAGAGGTGCTTGGCACGACGAAAATTCAATACGGCGACCATATCGTCGACCTAACGCCTGAATGGCGGCGGCTTCATATGGTCGATGCGATCAAAGAGTACGTCGGCGTCGACTTCTGGCGGCAAATGGACGATGAGGAAGCGCGGGCGCTGGCGAAAGAACACGGGGTTGAAGTCGCCCCGCACATGACGTTCGGTCATATTGTCAACGAGTTTTTTGAACAAAAAGTCGAAGCGCAACTCATCCAGCCAACGTTCATTTACGGCCATCCGGTCGAAATTTCGCCATTGGCCAAGAAAAACCCGGACGACCCGCGCTTTACCGACCGATTTGAGCTGTTTATCGTCGGGCGTGAACATGCGAACGCGTTTACAGAACTAAACGACCCGATTGACCAGCGCCAACGTTTCGAAGCGCAGCTGAAAGAGCGTGAACAAGGGAACGATGAAGCGCACGAAATGGACGAAGATTTCCTCGAAGCGCTCGAGTACGGCATGCCGCCAACAGGCGGACTCGGCATCGGCGTCGACCGTCTCGTCATGCTCTTGACCAATTCGCCATCCATTCGCGACGTGCTGCTCTTCCCGCAAATGCGCCATAAATAACAATGATCGTCCCCTGCTACGAACAACGGCAGGGGACGATTTGTTAGGGGAGATCGATTAAAGTAAAGAAGTCGGTTGCTTACCAGTCCCCTAGAAGGCTGGTGATTAAGGGAGCAGGTTGCTTCACCACCTTGTTTCTCAACTTGAAAAGCCTTGTGGTATCAGATTCTCGTTTCACGTCATCCAACGTCAGCTAGGGGAGATCGCTGTTTTTCACCGGCCTTCTAGAAGGCTGGTGATTTAAGGGAGCAAGCCGCTTATCAAGCCCGTTTCTCAAATAGATAAGCCTTGTCGCGTCAGGAGCGCCTTTCAAACGTTCCCCCATTGCTCAAGAGAAACGACCGTTTTTCACCAGCCATCTAGAAAGAAGATCAATACTATGGGGCGGTTGACCTGCATACATTAATAGAGGATTCGAAAGGGAAAAACATAAATGTGAAAGGAGCGGTTTTATTGCTTTCTTATCCGATTCTCTATTACAATCCTCCTGTGGCTGAGGCCGCACAGGTCAGCGCCCCGAAAATCAGCCCAAAGGCGGTCATCGGCGTCGATTCGATGATTATCGGCGACATAACGATTGCTGACGATGTGTTCATCGGCTTTAAAAATTTGTTGCGTGCAGATTCGGGGTATCCGTATTATGTAGGTCCTTATACGAATATCCAAGATTATGTACTCATGCACGTACATCCCGGACGCGAACATGTGAACGTGAACGGCCGAAAATGGGGCGTTTACCTTGAAGGGGAAAACAGCGTCCTGCATCACGCAGCCGTACATGGCCCCCTATTTGTCGGGCGGAATACGTTTATAGGGCAACACGCCAATATTTATGATTCCATAATTGGAAGAAACTGCGTGATCATGCATGGGGCAACCGTAACCAACGGCGTGAAAATCCCTGACAACCGGTTCATCGCTCCAGGAGAAACAGTATGGCAACAGGAACAGGCAGATCGATTGCCGCCTGTCCCAGACCAATGGAAAGACTTAAACCGAAGGATCGTCGATCATTACTACCGCCTTGGTAAATCATATTTGCACCATACACCGCTAGCACTTTCCTATGGCGCACATCGACACTGATTTTTATTTAACCTCTGTCCGAAATTCATCTCCCACTTCTAAACGGAGTGAAAATGGGAGACGAATTTCGGTTCAATCTCAAAAAGGAAGGCCTGGAACAGTTAGGTATGGCCTAACTGGATGTCGAACCGTGGGGCACACGGGGATCGCTCGGTCAACTTCCTGTCGTTAGACGGGATTACCCGAGAAGCTCCCACCTCTAAGTGTTAGCGTAGGTGGTGGAAGTATATCACATATTGACTTTTAGCTATAGAATATATAAAATAAACGACGTTGCTTTTAGTAATAAAACAAAAAACGAAATAAGTTGACAAACCTCATTTAACATGCTATATTATGATAGCATACGGAAACGTCAACAATGATATTCAAAGAGTGTTGACAAACAAACAAATTTAATTATAATATAACTTGTCTGTTAGATAATTGCCTAGTGATGATAGCGGAGAGGAAACACCCGTTCCCATCCCGAACACGGAAGTTAAGCTCTCCAGCGCCGATGGTAGTTGGGGCCAGCGCCCCTGCAAGAGTAGGTCGTCGCTAGGCAATACTGTGGAGGATTAGCTCAGCTGGGAGAGCACTTGCCTTACAAGCAAGGGGTCGGCGGTTCGATCCCGTCATCCTCCACCACTTTGATCTACTCTTCTATTATGAGCCATTAGCTCAGTAACGAGCGCTGCATCTTTGAGTTCGCTGCGAGTTGCCTCGACGCACTGAGCTTCCTTGAAACAGCTAGTAGAGGAAGAGGCAGGTAGAGCTCATCAGTACGTAGAGTGTTATGATCAACTATGAGCCATTAGCTCAGTAACGAGCAATACATCTTCGAGTTAACTGCGAGTTGCCTTGACGCATCGAGCTTCCTTGAAACAGCTAGTAGAGGAAGAGGCAGGTAGAGCTCGTGAGTACGTAGAGTGTTATGATCACTATGAGCCATTAGCTCAGTAGGTAGAGCATCTGACTTTTAATCAGAGGGTCGGAGGTTCGAGTCCTCCATGGCTCACCAAAATTGATTTGCGGGTGTGGCGGAATTGGCAGACGCGCTAGATTCAGGGTCTAGTGCCCTTTACGGGCGTGGGGGTTCGAGTCCCTTCACCCGCATGATTATCCGAGCGGAAGTAGTTCAGTGGTAGAACACCACCTTGCCAAGGTGGGGGTCGCGGGTTCGAGTCCCGTCTTCCGCTCCATTTATTTGCCTATTAGCCGGGGTGGCGGAATTGGCAGACGCACAGGACTTAAAATCCTGGGGTAGGTAACTACCGTGCCGGTTCGAGTCCGGCCCTCGGCACTTGCGCTCGTAGCTCAATTGGATAGAGCATCTGACTACGGATCAGAAGGTTAGGGGTTCGAATCCTCTCGAGCGCGTTAGCGGGAAGTAGCTCAGCTTGGTAGAGCACATGGTTTGGGACCATGGGGTCGCAGGTTCAAATCCTGTCTTCCCGATAGTGGATATACGGGGCCTTAGCTCAGCTGGGAGAGCGCCTGCTTTGCACGCAGGAGGTCATCGGTTCGATCCCGATAGGCTCCATCCTCGTTCCTTGAAAACTGAACGAAACGAAGCGCAACGAAAAGCTGAGGCCGCCCGCCTATCGGCGAAACGCGCTAGAGGGCCTGCGAGGAGGCTATCGCCGCCGCAGCAGGACCGAAGCGTCGCGAGCCGATGGCGGCCGAAGCTAGACAATACGAAAAGCTGAGGCCGCGGCGCCTTTGGTGCTGAGGCCGAAGCCAAAGCCAATCAACTTTCTATTGGAGAGTTTGATCCTGGCTCAGGACGAACGCTGGCGGCGTGCCTAATACATGCAAGTCGAGCGGACCGAATGAGAGCTTGCTCTTGTTTGGTCAGCGGCGGACGGGTGAGTAACACGTGGGCAACCTGCCCGCAAGACCGGGATAACTCCGGGAAACCGGAGCTAATACCGGATAACACCGAAGACCGCATGGTCTTCGGTTGAAAGGCGGCCTTTGGCTGTCACTTGCGGATGGGCCCGCGGCGCATTAGCTAGTTGGTGAGGTAACGGCTCACCAAGGCGACGATGCGTAGCCGGCCTGAGAGGGTGACCGGCCACACTGGGACTGAGACACGGCCCAGACTCCTACGGGAGGCAGCAGTAGGGAATCTTCCGCAATGGACGAAAGTCTGACGGAGCGACGCCGCGTGAGCGAAGAAGGCCTTCGGGTCGTAAAGCTCTGTTGTGAGGGACGAAGGAGCGCCGTTTGAACAAGGCGGCGCGGTGACGGTACCTCACGAGAAAGCCCCGGCTAACTACGTGCCAGCAGCCGCGGTAATACGTAGGGGGCGAGCGTTGTCCGGAATTATTGGGCGTAAAGCGCGCGCAGGCGGTTCCTTAAGTCTGATGTGAAAGCCCACGGCTCAACCGTGGAGGGTCATTGGAAACTGGGGGACTTGAGTGCAGGAGAGGAGAGCGGAATTCCACGTGTAGCGGTGAAATGCGTAGAGATGTGGAGGAACACCAGTGGCGAAGGCGGCTCTCTGGCCTGTAACTGACGCTGAGGCGCGAAAGCGTGGGGAGCAAACAGGATTAGATACCCTGGTAGTCCACGCCGTAAACGATGAGTGCTAAGTGTTAGAGGGTCACCCCCTTTAGTGCTGCAGCTAACGCGATAAGCACTCCGCCTGGGGAGTACGGCCGCAAGGCTGAAACTCAAAGGAATTGACGGGGGCCCGCACAAGCGGTGGAGCATGTGGTTTAATTCGAAGCAACGCGAAGAACCTTACCAGGTCTTGACATCCCCTGACAACCCAAGAGATTGGGCGTTCCCCCTTCGGGGGGACAGGGTGACAGGTGGTGCATGGTTGTCGTCAGCTCGTGTCGTGAGATGTTGGGTTAAGTCCCGCAACGAGCGCAACCCTTGCCTCTAGTTGCCAGCATTCAGTTGGGCACTCTAGAGGGACTGCCGGCGAAAAGTCGGAGGAAGGTGGGGATGACGTCAAATCATCATGCCCCTTATGACCTGGGCTACACACGTGCTACAATGGGCGGTACAAAGGGCTGCGAACCCGCGAGGGGGAGCGAATCCCAAAAAGCCGCTCTCAGTTCGGATTGCAGGCTGCAACTCGCCTGCATGAAGCCGGAATCGCTAGTAATCGCGGATCAGCATGCCGCGGTGAATACGTTCCCGGGCCTTGTACACACCGCCCGTCACACCACGAGAGCTTGCAACACCCGAAGTCGGTGAGGTAACCCTTACGGGAGCCAGCCGCCGAAGGTGGGGCAAGTGATTGGGGTGAAGTCGTAACAAGGTAGCCGTACCGGAAGGTGCGGCTGGATCACCTCCTTTCTAAGGACGAAAAGCGGAGGCCGCCCGCCTATCGGCGAAACGTGCTGGAGGGCCTGCGAGGAGGCTATGCCGCCGCAGCAGGACCGAAGCGTCGCGAGCCGATGGCGGCCGGAGCTAGACAGTACGAAAAGCGGAAGCGCCGCGATTGGCTCTCGAAGTCAAATGTTCTTCACCCGCAGGGGTGCTTGCACCCCGAGGGGGAAGGTTATTTGGCAGAAGAGAGCCAGGCGCTGGAGCTAGACAATACGAAAAGGGAAGGCCGCGAACGACCGACCATTAACAAATCGCGCTTTCGTTTCGTTCAGTTTTGAAGGAATGAGAATTCCTTCGAATCGTTCCTTGAAAACTAGATAACCGATACACAAAAGGAAGAAGCCGAGACGCTGTAGGTTAAGCTAGAAAGGGCGCACGGTGGATGCCTTGGCACTAGGAGCCGATGAAGGACGGGGCAAACGCCGAAACGCTCCGGGGAGCTGTAAGCAAGCGTTGATCCGGAGATGTCCGAATGGGGGAACCCCCTGTCCGTAATGGGACAGGATCCATGCCTGAATCCATAGGGCATGGAGGGCACACCCGGGGAACTGAAACATCTTAGTACCCGGAGGAGAAGAAAGCAAACGCGATTCCCTGAGTAGCGGCGAGCGAAACGGGAACAGCCCAAACCAAGAGGCGTGCCTCTTGGGGTTGTAGGACCGCTCATATGGGAGTGAGAAAGGAACGGGGTAGACGAACCGGTCTGGAACGGCCGGCCAGAGAAGGTGAGAGCCCTGTAGTCGAAACTTCGTTCCCTCCCGAGCGGCTCCTGAGTACGGCGGGACACGGGAAATCCCGTCGGAAGCAGGGAGGACCATCTCCCAAGGCTAAATACTCCCTAGTGACCGATAGTGAACCAGTACCGTGAGGGAAAGGTGAAAAGCACCCCGGAAGGGGAGTGAAAGAGAACCTGAAACCGTGTGCCTACAAGTAGTCAGAGCCCGTTCATGGGTGATGGCGTGCCTTTTGTAGAATGAACCGGCGAGTGACGATGGCGTGCGAGGTTAAGCCAGGAAGGCGGAGCCGCAGCGAAAGCGAGTCTGAACAGGGCGCATGAGTACGTCGTCGTCGACCCGAAACCAGGTGATCTACCCATGTCCAGGGTGAAGGCCGGGTAACACCGGCTGGAGGCCCGAACCCACGCACGTTGAAAAGTGCGGGGATGAGGTGTGGGTAGGGGTGAAATGCCAATCGAACTTGGAGATAGCTGGTTCTCCCCGAAATAGCTTTAGGGCTAGCCTCAAGGTAAGAGTGTTGGAGGTAGAGCACTGATTGGGCTAGGGGCCCTCATCGGGTTACCGAACCCAGTCAAACTCCGAATGCCAATGACTTATCCTTGGGAGTCAGACTGCGAGTGATAAGATCCGTGGTCAAGAGGGAAACAGCCCAGATCGCCAGCTAAGGCCCCTAAGTGCACGTTCAGTGGAAAAGGATGTGGAGTTGCGAAGACAACCAGGATGTTGGCTTAGAAGCAGCCACCATTTAAAGAGTGCGTAATAGCTCACTGGTCGAGTGACTCTGCGCCGAAAATGTACCGGGGCTAAACGTGCCGCCGAAGCTGCGGGATGACCGTTGGTCATCGGTAGGGGAGCGTTCTAAGGGCAGAGAAGCCAGACCGGAAGGACTGGTGGAGCGCTTAGAAGTGAGAATGCCGGTATGAGTAGCGAAAACAGAGGTGAGAATCCTCTGCGCCGAAAGCCTAAGGGTTCCTGAGGAAGGTTCGTCCGCTCAGGGTTAGTCGGGACCTAAGCCGAGGCCGAAAGGCGTAGGTGATGGACAACAGGTGGAGATTCCTGTACCACCTCCTTCCCGTTTGAGCGATGGGGGGACGCAGGAGGATAGGGTGAGCAGGCGGCTGGAAGAGCCTGTCCAAGCAGTGAGGCTGGCCAGTAGGCAAATCCGCTGGCCGTAAGGCTAAGCTGTGATGGCGACGGATTCGATCCGGAAGTCCCTGATTTCACACTGCCAAGAAAAGCCTCTAGCGAGGGAAGAGGTGCCCGTACCGCAAACCGACACAGGTAGGCGAGGAGAGAATCCTAAGGCGCGCGGGAGAACTCTCGTTAAGGAACTCGGCAAAATGACCCCGTAACTTCGGGAGAAGGGGTGCTCTTTCGGGTGAAGAGCCTGGAAGAGCCGCAGTGAAAAGGCCCAAGCGACTGTTTATCAAAAACACAGGTCTCTGCGAAGCCGAAAGGCGAAGTATAGGGGCTGACACCTGCCCGGTGCTGGAAGGTTAAGGGGAGCGCTTAGCGCAAGCGAAGGTGCGAACCGAAGCCCCAGTAAACGGCGGCCGTAACTATAACGGTCCTAAGGTAGCGAAATTCCTTGTCGGGTAAGTTCCGACCCGCACGAAAGGTGTAACGACTTGGGCACTGTCTCAACGAGAGACCCGGTGAAATTATACTACCTGTGAAGATGCAGGTTACCCGCGACAGGACGGAAAGACCCCGTGGAGCTTTACTGCAGCCTGATATGGAATTTTGGTATCGCTTGTACAGGATAGGTGGGAGCCTGAGAAGCCGGAGCGCCAGCTTCGGTGGAGGCGTCGGTGGGATACCACCCTGGCGGTATTGAAATTCTAACCCGCACCCCTTAGCGGGGTGGGAGACAGTGTCAGGTGGGCAGTTTGACTGGGGCGGTCGCCTCCCAAAAGGTAACGGAGGCGCCCAAAGGTTCCCTCAGAATGGTTGGAAATCATTCGGAGAGTGCAAAGGCACAAGGGAGCTTGACTGCGAGACGGACAGGTCGAGCAGGGACGAAAGTCGGGCTTAGTGATCCGGTGGTTCCGCATGGAAGGGCCATCGCTCAACGGATAAAAGCTACCCCGGGGATAACAGGCTGATCTCCCCCAAGAGTCCACATCGACGGGGAGGTTTGGCACCTCGATGTCGGCTCATCGCATCCTGGGGCTGTAGTCGGTCCCAAGGGTTGGGCTGTTCGCCCATTAAAGCGGTACGCGAGCTGGGTTCAGAACGTCGTGAGACAGTTCGGTCCCTATCCGTCGCGGGCGCAGGAAATTTGAGAGGAGCTGTCCTTAGTACGAGAGGACCGGGATGGACGCACCGCTGGTGTACCAGTTGTCCCGCCAGGGGCACCGCTGGGTAGCTATGTGCGGACGGGATAAGCGCTGAAAGCATCTAAGCGTGAAGCCCCCCTCAAGATGAGATTTCCCATCGCGTTAGGCGAGTAAGATCCCTCGAAGATGACGAGGTCGATAGGTCCGAGGTGGAAGCGTGGCGACACGTGGAGCTGACGGATACTAATCGATCGAGGGCTTAACCTAGAAAAGCAGAGGCCGCCTGCCTACCGGCGAAACGCGCTGGAGGGCCTGCGAGGAGGCTCGAACCAAGCAAAGCTTGGTTCTGCGTGGGTGGTGTCACAGGAGCGTATGCAATGTGTCGCCGCCGCAGCAGGACCGAAGCGTCGCGAGCCGATGGCGGCCGGAGCTAGACAAAAAGCGGAAGCGCCGCGGCTTCTTCCCCCACACGGTTATCTAGTTTTGAGGGAATGATCCCACAACATTATATCGCCTAGTGGTGATAGCGGAGAGGAAACACCCGTTCCCATCCCGAACACGGAAGTTAAGCTCTCCAGCGCCGATGGTAGTTGGGGCCAGCGCCCCTGCAAGAGTAGGTCGCTGCTAGGCCAAACAAAGAAGCACGTCTTTTCCTTTAGGAAAAAAGACGTGCTTTTTCGTTTATCAGCAGGCTGATGTTTCGTTAGCTGAAAAAACGGATATTCTATAGTTAGTTTGACTTCTCCCGTAACTCTTGCAATTTTTCATCATACATTATATAGTAAAAGTAAGGTCAAATATAGTCAAAGTCAACAAGAAGGCGATGATGCCGGTTTCTCTCTATAGGCCATCTGTTACTGGATGGCAGCTGGTTTCATCGCCAAGCAGCTCGGTTGTGAGGAAGGTGGGAGGTAGAGTGCCCAACATTTCCGACATTATTGAGCAATATTTAAAGCAAGTACTCAATATGAGCGACCAAGATATCGTGGAAATTAAACGAAGCGAGATCGCTAATAAGTTTCAATGTGTTCCATCGCAAATTAACTATGTCATCAATACGCGGTTTACGCTTGAGAGAGGATATATCGTCGAGAGTAAGCGCGGTGGCGGCGGATATATCCGCATCATGAAAGTGAAGACGAAAAGCGAGGCCCAGCTCATTGATCAGCTGCTCGAGCTCATTGGCCACCGCATTAGCCAGTCGAATGCTGAAGATGTGGTAAAACGTCTTGTTGAAGAAAAGGTGATTTCGGAGCGGGAGGCGAAAATGATGTTAAGCGTGATGGACCGCTCCGTTTTATACATTGGCTTGCCCGAGCGGGATGAACTGCGGGCGCGCATGTTAAAGGCGATGTTGACGTCGCTGAAGTACAAGTAGGGGAGGGGGAGACGTTGATTTGTCAAGAATGCAAGCAGCGACCGGCGACGATGCATTTTACGAAAATTGTCAATGGAGAAAAAACGGAATTCCATCTTTGTGAACAGTGTGCCAAAGAGCATGGGCATATGTTTATGCTCTATGGCAATGATGACTTTCCGCTCAATAACCTGTTAGCAGGGCTGCTCAACTTCCAAGCCCCGATGAAAGAAGTGACGGCGAACGCGTTTCCGAATCCGGATTTGCTTCAATGTGAGACGTGCAAAATGACGTATCATCAGTTCACGCAAATTGGACGGTTCGGCTGTGCGGACTGTTATCGGACGTTTGCCCGCTACTTGCCGCCGATTTTGAAACGGCTTCATAGCGGAAATACCGCCCACTCAGGGAAAATCCCGAAGCGAAAAGGCGGCGTTCTCCATTTGCGCAAGCAGCTTGCTTTGCTGAAGCAAAAGCTTCAAGAGCTGGTCGCCCGCGAGGAGTTTGAACGGGCAGCCGAAGTGCGCGATCAAATCCGCTCTTTAGAGGACGAACTTCGCCAACGCGGAGAGGGGGAGATGTAGCGGTATGTCGTTTGAGAAGTTTTTCAATACGGCGGTCAGCTCTTGGATGAGCCAAGAGGGACCAGATTCGGACATCGTTTTGAGCAGCCGCATCCGGCTGGCTCGCAATATTGTTGATTTCCGCTTCCCGACGCTGTTTAACAGCGAGGAAGCAAAACAAATCGTCGCTCTGTTTGAACGAACGTTTGCCCATCGTTCATACGGGGGGGCAGGCCGCTTTGAGCTGCTGAAAATGTCGGAGCTTCAGCCGATTGAAAAACGGGTATTAGTAGAAAAGCACTTAATTAGTCCGCATTTGGCGGAAGATTCCCCGTTTGGCGCCTGCCTGCTTTCGGAAAATGAAGAAATTAGCATCATGATCAATGAAGAAGATCATATCCGCATCCAATGCTTATTTCCAGGGCTGCAGCTTGCTGAGGCGCTCGAGGCGGCGAGTGGATTGGACGATTGGATTGAAGGGCACGTCAACTATGCCTTTGATGAGCGCCTTGGTTATTTAACGAGCTGCCCCACCAATGTCGGAACGGGACTGCGGGCGTCTGTGATGATGCATCTTCCGGCGCTCGTATTGACGCAACAGATCAATCGCATTATCCCTGCCATCAACCAGCTCGGACTTGTCGTCCGCGGGACATACGGGGAAGGAAGTGAGGCGTTGGGGAATATATTCCAAATCTCCAACCAGCTTACGCTTGGAAAGTCGGAAGAGGACATTGTCGCTGATTTGCATACGATCGTTCAGCAGCTGATCGCCCAAGAAAGAGCGGCCCGTCAGGCATTAGTGAAAACTTTAGGCATACAATTAGAAGACAAGGTGTTCCGTTCATACGGCATATTGGCCAACTGCCGCGTCATCGAGTCGAAAGAGGCGGCACAATGTTTGTCAGATGTGCGTTTAGGGATCGATTTAGGATATATCAAAAACATCCCGCGCAACATTTTAAATGAACTGATGATTTTAACGCAGCCAGGTTTTCTGCAGCAATATGCCGGCGGGGCGCTTCGCCCTGAGGAACGGGATGTCCGCCGGGCGGCGTTAATTCGGGAACGTTTAAAGATGGAAGAACGAAGAAAGATGGAGGGTGATGAACGATGATGTTTGGCAGATTCACGGAACGGGCGCAAAAGGTGCTGGCGTTGGCGCAGGAAGAAGCCATTCGCCTTGGCCATAACAATATTGGCACGGAACACATTTTGCTCGGACTGATCCGCGAAGGCGAAGGGATCGCTGCTAAAGCGCTCATGGCGCTCGGACTTGGCCCGGATAAAATTCAGAAAGAAGTTGAGTCGCTCATCGGCCGCGGCAGCGAGGTATCGCACACGATTCACTACACGCCGCGGGCGAAAAAAGTGATTGAGCTGTCGATGGATGAAGCGCGGAAGCTCGGTCATTCGTACGTCGGCACAGAACATATTTTGCTTGGACTGATCCGCGAGGGCGAAGGAGTGGCGGCCCGCGTGTTGAACAACTTAGGGGTGAGCTTGAACAAGGCGCGTCAACAAGTGTTGCAGCTGCTCGGCAGCAATGAATCGGTATCAGGGCACGGCGGCGGAGGCGCCTCGCATGTAAGCACGCCGACGCTTGACAGCCTCGCCCGCGATTTAACGGCGATCGCCCGTGAAGGGCGGCTTGATCCGGTCATCGGCCGGAGCAAAGAAATCCAGCGTGTCATTGAAGTGTTGAGCCGGCGGACGAAAAACAACCCGGTGCTGATCGGGGAGCCGGGTGTCGGGAAAACAGCAATCGCCGAAGGATTGGCTCAGCAAATTGTCAATAACGAGGTGCCGGAAACGCTGCGCGACAAACGGGTCATGACGCTCGATATGGGTACGGTTGTCGCCGGGACAAAATACCGCGGCGAATTTGAAGACCGGCTGAAAAAAGTGATGGACGAAATTCGCCAGGCGGGTAACATCATTTTGTTCATCGATGAGCTTCATACGTTAATCGGCGCCGGCGGAGCCGAAGGGGCCATCGATGCGTCGAACATTTTAAAACCGGCATTAGCGCGCGGGGAACTGCAATGCATTGGCGCGACAACGCTTGATGAGTATCGGAAATACATCGAGAAAGATGCCGCGCTCGAGCGCCGCTTCCAGCCGATTCATGTCGATGAGCCGACGGTGGAAGAATCAATCCAAATTTTAAAAGGGCTGCGCGACCGCTATGAAGCGCATCATCGCGTCTCGATTTCCGATGAGGCGATCATTCAGGCAGTCAAACTTTCCGACCGGTATATTACCGACCGGTTCCTGCCGGATAAAGCGATCGACTTGATTGATGAAGCTTGCTCGAAAGTGCGTCTCCGTTCGTTCACGGCGCCGCCGAAACTGAAAGAACTGGAGCAAAAGCTTGAAGAAGTGCGAAAAGAGAAAGATGCGGCCGTGCAAAGCCAAGAATTTGAAAAAGCGGCGTCGCTGCGTGATATGGAGCAGCGGCTGCGTGAAGAGCTTGAAGAAACGAAACGTGCGTGGAAAGAAAAACAAGGCCAAGAAAATTTGGAAGTGACGGTCGAAGACATTGCCGCGGTCGTCTCGAGTTGGACCGGGATTCCGGTATCGAAGCTGGCCGAGACGGAAACCGAGCGGCTGTTGAAACTGGAAGAAATTTTGCATTCGCGCGTCGTCGGCCAAGACGAGGCGGTCAAAGCGGTGGCCAAAGCGGTGCGCCGCGCCCGGGCTGGCCTCAAAGACCCGAAACGCCCGATCGGTTCGTTCATTTTCCTCGGCCCGACCGGCGTCGGGAAAACGGAATTGGCCCGTGCATTGGCCGAGGCAATGTTTGGAGATGAAGATGCCCTCATTCGCATCGATATGTCCGAGTATATGGAAAAACACTCGACATCGCGGCTCATCGGTTCGCCGCCGGGGTATGTCGGCTACGAAGAAGGCGGCCAGCTGACCGAAAAAGTGCGCCGCAAGCCATACTCGGTCGTTCTGTTGGATGAGATGGAAAAAGCGCACCCAGACGTGTTTAACATTTTGCTGCAAGTATTAGAAGACGGGCGGTTAACCGACTCGAAAGGGCGGACGGTCGACTTCCGCAACACGATTATCATTATGACGTCCAACGTTGGCGCTGATGCGCTGAAACGGAACAAGTACGTCGGCTTTAACATTCAAGATGGGAACCAGCAATATAAGGACATGAAAAGCAAAGTGATGGATGAACTGAAAAAAGCGTTCCGTCCGGAGTTTTTGAACCGGATCGATGAAATTATCGTCTTCCATTCGCTCGAAAAAGACCATCTGAAACAAATTGTCCGCCTGATGGCCGATACGCTTGTGAAACGGCTGAGAGAACAAGATATTGACCTTGAACTGACCGAGGCAGCCATTGAGAAAATTGCCGCCGAAGGGTTTGATCCGGAATACGGTGCCCGTCCGCTGCGCCGCGCCTTGCAAAAACATATCGAGGACCGTTTGTCTGAGGAATTATTGAAAGGCACGATCGCCAAAGGGCAAAAAGTCGCCGTCGATGTTAAGGATGGAGAGTTTGTTGTGTTGTCGAAACAGGCGGTCGTGTAAAGAAAAAAGGTATGCGGCAGCTTGCTGCCCATACCTTTTTTCTATGGAAACCGTTGTAGAAAGGGTTAGACGGATGGTGAAAAAGAAAACGAAATTTGTTTGCCAAGAATGTGGGTATGAATCAGCCAAATGGCTCGGCCGCTGTCCGGGCTGCCAAACGTGGAATTCGTTCGTTGAAGAAATTGAGCGAGCGAAACCGGCTGCGCGCGGGGCGTTTCTTCATTCTGAGCCATCGGGGCCGGCCAAACCGGTTCCGATTACAGCCGTTACGGCGGCGCAAGAGCCGCGCATTGAAACGAACAGTGCGGAGCTCAATCGCGTGCTCGGCGGGGGAATCGTCAAAGGCTCGCTTGTCTTAATTGGCGGCGATCCCGGCATCGGCAAGTCGACGTTACTGCTGCAAACATCAGCGCGGCTCGCCGCGGCCGGACATACGGTGTTGTATATATCCGGTGAGGAATCGGTGAAGCAAGTGAAGCTGCGCGCCGGGCGCCTCCATGCCGAGTCCAATCAACTGTATGTGTTAGCGGAGGCGGATTTGGAATATATTGTAGCAGCGATTGAAACGATTCAGCCTGCCTGTGTGATTGTCGATTCCATTCAGACGGTGTACCGGACGGATATTACGTCGGCGCCGGGCAGCGTCGCCCAAGTGCGCGAGTGCACCGCTGAGCTGATGAAAATCGCCAAGACGAAAGGCATCGCGATTTTCATTGTCGGCCATGTGACGAAAGAAGGGGCGATCGCCGGGCCGCGTCTGCTCGAGCATATGGTCGATACGGTTCTTTATTTTGAAGGGGAACGGCATCATACGTACCGCATTTTGCGGGCGGTGAAAAACCGCTTCGGTTCGACGAATGAAATCGGCATTTTTGAAATGCGTGACATCGGGCTGCGAGAGGTGGAAAACCCGTCGGAAGTGTTTTTGGAAGAGCGGTCGCGCGGGGCGGCTGGCTCGACGGTTGTCGCGGCGATGGAAGGGACGCGCCCGGTGCTCGTTGAAATTCAGGCGCTCGTTTCGCCGACGAGTTTCGGCAATCCAAGGCGGATGGCGACCGGCCTCGACCATAGCCGCGTATCGCTGCTCATGGCCGTGCTTGAAAAGCGGGTCGGTCTGCTGTTGCAAAACCAGGACGCCTATTTGAAGGTGGCTGGCGGGGTAAAGCTTGACGAACCGGCCATCGATTTGGCGGTCGCTGTCAGCATCGCCTCGAGTTTCCGCGATCGGCCAACCAACCCGGCCGATGTCATTATCGGTGAGGTCGGCTTGACCGGGGAGGTGCGCCGTGTTTCCCGCATTGAACAACGCGTGCAAGAGGCTGTCAAATTAGGGTTTTCCCGCGTCATTGTGCCGAACAACAATTTGACTGGCTGGCAGCCGCCTGCAGGCGTCAACGTGATCGGTGTTTCGCATGTGGCCGAGGCGCTCGAGCATACGATGTTATAAACCGAATCAAATGACCGAACCTTTTTCTCTAGATGGACGTAAGAAATATAGTGGGGGTTGAAGCAAATCGGCCCGCTGCACGGGCACCCGTCGCTTATGATTACAAGTAGGTGTCAAATGTTCAAAAATGGTTAAAAATTGCCTTCCAATTGGTTTCAAACATTGGAAACTGTTTATAATGTTAGGTAGGGAGGTGAAGATGAGCCGATGGTCAAACGCGTTGTACAATTATTTTTTCTCGCGGTGGGCGGAACGTTGGGGGCCATGTTTTTGCCCGATTTGCTTGAGCTGTTGAATGTAAGCGACATGCCGCTTGTCAA
Organism: Geobacillus subterraneus; assembly: GCF_001618685.1. Lineage (GTDB taxonomy): Bacteria > Bacillota > Bacilli > Bacillales > Anoxybacillaceae > Geobacillus > Geobacillus subterraneus. Next base: position 3,127,481 of record NZ_CP014342.1, on the reverse strand, counting down.
TAATTCCTATACGTTGGCGGTGTTAGGCGCGGTTGTTTTCTTTTTGTTGACGTTTTGGCTTGTCGATTATGTCGTCGATATGGTCCGTTGGGCTGAGGAAACGCTGGTAAAGGCGCCGGCCGCTGACGTGCTCTTTGGCAGTATCGGGCTGATTTTTGGTCTTATTATCGCGTTTTTAGTCGTTATGCCGTTGCAGTCGTTTCGCATTCAAGTGTTGAATACGGTGTTGCCGATTTTTTTGACCGTGCTGCTTGGCTATTTAGGATTTCGCGTTGGGTTAAAGAAACGGAATGAGCTGATGAACTTATTTTCTCTTTCCAATCGAATGACGAAGAAAAAAGGCGGAGAAGTGGAAAACGAAGCGCCGAAAGGCGGAGCGGTAAAAATTTTAGATACGAGCGTCATCATTGACGGGCGGATCGCAGACATTTGTCAAACCGGGTTTCTCGAAGGGCCGCTTGTTATCCCCCGTTTTGTATTAGAGGAGCTCCAGCATATCGCTGATTCTTCCGACGTGCTAAAGCGAAACCGCGGCCGCCGTGGTTTGGATATTTTAAACCGCATCCAAAAAGAGATGGCGATGAAAGTGGAGATTCACGAAGCGGATTTTAGTGACGTCCAAGAAGTCGACAGCAAGCTCGTTAAGTTGGCGAAACAACTCCAAGGTGTGGTCGTCACGAACGATTTCAACTTAAACAAAGTGTGTGAGCTGCAAAACGTGCGCGTCCTCAATATCAACGATTTAGCGAACGCCGTCAAACCGGTCGTGCTGCCGGGCGAAGAGTTGAACGTGCACGTCATCAAAGACGGGAAAGAGCATAACCAAGGTGTCGCCTATTTGGATGATGGGACAATGATCGTTGTTGAAGATGGCAAAGAATATATCGGCAAACGGGTTGACGTTTTGGTCACGAGCGTGTTACAAACATCTGCGGGGAGAATGATTTTTGCCAAACTGAAACTGCTGCAAAAGGCGCTGTAAAAAGAACAGGGGAAACGTCCAATGAACTACGAAGCGATCGTATTGGCGGCCGGACAAGGGAAGCGGATGAACGCCGGCATGAACAAGCAATTTATTGAACTTGGCGGCGAGCCGCTCATCGTCCGGACGCTGAAAGTGTTCGATGGCGATGAGCGGTGCACCAGCATTGTGCTTGTCGTCAACCCGGCCGAGCGAAGCCGATTTGAGCAGCTGCTCTCGCGCTTCCGCATCCGAAAGGTGGCGGCGTTCGCCAACGGCGGACAGGAACGGCAGCATAGCGTTTATAACGGATTGCAGGTGCTGAAGGGCGGGGAGATTGTCCTCATTCATGACGGCGCCCGTCCGTTTGTTCGCATCCGGCATTTGCATGAGCTGGCTGATGCCGCGGTTCAATACGGCGCGGCCATTCCGGCGGTGCGGGTGAAAGACACGATCAAAAAAGCGAGCGGTTTGTTTGTCGAACAGACGATTGATCGTTCCAGCTTGTGGGCGGTGCAAACGCCACAAGCTTTTCGTCTGTCTTTAATCATGGAAGCGCACGAAGAGGCGAAAAAAGCCGGTTACCTCGGCACAGATGATGCCAGCCTTGTCGAACGGCTCGGCAGGCCGGTGAAAATCTTGGAAGGGGACTATCGCAACATTAAGCTGACAACCCCGGAAGATCTTTTATTTGCTGAGGCGATTTTGGCGAGCCGCATTGCGGAGTAGATGGGGGTGAAGAGATGTTTCGCATTGGACAAGGGTTTGACGTCCACCAACTGGCTGAAGGGCGTCCGCTCATTATCGGCGGCGTACATATTCCGTATGAGAAAGGGCTGCTTGGTCATTCCGATGCCGATGTGCTGCTTCACGCGGTGGCGGATGCATGCCTTGGGGCGATTGGCGCCGGCGATATTGGACGGCATTTTCCCGATACGGATCCGCGCTATAAAGATGCTGACTCAACCGAGTTGCTCGCGCACGTATGGGCGCTCGTCCGGCAAGAAGGGTATACGCTAGTTAATGCAGACTGCACCATTATCGCACAAAAGCCGAAGATGGCGCCGTACATCGAGGACATGAAGACGATGATCGCCCGGCTGCTCGAAGCCGAGCGTTCGCAAGTGAATGTGAAGGCGACGACGACAGAAAAACTGGGATTCACTGGGCGCGAAGAAGGCATTGCCGCCCAGGCGGTCGTATTGCTGCAAAAGAGCGGGGCGTAATATTAGGGTGCTGCGATGCCATATGATGACGCTTAGGAAGTGGCAGCATGACGGATCCGGAAGCGTTCCGGCCTCGTGTTTTTCCGCCGGGGCGTGAAGGCGTCGAGCGGAAGAGGCCGGCGTCCGACGGCACAGCGCTGATGAGGCGAGCTGTCCGTTTTGAACTTTGCCGCGATAAACGGTACAATAATAGCACAAGTTTTTGATGAAAGTGGAGGGGTTGGACGATGGCAAAAGACGTGCGCGTACGCTATGCGCCGAGCCCGACCGGTCATTTGCATATCGGCGGGGCGCGGACAGCGCTGTTTAACTATTTATTTGCCCGCCATCACGGCGGAAAAATGGTCGTCCGCATCGAGGATACGGATATTGAACGGAACGTTGAAGGCGGCGAAGAGTCGCAGCTTGAAAACTTACAATGGCTCGGCATTGATTATGATGAATCGGTTGATAAAGACGGTGGCTACGGGCCGTATCGGCAGACGGAGCGGCTAGACATCTACCGGAAGTATGTAAACGAATTGCTCGAACAAGGGCATGCGTACAAATGTTTTTGCACACCGGAAGAGCTCGAGCGGGAACGGGAGGAGCAGCGGGCGGCCGGTATTGCCGCTCCGCAATACAGTGGCAAATGCCGCCATTTAACGCCGGAGCAAGTCGCTGAACTTGAAGCCCAAGGGAAGCCGTATACGATCCGCCTGAAAGTGCCGGAAGGGAAAACGTACGAAGTGAACGATCTAGTGCGCGGCAACGTGACGTTTGAGTCGAAAGACGTCGGCGATTGGGTCATTATGAAGGCGAACGGTATTCCGACGTACAATTTTGCCGTCGTCATTGATGACCATTTGATGGAAATCAGCCATGTGTTCCGCGGCGAGGAGCATTTGTCCAACACGCCGAAACAGCTCATGGTGTATGAATATTTCGGTTGGGAGCCGCCGCAGTTCGCCCATTTGACGCTGATTGTCAACGAGCAGCGGAAAAAGCTGTCCAAGCGCGATGAATCGATCATTCAGTTTGTGTCGCAATATAAAGAACTCGGCTATTTGCCGGAGGCGATGTTCAACTTTTTCGCCCTCCTTGGCTGGTCGCCGGAAGGGGAAGAAGAAATTTTTACGAAAGACGAACTGATCCGCATTTTTGACGTCGCCCGACTGTCGAAATCGCCGTCGATGTTTGATACGAAAAAGCTGACATGGATGAACAATCAATATATCAAAAAGCTTGATCTCGACCGGCTTGTCGAGCTGGCGCTGCCGCATTTAGTGAAAGCGGGGCGCCTGCCGGCAGACATGAGCGATGAGCAGCGGCAATGGGCGCGCGATTTGATTGCCTTGTACCAAGAGCAAATGAGCTACGGAGCGGAGATTGTTCCGCTGTCCGAGCTGTTCTTTAAAGAAGAAGTCGAATATGAAGACGAAGCCCGCCAAGTGCTCGCCGAAGAACAAGTGCCGGATGTGCTTTCTGCCTTTTTAGCGAACGTGCGGGAGCTTGAACCGTTTACGGCCGATGAGATTAAAGCAGCGATCAAAGCAGTGCAAAAATCGACTGGACAAAAAGGGAAGAAGCTGTTCATGCCGATCCGCGCCGCAGTGACCGGGCAAACGCACGGACCGGAGCTGCCGTTTGCCATTCAGCTGCTCGGCAAACAAAAGGTGATCGAACGGCTCGAACGGGCGCTGCAAGAAAAATTTTAGTTGATCTTGTATGCACGTTTGCTTTGCAGCTGTGGTATAATAATACAAAGTTTGTCGGTTGAACAAGCACACATAATGATAAAGCGTTGACGAGGAGAAGTAGGTGACATCGGCATTCCAGAGAGAACCGTCTTGGCTGGGAGCGGTTTATGCCCGATGTTGTCTGAAATGCGCCTCGGAGCCTCCTTTCGAACCGGAACAGAGACGTTCTGCAGTAGAGGGGAGCGGAGCATCTCCGTTATCGGACTCGAGCGAGCGAAACGGCGCATCCGTTTCGCTAAACAGAGTGGAACCGCGCCAAAAGCGTCTCTGTGTCTTCGGCACAGAGACGCTTTTCTATTCATCATCAAATGGGATGGAGGGAGGACATTATGTTTAAAACATTAAAAGAAGACATCGAAGTCATTTTCGAACAAGACCCGGCAGCAAGAAGCTATTTGGAAGTGATTTTAACGTATTCCGGGTTGCATGCCATCTGGGCGCACCGGATCGCCCATGCGCTTTACAAACGGAAATTTTTCTTTCTTGCCCGTTTGATTTCGCAAATTAGCCGCTTTTTCACCGGCATTGAAATCCATCCGGGCGCAAAAATCGGCCGCCGCTTTTTCATCGATCACGGCATGGGAGTGGTCATCGGCGAGACGTGCGAAATCGGCGACAACGTCACTGTCTATCAAGGGGTTACATTAGGTGGGACAGGAAAAGAAAAAGGGAAGCGCCATCCGACGATTAAAGATAACTGTTTGATCGCTGCCGGCGCGAAAGTGCTCGGTTCGATTACGATCGGGGAAAACTCAAAGATCGGCGCAGGGTCGGTTGTGTTAAAAGACGTGCCGCCCAATTCGACGGTTGTCGGCATCCCTGGCCGCGTTGTCGTGCGCGATGGGGTAAAGGTGAGAAAAGATTTAAACCATACCGATTTGCCGGATCCGATCGCCGACCGGTTCCGGGAGCTTGAAGCCGAAATCGCCCGGCTGCAAAGCGAGCTTGAGGCATTGAAACACCAAGAAAGGAAGAACGAATATGAGCAGCATCCGGCTTTATAATACGCTGACGCGGACAAAGGAAACGTTTGAGCCGCTCGAGCCGAACAAAGTGAAAATGTATGTTTGCGGCCCGACGGTCTATAATTATATTCATATCGGCAATGCCCGCGCCGCCATCGTCTTTGACACGATCCGCCGCTATTTGGAGTTCCGCGGCTATGATGTGACATATGTGTCCAACTTTACGGATGTGGATGATAAGCTGATCAAGGCTGCCCGCGAGCTCGGCGAGAGCGTTCCGGCGATCGCGGAGCGGTTTATTGAAGCGTATTTTGAGGACATTCAAGCGCTCGGCTGCAAAAAAGCGGATATCCATCCGCGCGTGACGGAAAATATCGGAACGATTATCGAATTTATTCAAGCGCTTATTGATAAAGGGTATGCGTACGAAGTTGACGGCGACGTATACTATCGGACGCGCAAGTTTCAAGGCTATGGCAAACTGTCGCACCAGTCGATTGACGAACTGCAGGCGGGAGCGCGCATCGAAGTGGGGGAAAAGAAAGACGATCCGCTCGATTTTGCCCTTTGGAAAGCCGCCAAAGAAGGAGAGATTTCTTGGGACAGCCCATGGGGGAAAGGGCGGCCCGGCTGGCATATCGAATGCTCGGCGATGGCGCGCAAATATTTAGGCGATACGATCGACATTCATGCCGGCGGCCAAGACTTGACGTTTCCGCACCATGAAAACGAAATTGCCCAGTCGGAGGCGCTGACCGGCAAACCGTTTGCGAAATATTGGCTGCACAATGGGTATTTAAATATTAACAACGAAAAAATGTCCAAGTCGCTCGGCAATTTTGTGCTCGTTCATGACATCATCCGGCAGATTGATCCGCAAGTGTTGCGTTTCTTTATGCTGTCGGTGCACTACCGCCACCCGATCAACTACAGCGAGGAGCTGCTTGAGAGCGCGCGGCGCGGGCTCGAACGGTTGAAGACAGCATACGGCAACTTGCAGCACCGGCTTGGAGCGAGCACGAACTTAACCGACAACGATGAGGAGTGGCTTTCGCGCCTTGCGGATGTCCGTGCCTCGTTCATTCGTGAAATGGACGATGATTTCAACACCGCCAACGGCATTGCTGTCCTGTTTGAACTCGCCAAGCAAGCGAACTTGTATTTGCAGGAGAAAACGACGTCTGAGAACGTCATTCATGCGTTTTTGCGCGAGTTTGAGCAGCTGGCGGATGTGCTCGGCCTTACTTTGAAACAAGAAGAGCTGCTTGACGAAGAAATTGAGGCGCTGATCCGCCAGCGCAACGAAGCGCGGAAAAACCGTGACTTTGCCTTAGCCGACCGCATCCGTGACGAGCTGAAAGCGAAAAATATCATTTTGGAAGATACGCCGCAGGGGACGAGATGGAAACGGGGATCGTAAACAATGGCACGGTTTGAGATGATCCATGATGTGAAGCAATTAAACGGCCTGGCGCTCGCTTATATGGGGGACGCCGTTTACGAGGTGTATGTGCGCCGCCATTTGCTTGCAACCGGCAACGTTCGGCCGCATGAACTGCATCGGCGGGCGATCCGCTATGTGTCAGCGCGGGCGCAGGCGAAAGTCATTTTAGCTTTGCTTGATGAAGACGCGTTGACCGACGAGGAGAAAGCCATCGTCCGCCGCGGCCGCAACGCTAAATCCGGCACGATCCCGAAAAACACGGATGTCCAGACGTATCGGCATAGTACAGCGTTTGAAGCATTAATCGGGTACCATTTTTTAAGGAACGATGAAAGGCGAATCGATGAGCTAATCGATCGTTCATTTGCCATTATTGAAAGGGAAGAAAGGGCGTTGGAATGATGGATTACATTATCGGCAGAAATCCGGTCATTGAAGCGCTTAAATCTGGGCGCGACATCAATAAAATTTGGATCGCCGAAGGGGCGCAGCGCCACGCCGTCGAGCCCGTTCTCGAATGGGCGAAGCGGCGGGGCGTGCTCGTCCAATATGTCCCGAAGCGCAAGCTCGATCAAATGGCCGAAGGGGCGCACCAAGGGGTCATCGCCCAAGCGGCGGCGTACCGCTACTATGAGGTGGATGACTTATTCGCCCGTGCCGCTGAACGCGGGGAGGCGCCGTTTTTCCTTGTGTTGGACGAGCTCGAGGATCCGCATAATTTAGGCGCCATCATGCGTACGGCCGATGCGGTGGGGGCGCATGGGCTCATCATCCCGAAGCGGCGTTCGGTCGGGCTGACGCCAACGGTCGCGAAGGCGTCAACCGGAGCCATTGAGCACGTTCCGGTTGCGCGCGTGACGAACTTGGCGCGGACGATCGACGAGCTGAAAGAGCGGGGCGTGTGGGTAGCCGGCACCGATGCGGCCGCCAAAGACGACTATCGTTCGCTTGACGGTACGATGCCGCTGGCGCTTGTGATCGGCAGCGAAGGAAAAGGCATTAGTCGCTTAGTGCTCGAAAAGTGTGATTTTCTATTCCGGCTGCCGATGCGCGGGCATGTCACCTCGCTTAACGCTTCTGTTGCCGCCAGCCTGCTCATGTATGAGGTGTACCGGAAGCGGTATCCATTAGGGGAATAGCCGATGAACATTTTGATTGTTGACGGCTATAACATCATTGGGGCATGGCCGGCGCTGCGCCGGTTAAAAGAAGAGGGCGATCTGGCCGCAGCAAGGGATTTGCTGATTGATAAAATGGCCGATTACAAAGGGTTCACCGGGGATCATGTCATCATCGTTTTTGACGCCCACCTCGTGCAAGGGAACGAGAAAAAGTATAAAAATTACGATCTTGACGTCATTTTTACAAAGGAAAATGAGACAGCCGACGAACGGATTGAACGGTTGGCGAAAACGTTAATGAATGCACGCACAAAGGTATATGTAGCGACGTCTGACTATACGGAGCAATGGACGGTGTTCAGCCAAGGCGCCTTGCGCAAATCGGCGCGCGAACTGCTGTACGAAATCGAGGCAGTCGAGCGGGACATTTCCAAAAAACTGCGGGATATCAAGCAGCGCACCCCGATTTCGAAAATGCCGCTCAATGACCGAGTTGCCGAAATTTTTGAAAAATGGCGAAGAGGACAAAAATGAGCGGTTGACGCTGTAAAAATTTGTACTGTATAATAAATGTTAGCGATTGATGCGGTCGGGGGGATCAGCGTGGGGGAATGCTTCAAAGTAGACAAAGCAAGGGACTATCAACAGCTTGAGGATGAACAACTTGTCGCACTCGTTCATAAAGGGGATGGGGAGGCGCTTGATTTTTTAATTCATAAATACCAAAACTTTGTGCGTGCCAAAGCCCGCTCGTACTTTTTAGTCGGGGCCGATCGGGAAGATATCGTGCAGGAGGGGATGATCGGGCTGTATAAGGCAGTCCGCGATTTTAAGGGGGACAAGCTTTCTTCATTTAAAGCGTTTGCAGAACTTTGCATCACAAGGCAAATGATCACCGCCATTAAAACGGCGACCCGCCAAAAACACATTCCGCTCAACTCTTACGTTTCCTTGGACAAGCCCATTTACGATGACGAATCAGATCGGACGCTCATGGATGTGTTGTCCGGCGCGCAGGCGACAGACCCGGAAGAATTGATTGTCAACCGCGAGGAAGTCGACGATATCGAGTTGAAGATGACGGAGCTGCTGAGCGACTTGGAGCGGAAAGTGCTTGCTTTATATTTGGATGGGCGCTCGTACCAAGAGATTTCTGAAGAATTGAACCGCCATGTCAAATCGATCGACAACGCCTTGCAACGCGTCAAACGGAAGCTCGAAAAGTATTTAGAATACCGAGAGATCAGCTTATAGGCGGCGCACCGGCCTGCGGCGAGGGCGAACCAAAAGATGGCGTTGACAGCAGAAACATTGATATGATAAATTTTTATGGACATCCTGCGGGAACGGTGAAAGGTTTATGCGCCAAAAAGTCACGTTGGCTTGCGCGCAATGCGGAAGCCGAAATTATACAACTACAAAACAGATCGGCCGCCTCGGTGAGCGCTTGACGGCCAACAAATTTTGCCCAGTATGCAACAAGCATACCGCCCATCGCGAAACGAAGTGAGCGATGGGGACAGTTTTGAGCGATCGTGGAGGTACGAGTGATGCAGCGAGTAACCAACTTTTTGAAAGAAGTCGTACGCGAATTGAAAAAGGTAAGTTGGCCAAGCCGAAAGGAGTTAGTCAACTACACGGCGGTTGTGTTGGCCACGGTGGCGTTTTTCACCGTCTTTTTTGCCGTTGTTGATCTCGGCATTTCGCAGTTAATTCGCCTTGTGTTTGAATAAGCGGGCGGATGATATGCTATAATGAAAGATAATCGTACGAGTATGGAACCCGGCAACGGGTTTTTGTTTTGCATAAAAAATGAAAACCGCCCTAGGGAGGCTCGCTGATGGAGAAAAACTGGTATGTCGTCCATACATATTCAGGATACGAAAATAAAGTGAAAGCCAATTTGGAAAAACGCGTTGAATCGATGGGGATGCAAGATAAAATTTTCCGCGTTGTCGTCCCAGAGGAGACGGAAACGGACATTAAGAACGGGAAGCGGAAAACGACGAAAAAGAAAGTGTTTCCCGGTTATGTGCTCGTTGAAATGGTCATGACCGACGATTCATGGTACGTTGTGCGCAACACACCCGGTGTCACCGGATTCGTCGGTTCGAGCGGGGCCGGTTCGAAACCGACGCCGCTCATGGAGGAAGAAGTGAAGATGATTTTGAAGCGGATGGGCATGCCTCTCGCTGAGGTGGATGTCGATTATGAGATAAACGAGACCGTCCGAATTAAAGAAGGACCGTTTGCGAACTTCACCGGAAAAATTGAAGCGATTGATCCGGATAAACATAAAGTCAAACTGCTTGTCGATATGTTTGGCCGCGAAACGCGGGTAGAGCTTGAGTTTTCTCAAATCGAAAAAATCTAATGGAAAAGAACTTGCAATCACTACTGAAAAGTGATACTATTTTAAAGGTCAGTATGTCTCTTGGACAGAGACATATAGGCGATGAACTTATACGTGTTTGTATAGGGGAGCAAACTTGTTTTATACGCTGATCCTCTCAACAGAAATGGGAGATATGGAAACGGCTCATGAGATCGGAGCCGAACGAGTGGGAGGGGCAATCCCCTATTACCACATCACGGACTTAAGGAGGTGTGTCTCGTGGCGAAAAAAGTAATCAAGATCGTCAAACTGCAAATTCCTGCAGGGAAAGCGAATCCGGCGCCGCCAGTAGGTCCTGCGTTAGGTCAAGCCGGTGTGAATATTATGGCGTTTTGTAAAGAGTTTAATGCCCGTACCGCTGACCAAGCAGGGTTGATCATTCCGGTTGAAATTACGGTTTTTGAAGACCGTTCATTTACATTCATCACGAAAACGCCGCCAGCTGCTGTATTGCTGAAAAAAGCGGCCGGCATCGAATCGGGCTCCGGCGAACCGAACCGCAACAAAGTAGCGACGATCAAACGCGACAAAGTGCGCGAGATTGCCGAGCTGAAAATGCCGGATTTGAATGCAGCGAGCATCGAAGCAGCCATGCGCATGGTTGAAGGCACGGCTCGCAGCATGGGTATCGTGATTGAAGACTAAGGCCGGCTTGTTGTCCGAGGAGGTTGCGTATTCCGCAACCTCTCTCTCCATGGGCAAAAACGCGATAGTTATTCATTGGATCAAGGATCGATCGCCTCAGAGGGCGGCTTTCCGCTGAGTCATTTACCTTTGGAAAAGGTGAAGGCTGTTTCATCGTGGGAGGTTTTTTCCGCTAAAACCACAATCAAGGAGGACTTTGACATGCCGAAAAGAGGGAAAAAGTATTTAGAAGCGTTGAAGCTCGTTGACCGCTTCAAAGCATATCCGGTTGCTGAAGCGATCGAGCTCGTGAAAAAAACGAACGTCGCCAAGTTTGACGCGACGGTTGAAGTCGCATTTCGTTTAGGGGTTGACCCGAAAAAAGCGGACCAACAAATTCGCGGCGCTGTCGTCCTGCCGCACGGCACAGGGAAAGTGGCGCGCGTGTTAGTGTTCGCGAAAGGGGAAAAAGCGAAAGAGGCAGAAGCAGCGGGCGCTGACTATGTCGGCGATACGGAATATATCAACAAAATCCAGCAAGGCTGGTTTGACTTCGACGTTGTCGTTGCCACGCCGGACATGATGGGTGAAGTCGGGAAACTTGGCCGCATTTTAGGGCCGAAAGGGTTAATGCCAAACCCGAAAACGGGCACGGTCACGTTTGACGTAGCGAAAGCGGTGCAAGAAATCAAAGCTGGTAAAGTAGAATACCGCGTCGATAA